>CANQEW010000132.1 GCA_947596085.1 uncultured Clostridia bacterium | reverse complement strand
GTTTTGCAGTTACATTCTATCACTTGGCTCTCTGTTTTTCTTCCTCCTTCTGTTACCTATCTATTGTATCAAAACATATTTTTTGATTTTACATTCAAACCCTTCGCACAGGATATTGTGATTCGGTTCGTCCTTTTGCCACCAGATATAGGTAATTTCCCCCAATCGCCAGGTTTTATGCGCGATTTTTCCATTTGTTAAAATAAAATGTTTTTGTGAAAAAGAGCAACGCTGGGAGTGCGATGACGCCGGCTGCCAGGAGAGAAAACGCATAGACGCGCATTTCTTCGCCCACATATATCTCCGCGATGCCGCTCCGCGTTTGAAGCAGCAGCCCGCTCGCCACAGCGGACGCCGCCGCCGCGACGCCGCGCGCCGCGAAATACTCTCTGGCGGTCACACCCAAGGGGCGCAATGCATCCAAATTCTGCGCCGCGATGCACAGTCCGCCAAAGCCAATGGCCGCGCCCTGCAGAAGCATCTTGCCGGGCACTGCCCAGCGCGCCAATTCCGCCAAACCGGAGGGGAGATCGCAAACGAGCAGCAGCGCCGCGCCCGCTCGCTCTCCCACGAAGCCGGCGGCTACGCGGCATGCCGCACCGAAGAATACCATGTAGCCGCACACCACAAGCACGCCCTCCACTGCGCCGCGAATTGGCGCGCGTTCACGCTCCGACGCGGGAAGGGCGACCTTTTCCTGATCGTCTTCCATGCCGCGCAGCAAGAGCAACATGCCCACCTGAATCGCAAGCTGGATCAATGCCAATTGAGCGCCCAGCGCCACAGAGCCGTACAACCCCTGTCCCACACCCAGCATCAGATACGCCGGGCTTACGCCGCTCACCGCCAGCGCCAACCTTCGCGCCTCGTCCCGGCGCAGGCCCGCCTCCCCGGCCACGCGCCGTACCGCCAGCGCGCCGCCCGGCGAACCGGAAATCATGCCGATTACCAGCGCGGGAGCCGCCGCTCCGGGCAAGCCGAATAGCGGCCGCATGAGGCGCGAAAACACGGCATCGTAGGCGGCGCAGGCATCCGGCCCCGTGAGCACCGGCAGCAGCGCCAAGAAAGGAAACAACGCGGGCGCGACGCTCGTATTCCACAGGTACATCGCCCTCTGCGCGCCTGCCACGGCGGCCTCCGGACGAATCAATATGCCCGCCAGAATCAGGATCGCGCCACAAAACTTCACCCTCTTCACGAAATCACCCCCGAACGAACGTATGCACGTCCGGAGGCGATCTTGCCATCGAGTTCAGCCGCGGTCCGTGCTGCCGAAGCCGCCGGTGCGTTTCTCACTTACATCGTCATCGACAGTGATTCCGAACGGCAAGAAAATGCCCTGCGCGAACGCCTCGCCCCTTCGCACGGACAGCCGCTTGCCCTCCTCATTGGCGTTGACGATCTTGATGTGAATGTGTCCCTCGTTATCCGCTCCAAAGTAATCCGAGTCGATCACTCCCACGGTGTTGTACATCTGGAGGCGGTATTTGAAGCCCTGACCGGAGCGCGGATAGAGCGTCAATACCCAACCCGGATCAATGCGAGCACGAATTCCAGTGGGGATTTTGATGAATTCGCCGGGCGCGAGGGCAAAGTCGAGGGGCGAAAAGAAGTCGTATCCCGCCGAGCCGGACGTGCCGCGCCGGGGCAGGAGCAGTTCGTCGTAGGGACAGGGTGAATCAAATTCCCAATCCCGCTCAAACTGCGCGCGGCTGATCTTCATGAATTGCGCGATTCTCTGCATGAATCTGTCTCCTTAATGATTTACAGCTTTAGTTTCATTATATCATGCGCTGGCTGGACAGACAAGCAAATCCCCCTTGCCGCGATCTGCATCCGGCGCTATAATAATGAAGGGGTGTTGCGAATGCGCGTAATTTACATCGACCACAGCGGCTTTCTCGTACAGGGCGAGACGCATTGGCTGCTGTTCGATTACTATCAGGGAGTAGTGCCGAAGGTTCCGGAGGGCGTGCGCCTGTTTGCCTTCGCCAGCCATCACCACCCGGATCACTATGCGGCGGAGCTCTACCGCTACGGCGAGCGTGCGCCCGGCACGCGCTACCTTTTGGGCTGCGATATTACATTGAACGCTCATAACCGCGAGAACCTGGGCATCACCGATGATATTCTCGCGCGCTGCACGCGCATGCACAAGGACGATGTGGTTTCGGAAGGCGGCGTGCAGGTGCGGGCGCTGCGCTCCACGGACATGGGCGTGGCGTTCTGTGTGGAGTGCGAGGGCAAGCGTGTCTACCACGCAGGCGACCACAACCTCTGGCTCTGGCATCAGGACGAAAACTTCGACCGCTCCCAGCGGGCGCGCTTCTACGAGGAGATCGAAAAGCTGCAAGGATTGACCATCGATGCAGCGTTTTTGCCCCTCGACCCGCGGCTGGGCGACGAGTTTTGGCGCGGTTTCGACGCCTTTGCGCGACTGATTGAACCGAAGGTGATCTTTCCGATGCACATGGTCGGCGATTACGATATCATTCGCCGCCTCAAAGCGCTGGACTGCGCGAGGAGATATGCGGATCGAATCATGGAGATCCAGCAGTGTGGGGATTCGTTTGAGCTCTAGGGAATTTCATTAGCGGATGAAGTTTCCGATTTCCATGATAAAAGACCCTTCGATGTTACCTTCGAAGGGTCTTTTTGTGGCGACGCAGAAGGGGCTCGAACCCTCGACCTCCAGCGTGACAGGCTGGCATTCTAACCAACTGAACTACTGCGCCATATTGGTGGGCCCTCAGGGACTTGAACCCTGGACCGATCGGTTATGAGCCGACTGCTCTAA
>CANQEW010000131.1 GCA_947596085.1 uncultured Clostridia bacterium | reverse complement strand
CTGTCACGATCCTGAACTGGTTCTCGACGTCCACGGTCTCCGTCTGGTCGTTGAAACTGGCGAGAATATCCGTGAGGGTGCTCTCGTCGGGACGGAGATCCGGGGGCATGATGCCCCAGATGAACTTGAGCAGCTCGTCGGGGTTGGACATCAGCTGATAATAGAGTTCGGGGAACGACGCACTCGTCTCGAATTCATGACGAATCTCGTCAGACTTGACGAAGTGCTCGCCATCGGTGGACTTCACACCGTAAGCCATCAGGAGAATATCCTTGACGACGGTGAGCATCTCACTGACGTCCTGCGTGTCCAGAAGGCGCTGCATGTACTCCTGGAAGGGGACGTTGTCCGCCCCGATCATCATCTGCGTGAGCTCGAACTTGTTCATGTTGAAATATAGATCTTGACTACGCTTCTGGCCGTTGAAATTCGTGTACTCGACGGTCTTCTTGAGCATTTCCTACTCCTTTGAACAAGGAGCTGGGGGCCCCGAAGGACCCCCGAACTCCCCTTAAACTGTCATCGCGTATGGCTTTGGCTGTAATCTCAAGCCATCTGACACGCGATTGATCCTACTTAGCGAATACGTCTTGTCCTTGATGACCCGGTCCCTCTCCATGACGATGGCCCGAATACTCTGGTTCATCACATCGGTGACCCGCAGGACAGCCGGCTGGTCGGCCACGATCTCAACCGTCTGCATTGCGGGATCTGGCGAGTAGTAATCACCATCATTTTGAAGTAGCATCACATACCCGTGCACGTTGGTGCTGCGCTCAGATAGCATCAACGCGATGCTGTAACCAAAGTCGGTCGGGATGAGCTCGCCGGAGATGTAACCGTTCTTATCGCTGACAAAGACGTCTCGCTGAATCTCGCTTACGAAAAGCCCATTGTCCAGGAACATCGTCCCATCAGCGGCGACAATTGCCGAAGCGCTTCAAGCAGCCTCCATGATGGAAACGACCTCGTCGGGCATGGGGAAGCGGGGCTCGGTGGTCTCGGTGCCGTAGAGGTAGTCCTCGATCTTCTTCATCTTGGCCTCGGTGGTCTCGGTGGAGTCGATCGTGACGAGCGAAGTCGGCTTGTGACCGGTGACGTTGACGGGCGTGGAGTCGAGCTCCCAGCTGAACGTCATGGCCTCGGGCGAGTCATTGACCGTCTGATAGGCACGCTCGGACGGAGAGACCGTGCAGCCATAGACGAGATGCAGGATGTAACCGGCATCCTGACCCTGCGTGTCGTTGCCCTTGAGGGTACGATAGCAGAAGCCGAAGGCCTGACGATTCTGCTGGCCGATATTGACGCCCTCGCCGAGGACGGCGGTGCCGTCGCAGGGCTCGAACTCGTCGGGATAGGTGAACGCCTCGATGGTGGCGCCGAAGGTCTCTGCGGAACGAAGCGTCAGGTACTTGATGTTATCCGCGTACTGGTCGTTGGGCTCAGCACCCTCGGGGCTCTCAGTGACAGCGGTGAGGCCATTCCACACGACGCCGGTGCCGTAGCGGTTGGTCTCCAGATCGACGGGGTAGAAAACGCCATGGTCGACACCAGTTTCAAACCAGTGCTCACCAATGGCATCCCAGTTAAGGCGAGCCATTCGTATCTCCTTACTCGAGAACGAGCTTGTCGAGCGTGACCTGGAACGTGTTGAGCTTGTTCTGGCCATCGGCGTCGTACTCGTAGACCGTGAGGGCCTTGTTGCCCTGCTTCATGAAGTCGTCGACACGGGCAAGGACGATGAAGTCGTTCGCATCGAAGACGCTGTCAGTCCCGCCCTTCGCCTCGGACGACTTGACACCGATGCGGTGCGTCGTGTCCTTCGGGGCGAAGCGGAAGATCATGAAGTGACCGTTCGGGCGCTCCTTATCGTAGAACGACGTGAAGCCCTCAACGTTGTGCAACGTGCCCTCGGCCTGGAAGTCGCTGGCACCGTTGATGCGCAGTACGAGATTGGACTGAAGATCGTCGACGGTCTTCTCCGGATGCTTGTCACTCATGTAGGTCTTGATGTACGTCGACGTGGTCGACGGAGTGACATTGTCCACTGGCTCCGTGGTCTCGTCATACACCACGTTGGAGAGGTCATAGACCCGCTCCAAGGTGATGTCGTCGGTGAAGTTGTTGGTATCGGACTGCTGCACCGTGAGCTTCATGCCATCGTGGTTCTTCGGCACGATGATGTAGGTGTTCCCGTCATTGCTCGCGAGGCTCGCGAGGACGCCGCCGTCCTTGCTGTTGAGCTTCGTGCGCACGTGCGAATTCGCCATGGACGGAACCTGTACGGGCAGAATATAGTTGGTAATGTTGGACGTACCAGCGGGACCGGCCCAACCGCGCACCTTGTGAACGGTGCCGCTGATCGTGCCGGCCTCGTCGTCGATCTCGATGTCGTCGGCGAAGTCGCTCATGACACGATTGCTCATCTGGGTGTCGGGAGCGGGGACGCGCACGTCGAACATGGAGATCGGAGTGTCCATGATCTTCACGAGCTCGTCGGGGAGCGGCAGGCGCGGCTCCTCCTCGAGGGTGCCGTAGAGCACGGACTCGAGACGGGTGAGAGACACCGGATCGACTTCGGTGGAGTCGATCGTGACGAGGGAGGTCGGCTTGTGGTTGAGCACGGCCACCGGCGTGGTGTCGAGCTCCCAGCTGAAGGTGATCGCCTCGGGGGAGTCGTTGACCGTCTGATATGAACGCTCGGACGGCGACACGGTGCACCCGTAGACCAGGTGCAGGATGTAGCCGGCGTCCTGACCCTTGAGGTCGTTGCCCTTGAGGGTACGGTAGCAGAAGCCAAAGGCCTCACGGGTCT
>CANQEW010000130.1 GCA_947596085.1 uncultured Clostridia bacterium | reverse complement strand
GGGAGCAACTCGCGCTTCCTCTCGACAGATATCATGACCGAGTTCAGGGACCGGGGGACGGAGGTGCGCGTCCATCCGTTCTCATTCGAAGAGTTCGCGAGCGTCCGGGAGGGCGATCCGAGGGACCTTCTCGAGGACTACCTCGTCTACGGCGGCCTCCCTACGGCCGTGCTCGAGTCGGACGAGGGTCGCAGGCGCCACTATCTCCATGGGCTCTTCGACGGCACGTACCGTCGAGACATCGTCCAGCGCTACGACATCAAGCGGCTCGCGGAGATGGACGCTCTCGTGAAGTACCTTGCGTCGAACGTCGGCAACCTGACGAACACGCAGAACATCGTCACGACGCTCGCCGGTGCCAATTCGCCCCTTTCCGCAGCCACCGTCGCCGACTACCTCAACCACCTCTCGGAATCCTTTATCGTCGACGCGGTCGGGCAGCGGGAGTTGCGGGGCAAGGAGCTGCTCCGGCCGAAATTCAAGTATTACTTCGAGGACTTAGGGCTACGGAACGCCATCCTCGACTTCCCCTTGCCCGAGCGGGGCCATCTCCTTGAGAACGTCATCTACAACGAGCTCTCCCGGAGGGGCTACGAGGTCGGCATCGGGAGGGTGAACGTCCGTGAGTCCGTCGGCGGTGAGCGGCGGCGCACGAGCTACGAATGCGACTTCGTGGCCGGAGCGGCCGGCGATCGCATCTACGTCCAATCCGCGTGGAGCGTGGACGGCGAGGGACAGTACGAGCGGGAGGTGCGGCCATTCCGGGCCATCCGCGACTCGTGGCCGAAGGTCCTCGTGGTGGGGTATCGACGCGGTCGCTTCACAGACGCGGACGGCTTTACCATCATCGGAGCCATCGACTTCCTGCTAGACCAGGATGTATGGGACACGAATGCACCGTTTAAGTGATGCAGTCAAAAGTACGATTTGTTTTTATACAAGCACGCGCTCGCGTGCGCGGCATTCCTCGCCATGAGGAATGGCCTTCATAGCGTGCGCGAATGGGGTGTGGGAGAGCACCAATGCATGGTCGCGGATTCCGCGAAGGGTTCTAAAGGTTGCGCGTGCCTCGCGATGCCAATAATTGGGATCAGCACGTGCGGTCGAATGAAAGGAAGACCCATGAACGAGAAGATCCAGCAATTCTACGAGGTCATCTCCGCCGATGACGCGCTCCAGGCCGAGCTCGTCGCCGTGACGGAGGGCGTGGACATCGAGGGCGTCTCCGAGGAGGAGGCCCGCACCGCGGTGGCCGAGGCCGTCGCCGCCTTCGCGGCTGAGCACGACTTCGACCTCACCGCCGAGGACATCCTCGCAGCCGACACGGAGGTGCCCGAGGGCGAGCTCTCCGAAGCCGAGCTCGAGGCGGTGGCAGGCGGCGCGAAATGCGGGTGCGTCGCCGTTGGAGCGGTGAAGGGCTGCTTCTGCTTCTTCTACGGCGAGAGCAAGGGCCTCTCGACGACGGAGACCGAGGGGAAGGTCGGCGACGGCACCTGCGGGATTGTCGGCGGTGCGGCCGATAAGCTCCTCTAGGACTGAACCTCACGCGGGGTGCCCGTCATCGGCGGGCGCCCCGTTTTGCGCGGCGTCGCGATGTTATGACATGCCATATGGACTCGGGACGTGACAAGGGGGACAGTCACCGCTGTCACATCACGATCTTCGATGTGACAGCGGTGACTGTCCCCCTTGTCACGTCCCTACGGGTGCCGTGGGGCACCGGAGACGTTTAATTCAATGCCCCATAGAAGCTGCGTACCCGACAATCAGACGACGGCGACCAACGGCTCGTGGTAGAGGGCGAGGATCCGGTCGTGCGTCAGGAACAGAAGGCCACCGGTCTTGGCCTGGGCTATGAGCATCCGGTCGAAGGGGTCCTTGTGGACGCCGTCGGCGGTAGAGAGGTCCAGGCGCTCGCAGGCGAGGATTGCCTCGGACGTGTTACGCCGCTTCGCGGCGCTGTTTTGAGCTGCTTTTGGCCGCGCCACCCCCGCATCCGCGGAGTTGCCGCTCGATTGGAGAAGCACCTGACAGCCGTTCTATACAGCAGGGACGAACAACCTGTCGGCACCAGAATGGGTCGTCGCAGACTTGTAAGGACAGCTGGATGTCCCACAAGACCAGAGAGCGCCAAATCGGGTCGTCGCTGACTTGTAAGGACAGCTGGATGCCCCACAAGACCAGGCGGCGCTCGATTGGGTCGTCGCAAGCCCAGCTCCGCCGTACATGCCGTTCTACCTCACGTATCTCCGTAAGCGCGATGGGGCATGTACGGCGGAGCTGGGTTTGCGACGGCAGGTTGTGTGCGACGGCCTCTATGTATTGCTGGCTGGTCGCAGAGGGCGACACTCGGTCAGACCCGGATCCCCATACCCCCGCGAATGCGGGGGTAGCGTCGCCCAAGGCAGTCCGAGACCGCGCCGCGGAGCGGCGCCGCACTTTGGGCGGCCAAGCGGTATGCGGGACAGTGGATCCCATCACAAGGGGATTAGCCGAGGAACTCGCATTCCATGTCCTCTGAGCCATGGTTCGAGCCGCCTGCCAAGAAGCAGCCGCAACCCTTGGCCGCGCCGATGATGAAGCAGCCGCAGCCCCCGCCCGCGACGTTCGCGAGCTCGGCGTCGGAGAGTTCGCCTACGGGTCCCGCCGCATCAGCGGCGAAGATGTCGGCGGCCGTGAGGTCGAGCTCGTGCGCAGCGGCAAACGCCGCGACGGCGTCCGCCATGGCCTTGCGCGCGTCGTCCTCGGGCATGTCCTCGATATCCAAGTCGTCGATTATGGTCGCGAGCTCCCCCTGAAGTTCCCCGTCGGCAGAGACGATCTCATAGAATCTGGTGATCTTCTCGTTCATCAG
>CANQEW010000129.1 GCA_947596085.1 uncultured Clostridia bacterium | reverse complement strand
TGCAGCCGCCGACGGAGACGTTGCGCTGCTTGGGGGCCGAATCGATGCCCCAGGCCGTGAGCCGCGCCCAGCCGAGGGCGTAGCCCGCCACGGCGATGGACCCGATGAAGGGGATCCAGGCCACGAGCGCGAGCACGAGGATGGGTTTCCACCAGCCATCGTCCTGCGTGAGCATCCGCCAGGACCGGGCGAGGTAGTGCCCGTCGATGAACTTCGTATCTTCCATGGAAGACCTTTCTCTCATCTCACGCGTCAACGATACCGCTACCCCGTCACGACAATTCGCTCCAGTACGCAAACGCGCCGGTCGACCGAGCAGCCATCCCCACACCCGTGGGACGGCCCTCTGGCGGATGCCCCGTGCTAAGACCTATAGTTGATGTATCAACGCGAGGGAGAGGTCGGCATGGCTCACACGCACCATCATCTGCAGAACCAGCATGTGAACGACGAGTGCTTCGTCTGCGGGAGCGAGAACGTCGCGGGGCTGAACGCCCAGTTCGTCGAGGACGAGGAGACCGGCGAGCTCGTCGGCGTCTTCGTCGCCAAGCACGAGCACCTCTCCTATCCCGGCCGCGTCCATGGGGGCGTGGCCGCGGCGATGATCGACGAGACCATCGGCCGCGCCTTCATCATCGGCCACCCGGACCGCTGGGGCGTGACGATGGAGCTCTCCGTGCGCTATCGCAAGCCGACGCCCCTCGGCGTGCCGCTCTACTGCCGCGCACGCCTGACGAAGGAGTCCCACCGCACCTTCGAGGGCGACGCGACCCTCGAGACCGAGGACGGCACCGTCTGCGTCACCGGCACGGCCAAGTACCTCATCCTCCCGGTCGAGAAGATCATGGGCCAGATGGGCGAGGAGGGCACCTACGTCTGGGACCCCGACCCAAGGCCGATTCCGGAGTTCCTCCTGAACGAATGACCGGGGCAATCACCAGCCGCTAGTCATACAGGTAGAAGTGCCAGTCCATCGAACCTGTCGTCGCAAGCCGAGCTCCGCCGTACATGCCCGATGCGCGAACTTTTCGCTCCATCGACCGGCATGTACGGCGGAGCTCGGTTTGCGACGGCGAGCGGAAGGCCCCAGCCAACTGAACCTCAGAGCTTTACGCGGAACCGTCACTACCCTTCCCGCAGAGAGAAGGCCCGCCGGCGTGAAGCTCGGCGGGCTCGCGGGTTGCGCTCTTGCTGATGCTTACAGCCGCTCGGCCTCGTCATTGGCCTTGTCGATCAGCTTCTGCGCGCGCACGTCAGCGCGCTCCTGGACCTCCTCGGCGCGGCGGGCCGCATCGGACTCGATCTTCGCGACCTTGAGCTCGGCGTCCTGCTCGATCTTCGATGCCTTCTCAACGTCGCGCTCAACCCGGTCGAGGACCCGGTCGTCGCGATGTGCCGCATGACGATCGTGCATCTCGAGCCCGCGCTGCTCGGAGCGCAGGTCCCATTGATCCTCGAGGTCCTCGCGACGCTCACGCCGCTCTTCGCTCGCCACCTCGTGCTTGGCCTCGTGATAGTCCAGGTGCTCGCGGAGGTCGTCGTGGACGTCGGCACGCATGTCAGAGCGGAACTGCTTGTTCAGCTCGTGGTCCTCCTCGGCCTCCGCGACCCGGTTGTCGAGACCTTCGCGCAGGTACTCGCGCTCATCGGCATGGCGCTCCTTGGCGGCCTCAGGATGCTCGGCCAAGTCCTCCCGCAGGTCATCGCGCCGCTCGGCGCGCGCCTCCTTGGCGGCCTCGTGCCTTACCTCGTGGTACTCGCGGCGATCCTCAACTCTTTCCTCGAATTCCGCCTTCTTCTCGGCGCGATCCTCCTTATGAGCCTCGTGCTCAGCCTCGCGATCTTCTTTGCGTAGCTCATGCCGTCCCTCTAGCGATTCAGTGCGGAGATGCTTGGGCATTCCCTCTTCGTGCTGCATGGTTCCTCCTTCAAGCCGGACCTTCTCGACGGCCCGACCGGATCGCGCTCGTCGTTTACTGGGTTCACTTATTTCCGCCCCAGCTACAGGCAAGCGCGCCACACGAAGAAACCAAAGTCGCGTGAGCATACAAACTAGTTATGACGGCCATATGACCACTCGAAAACGTCACATACCTGTTGTGACAAGCGGCGAACATTTAGGATGGGGAGTAGGTAGTTGCCCGAGCAGGACGGGTGCACGACGGTTCGAGAGCGAACCGTCGCGTCGGATCGTGCACAGTTTTGGCGTTCGGGTAGTGAATTCGGGCCCGCAGAGGGCTTTTCGGTCTCCGAAACGGAGCGAACTCGATTCCCAATATTCCTTTCTGTCAATTTATATGACGTTATGCTAAGTCACTTCTCTTCGAACCCCGCCACGCGGGTCTCCCACGGACCTTTTGCAATACCCGAACGCCAAAACTGTGCATCTTGCCCTCACCCAGCCCCTCCTCCGCCAGCGCGCGAAAAGGCCCCGGCTTTCGCCGGGGCCCGTTTCGCGCTGGCGGAGGAGGGGGGATTCGAACCCCCGTACCCACAAGGTGGGTAAACGGTTTTCGAGACCGCCGCATTCAGCCGCTCTGCCACCCCTCCGCAGGTAGGGAACACGCGGCGCCCCAGCCGGGACGCCGCGGAATGGACTGGCGGAGAGTCAGGGATTTGAACCCTGGAGACGCTTTGGGCGCCTACACGATTTCCAGTCGTGCTCCTTCGACCACTCGGACAACTCTCCGTGAGCGGATTACGAGTATACCCTACTCTGGGCGCGGGTTCGCGAATGGACACCCAGCTTCCATAGCTCGGGTTTCGACGAGTGGAGCGACGATGGAAGAACTGTTCAGGCACATCTTCACCACGATGGAGCCCACGAACACGAACCTCGTGATGCCCGCCTGGCTGGATATCACGGCCATCCTCTTCGGTGCCGCCTTCGGTTCGCTCTCGGCCAAGGAGCACCAGCTCGACCTCCTCGGCTCGGTGGCCCTGGG
>CANQEW010000128.1 GCA_947596085.1 uncultured Clostridia bacterium | reverse complement strand
TCCGGCGCCCCTGGCGCTTCAACGAGCTCACCGCGACCTCGGGGGCGTCTCCCAGAAGGTCCTCACCTCGAGCCTCCGCGAGCTGGAGCAAGACGGCCTCGTCCACCGCGAGGTCTACGCCGAGGTCCCGCCACGCGTCGAGTACTCGCTCACCGACCTGGGCTTGACCCTGGAGCCGGTCCTCAAGTCCATGGAGGACTGGGCCACCGCCTACAGGGACCGAATCCTCGCAGACGCCGAGGGCAACTCCGAGTGATGCAGGTTCCACTCTCCGCATACTCTCGGGACATGGAGGCGCGCTCGCAGTTCGCGCTTTCGCTAACCACGAGGTAGGCAGAGGAGTCGACTCGCTGAAAGGAGCAAGCTGTGGCGCATCGCATCATCGTTCGGGCGGACGACCTCGGGTACTCCCACTTTACGAACTCGGAAATGCTTGGCGCAATCACAGACTGCTAGGCAAGGCGATAGCGGCGCGTCGGGCTGTTGGACTTGCCGATGGCCACGAGCTCGCCTGATGAGATGAGTTCGGCGAGGTACTTCCTCACGGTTTGGAGGCTCATGTCCAAGGTACGGGAGAGATCCCGAGCGTTCGGCTCCCCCATCTCACGCACCTGGCGAAGCACGGCCTGCCTCCGATCAGCCGCCCTGCGGCCTCTCGAGCCACCGTCCAGCGCTTCGCGGCGGAAGAGCGTGATGGAGAACCAGTCGAGCGTGCTCTCGATGAGCGGCGTGCGCATGCCCGCGGACTGCAGCTCCCCCAGGATGATTCGCATCCCCGTGCCGAGGTTCTCCACCACGTTGCCCTCCTCGCCCGGAGCCACGTAGGCTACGTCTCCGAGGATCGAGGACAGGGCGGCGTTCCGCGAAACCGGCCGCGCCCCCTCCAGGAGCTCATCGACGGTGAGCGATCCGAAGAGGCCTCCCGGGTTCGAGATCTCGAGACGGTTCGGGTAGAGCTCCACGAGGACGGGCGATGCCGAGCCCTCCCTGGAGTAGTCGCGGTGGAGCAGCGCGTTGGCCACGGCCTCGCGGACGGCGACGAGCGGGTAGTCAGTCACCTCGCGCTGAAGGGCCCCCTCGATGACGGCCCCATGGCGGATGTTGCGGGAGACGGCCGCCACGGCGGCCACCACCATCTCGGGAATGCTCCCGTCGATTTCGAGCCGATCGATGAAGCGCTGGGGAGCTTCGACGTCACCCTTCATAGGTGTGGGATAGCTCGCGAAGGACACATTCAGCCGCGGGAAGAACTTCTGGGGATAGATACCGAGGGCCAGGAGTCCCGCTACGGTAGGGCGGAGGACGCCCTCCTCATCGCGCGCCAGCACCCTGCGGTTGACCATGAGCTCCTCGTCGGAGAGCGTCTGGACGCGCCCGAACGAGTGAAGCCGGATCCTCTGCACCCAGCGGGCGAGCGCCTGGCCGTCCAGATCCACGAGGGTGGCGTCCGGGACGGGGACGATGTCGTTTGCGGCCAGGCATCGCTCGTTCTCGACGAGCCGTTCCACCTCGTAGAGCGTGAGCGCATGGTCCCCGTCGCCCGTCCTTACGTAGGAGCCCCGCTGACGTCCCTCTCGCCGCACATAGACCGGCTTCTGCCGCGGGCTCGCCTCCGGGATGTTCGCTACGACGACGGGAGATCCCTCGAACGGGAGGACCCTGATGTCGGCCAGGACGGGAGGCTCCAGCTGGTCGCGCGCGGCCTGGGCGCACCCGTTCTGGACGGCCTTGACGTCGAGCTCGCGAACGGGCTGGAACGTGGACTCCTTGATGCCATAGACGATCGTGCCGCCCCGCGTGTTCGAGAAGGCGGACATGGTGCGAGCCGATTCGGGGAACCCCTCGCGACCGCTCTTCAGCTCCACGTCCGCGACATCGGTCCCGGCAACCCTTATCCGTTCAATAGCTTCCGCAAGCTCGACCTCGTTGGCGATCGGCATGAAGCATCTCCTCCCCACCACCGCCCAAAGTATTCCCAGGTTACTCGAGCAGTAATTGAGAATTGTATAGGAGTATTGCAGTAAATTAAAGGAGTAATCCAGAATCTTATAGGAGCTCAAGCCGTCACATCATTGTTGTATGGAGCCTCTCTTCTTTGGCGGGAGCTGGACAGTGTCAATCACGCAGTAATGGGGCTACAACCCGAGTCCATCCAGCACGTCGTGGACGTTGGTGTCGAGTACGACGGGAATCACGACACGAATCCCTCGACGATGCGCTCGTCGCGCACCTGTTCGATGAAGGCGCCGATGTCCTCGATGCTGGGTTCGGACAGCCCGCTGGCCTCCACCTTGCGCCTCGCGGACGACAGGATGGTCGTCTGCCACCCCGGCTACCTCAACGCCCACATCCTCGCCACCTCATCGCTCACCATCCCCCGCACCCAGGAGGTGGCCATGGCGATGGACCCGGCGACCCGCCGGCGCTGGCAGGGACGAGGTCGATGTGCAGGCAACCGACGTCATCTGAAGAGTAAGCCCTCTATTCTGTATAAGACCCGATTGAAACGACTGCCTTTTAGACGCACTGGAGCCATGGTCGAATTGATGGAGCCAAATATCCCTGATGGGTACGTCAGGCTCCTTCTCAGGCGTACACTGGGACGCATGGTGACGTATCGTCAGCTATTTGAAGGAGGTGACTATGGAGTACGTGAAGCTGGGGCGGTCGGACGTCGAGGTCTCGCGAATCTGCATGGGGGCGATGAGCTTCGGGGAGCCCAACGAGATGCATCCCTGGTGCGTGGACTACGAGCAGTCGAAGGCCACCATCAAGGAGGGGCTCGACCAGGGGATCACATTCTTCGACACCGCCTACGTCTACAACATGGGCACGAGCGAGCAGTACCTCGGGCGCGCCCTCGCCGAGCTCACGAGCCGCGACAAGGTGCAGGTGGCGACCAAGTTCCATCCCTGCACGAGCGAGGAGCGCGAGCAGGGCTTCGACGACGCCAGCTGGATCCGCCATTGCTTCGAGGAGTCGCTA
>CANQEW010000127.1 GCA_947596085.1 uncultured Clostridia bacterium | reverse complement strand
TGTGCGCACGGCCTTCTCTCCGCCGCGTTGAGCGTATACCTCCCGGATTTCCGCCTCAAAACCATCCTTCCGCAGAAAGTCGAATCCGACGTTGTGGTGCCAGAGAACGGAGACATCCAACGTCTGCTTGCACGAGTAAAGGGGACACGTATGGAATGCGCAATCCTTCTCGGCGCATGTTGCGGTCTTCGCCGTTCCGAAATCTGCGGCCTTAAGTATGAAGATGTTGATCGAAAGAAATCCACTATTCAGGTTCGCCGAACGATCGTGAAAGACGAAAACGGGAAGTGGATCGTGAGGGAAGCGACCAAGACCGTCAAGAGCAAGCGGAAAATCGAAGTCGCCGCTTTCATCATTGAGAAGCTGATGGCACTGCCGCGAGAGAGCGATTTTATCATTAACCGCCTCCCCGATACGATCTCGAAGGACTTCATCGACATCCGAGACGAATTGGGAATCAGGTGTCGATTCCATGATCTCCGACACTATAACGCCTCTATCATGCTGGCATTGAACGTCCCAGACAAATACGCGATGGAACGAATGGGCTACTCGACACCGGCGACGCTGAAGAAAGTGTATCAGCACACCATGCGGGAGAAGCAGCAGGAGGTCGCGGACACTGTCAACGCAAAAATGAACCAGCTATTTTCGTCAGATTCGACGGATTGTTAAATGTTGAATCCGTCTTGAAAAAGAGCCGAACATTCCATTCCGCTCGATTTCCGTGTCATGGGTCGTGTCATGGGTGCGTCTTTTTGGCCGAACAAACGCCTAAAATTCCGAACATTACAGCCGCCTAGAAGTGCCAAATGTTCGGTATATAGAACGAACATAATAAAAATCCGAACGTTTTAACGTTCGGATTTTGGTGCGGGAAACAGGACTTGAACCTGCACGAATCGTAATGATCACTAGAACCTGAATCCGCGAAGGCTGTACCAGAATCAAGAATGAAATACCCACTATCACGGGACGTTTTGTTTGCCGGAACCCGTTTCCAATGCACTCACTTCAGCACATATCTCGTATTCCGTCCCTGTCCAACCGCGACGATCGAATCCTGATCCTGCATCTTTCGCAGAAGGCGGATCGCCGTCACGGTCTTGATCCCCAGCAGCTCCTCGATCTCCCGGCGCGAAATGTCTCCATTTTCACGAATGGAATTCAAAACCACATCCGCTTGATTCATGCGCTGTGGACGAATCGCATTTTGAGGAACAGCCTTCTCCCCCAACTTTGGCAGGACAATTTTGAAAGCGTTGCTGCTGGCGTTGATCTCCGGCTTGCGATTCTCATTCTGATAAGCCGTCTGTATCTTCCGCATGCCCGTGCCGTATGCCTCTATCAGTTCCAAGCGGTAGAAGACATTCGCCAGCTTCTGATTGCGGCAAACGGAAAGCCCCATCAGCACGTCCTCCAGCGTAATCCCCTGAACGAGGCCACCGATGGAGACGAATTCAATGCGATCCGAATAGATGCTGATCAGCGTGCTGGCAGAAAACGCATAATCCCTGTGGACGATGGCATTGAGCAAAGCCTCGCGCAGCGCGGTTTCTGGATAATCCCTGTGATCCGTTCGATACAGGCCCTCAAAGGTCGCCCGTGTCTGATTCCGCAGATCCAGATAGGCATAGGCATCCCTAAGCTGCTTGAGCAGGGAGCCGGAGAACTCCCTTCGGTCGTGGAAGTTCTGCTGATCCGTCCCATCGAACGTGGCGGCCTTGATGATATGCGGACATTGATCGGAGAGAAGCAACCCAAGGTTGGTATAGATCCCATCGACGCCGATCAGGCCGAGCGTCTTCATCTGCGGAATCCCCAACTCCAGCTTCCGCTCCGCAAACACGGCTTCCGCATGTTTGAAGGTCAGATCCTGCCGCAGCGAGCGCATGTCCTCGTAGTTGTCGCCGTCCGTATTGACGATCATTCTGCGAATCGCGGCATCGCTCGCCGGAACGGAGGACGTTCCTTGGCGAACATAAACCCCCTCGGGCCGCAAGCCCTTCGCCGCAAGATAATACGGACGCGCCGCGCCGCATTGCACGGTGACGCAAACGATCTGCTTGTCCGCCACATCCATCGTCTCGTAGCTCACAAACATGGTGACATCCGGTTTGATCGCATCGCGCACGCTGTTGGAGATTCGCTGAATCACGCCGTCGGGTTCCTCCACGCCCACAACTTCCCCATTGTCCGCAATGCCCACATAGATCGCACCACCCGCCGTATTCGCCATAGCGATGATTTCTTTGCGAATCTCCTCCGTATAAATCCGCTTCAATTCAACGGTCTCTCTCTCGGAATCTCATTTTATCACTTCCATAGCATTCTATTCATATTCTATCCTTTCTATTCATTTTTGTCAAGAAAATGATTTGCTTCCCTTCCCCTTCGGCGGCTTTTTCTGACCTGAGTGTTGATATGGTTATTTTCGGGATTAAAGCGATCGGCTACTACAAATTAAATATCAATGGCAGTACGTTTCTTTTTCCTCAAGCGATGTTTTTTAAGGTCTTGTTGCCCGTCTTAATTGCATTTCCCAGCTCACGATCAGTTTTTTTCATCATTGTCGTAGTACAATCCAATGAGACAGATGTATAATTCATATTCGACAGAGTCCTCCCTTCTTTCTTTTCCAGAGTTTAGATTTTTCCGTCCTCACTCTGCTTATTCAGGTTCGCTTCGTCTCGCTTCTTCTTGTTTTACGCCGATTTTTTTCAGGAGCAGATCAGATCATCCGTTTATAATAGGAATCGCTCGGCTTAATGACAGAGGCATCTCCCATTTTGGACAAAGTAGAATTCGGAGCTGATCGTGTATTTCGTATTGTTCCACACCCTTTCGGATTCATCAAAGCCATAGTTACTTCTGCCGATCTCTGCGACCCCGTTGACGACCTTGTTCCCGTCCGAATATAAGTAGTACCTATGTCTGGCCTCGCTCTTGTGTTTTGATACAATAGATAGGTAACAGAAGGAGGAAGAAAAACAGAGAGCCAAGTGATAGAATGTAGCTGCAA
>CANQEW010000126.1 GCA_947596085.1 uncultured Clostridia bacterium | reverse complement strand
ACAGCCGGGCCAGCAGCCACGCGGCCCCTACGGCCGTCCCGCCGCACCCGGACAGCCGGGTCAGCGGCCCTTCGGCAATCGCCCGCAGGGACAGGGCGGCGCGCCGGGCCAGCGATCCTTTGGCGGCGCTCCCCGCACCGGCGGCGCTCCGCGCACGAGCGGCGGCTTCGGCCGGCCGCGCATGGCGGACTTCACGCCCACGGCGGAGAAGGAGCGCGTGTCCAACTACGATCCGAATAAGAAGCAGTACGTGCGCCAGAACGACCCCGAGCGCAATCGCAATACCTCCCGCCGCAAGGATCGCGGCGTGAACATGACGGTCAACGGCTACGAGGACGAGTTTATTCGCGGCAAGCGCAAGAAGCACAGCGCCGCGCAGGCGCATGTCATTGAGCCTGTGCGCATCGACAAGGCCGTAATGACCACGGAGACGATCACCGTGCGCGACCTGTCCGAGCGCATCGGCAAGCCCGCGGGCGAGATCATCAAGAAACTGATGATGCTGGGCATCATCGCCACGATCAACAATGAGCTCGACTACGAAACCGCCGGACTGGTCTGCGCGGAGTACGATATCGAGCTGGAAAAGAAGCTCGCCGAGACCGCCGAGGACGCCCTCGAGAAGGAGAACGTGGAGGACGCGGAGGGCGATCTGGTGCCGCGCCCGCCGGTGGTGACCATCATGGGTCACGTCGATCACGGCAAGACATCTCTGCTGGACTACATCCGCAAGACCCGAGTGACCGCGGGCGAGGCGGGCGGCATCACCCAGCACATCGGCGCGTACACCGTCAACCTGAACGGACGGCAGATCACCTTCCTGGATACCCCCGGCCACGAGGCCTTCACCTCCATGCGCCTGCGCGGCGCGATGGCGACCGACATCGCGATCCTGGTGGTCGCGGCGGACGACGGCGTGATGCCGCAGACGATCGAGGCCATCAGCCACGCCAAGGCGGCGGGCGTGCAGACCATCGTCGCCATCAATAAGATCGATAAGCCCGCGGCCAACGTGGAGCGCATCAAGCAGCAGCTGACCGAGTACGAGCTCATCGCGGAGGACTGGGGCGGCGACACGATCATGGTGCCCGTCTCCGCCGTGACCGGCGAGGGTGTGGACCAGCTGCTCGAGATGATTCTGCTGGTGGCCGACGTGCAGGACTACCGCGCCAATCCGAACCGCAAGGCGCGCGGCATCATCATCGAGGCGAGGCTCGACAAGGGCCGCGGCCCGGTGGCGACCGTGCTGGTCAAGAACGGCACGCTGCGCGTGGGCGACACCATCGTCGCCGGCACGGCCTACGGCCGCGTGCGCGCCATGGTCAACGAGCGCGGCGAGCGCATGAAGGAGGCCGGCCCCTCCGACCCGGTGGAGGTCATCGGCTTCAACGACGTGCCCGAGGCGGGCGACCAGATCTCCGCCGTGGACGACGACCGCCTCTCCCGCCAGGTGGCCGAGGAGCGCAAGGACAGGCTCCGCGCGGCGCTGATTAAGGAGCAGCAGAAGACCACGCTGGACGATCTGTTCAGCCAGATCAGCGCGGGCCAGATCAAGGATTTGAATGTCATCATCAAGGGCGACGTGCAGGGCTCGGTCGAGGCGGTGCGCCAGTCGCTGGAGAAGCTCTCCAACGACGAGGTGCGCGTGCGCTCGATTCACGGCGGCGTCGGCGCAATCAACGAATCGGACGTGATGCTCGCGTCCACTGCGAACGCCATCATCATCGGCTTCAACGTGCGCCCGGACAACAACGCCCGCGCGATGGCCGAGAAGGAAAAGATTGACGTGCGGCTCTATCGCGTGATCTATCAGGCCATCGAGGACGTGCAGAACGCCATGAAGGGCATGCTCGCGCCGAAGTTCAAGGAGGTTCTCCTGGGCCATGCCACCGTGCGTCAGCCCTTCAAGGTTTCGGGTGTGGGCACCATCGCCGGTTCCTACGTCACCGACGGCAAGATCGTCCGCAGCCAGCAGATTCGTTTGCTGCGCGATAACGTGGTGATTCACGAGGGAAAGATCAGCAGCCTGAAGCGCTTCAAGGACGACGCCAAGGAAGTCAATACCGGCTATGAATGCGGCATTGGCATTGAGAACTATAACGACATCAAGGAGAACGATGTCATCGAGTGCTTCATGATGGAGGAAATCGAGCAGTAGCCGGCGGGGCCGGCGGCCACCTGCTGCCGCGCGTGAGCGACGGACTTTGGGCCCCATATATGTAAGGGCCCAAAGTCTGCGCGACGTTCCTGAAGGGGGCTGAGTGCGGAGCACGAAATCCCGCCCCATAGATTCGAGGGCGGGATTTCTTCGTTTTGGGAAACCAGCATGCGTCAAAGCGCGGCAGCAAAGGGAGAATCCAAGGAACCTCAGGTTCCTTGGAAGAGATTCTTAAGGGACAGGGTCCCTTAAGCAGGTCTGGGCAGCGCCCAGCGTTCCCTCTCGTCTCTCGCAAAATCCATCGGATTTCGCCGCGGCCCGCGCCAGGAATCCAATGCAGGCAATGCGCATAAACGCCCCGTAACCTCCATGCGCGGGCCGCCCGGCGCTTTTCGATTGGAAAAGCGGATGCGTTTCCAATCGAAACAGCCGAGCTAACTTTTTAAACCCGCTCGATCGCTCAACAACATTTCGGCAAATCGGAATTTATGGGGGCATAGGTAATGAATTGCAGTATTTCTTCTCTTTATATCTGCGTAATGGATATGGATAGAGCTATAAAGTTTTATGAGGATTTCTTTGAGCAGCTCGTGACAGAAAGGGATAATATATATAGTGTCTTTGATATAAACGGCTTCCGCTTTGGATTGTTTGCGCATCAAGCAGTAGAGGAAACGCATGTTTTTGGAAGTAATTGCTTGCCGAGTATCAGTGTAGACGATATTGAAACTCTTAAATGTAAAATTAAGAATAAAGAAATATGTTTTCCCTTGACTCAAATTGGTGATAATTGGGTTGCAGAATTTGTGGATTCGGAAGGAAATCATATAGAGATAACTGCGCCTATATAGTATAACAAATTCCAGTTT
>CANQEW010000125.1 GCA_947596085.1 uncultured Clostridia bacterium | reverse complement strand
ATTCCGATTGAAATATCTTTCTAGTCTATGCTCAAATATTGCAGTCGCAATGGCAGAATACATGGAGATTTAGTTGATTTCAAAGGGAATTAGAGTGTTCAGGGCGTGATGAGAGCTTCCTTCTTGTTGTGTAGAATTTCAGTATTTTCTGTTTGATTTCAATTGTAATCATATAGTTCTGTGTGTGATTGAATAGATTCTTTTGTGTTTGCTGATGTTGTTTGTCGTGTGTGATGCCGTTCTGTTGTGCATGATTATGTCTGCAATCATATTGAGTTGTTCTGTAATCTATTATGTCGTTGTGTGTTCTAATATATGTCGCTATGGCGTTATACCACATGTGCAATGCCCTATGGGGATATGGACATGGGGCATTGCAGATGAGCGCTTTTGATCGCAAATATGATAGACTATGTAAGTTAGCGGTCAGGCAATGCATAGAGCATAAAGAAGGCACCCCCTTATATACCCTATTGCATACGCCATATTAGGGCGCCGACTGCCATGCCCGACCCCACATGCCATATACCCCATGTCGATTCACAATGAGAATTGCATGGGGGCGTCATTTCTACCGCGCCTGCGAATGCCCCATTGCAGAACGACATAAGACGAGTCGCACCGTGGCAGAGCATGTCTACATAGAGCGCTGCCATTGCAGAGCGACCACTTCTATTGCGAAGTGACGTGGTTTGATTGCAGAATGACCACTTCTATGTCATCTCATGGTAGAAGCGCCACATATGCGTCACTTCTATTGCAAGGCGCTCTATGGCATTGCAGAATGACGTCTCCCATGGTCTACGCGGTCACTCTCGCAACGGGGCGTCATCTTCTATTGCAGAACGACATAATTCAATCACATAGTTGTCATTCTCATTGCAGAACGAAATACGACGCCGTCAATCACGTCACTTCTATTGCGAAACGAACGCCTACATTGCAGATTGAGGTACTTCTATTGCAGAAAGAGCGCTCTCACACACGAAAAGAGGTACCCCATTGCAGACGTGATCTAAGCGCTTTCTGTGTGATATGCATGAGAATACCCCATTCTATGCATCGTCTATGCATGGTTTCGGCCTATTTTGAATACCTGCAGGTAGGCGTGGCAACTGAGAGCGCTTCAGATCGGCTATACACGCATACACCCTATATGTGGCCCAAACATACAGAAATACATGCAGAAACGTGCTCTCAGCGCTTCTCAGGCGCATTCTCGTTTGGCGAGAATCAGGGCCAGAATGCCGCATATGCAAGCGCCTACAGGTGTGGTGCCCAACGGCGCTCTCACCACACCACACCACGGCATTTCAATCGCACCGCTCCCAGCAACATACGTGCCATTCCAGCAACCTTGTACGTCTTCTATTACGTTCGTGGCGTTTTGACCCCGATATTACAAGCGTAATTAGTACCTATGGCTTCTGGTGGGGTACAAACTGGCCAGCACCAAAAAGCGCTCCGGTGCTCCCCGCGCACGCTGGCGGGTCGGGCCTTCGGGCCCGGGAGCTCGCACCTTGACAATCGCATGCTCTACGGCGTCATCGGCCATCGTAGGCGCTCGCGCGCAAGATCGGCCGTGTCTCACAGTTTGAGAGGCCAAGTGCGCCTCTCCAGTTCCGAAGGGAATGGAACCATGTCCACCAAGAACATCGCCAAGAACGAGAACGCCAGCAAGAACGAGAACGCCGTCAAGGTCAACCCTGCGGACAAGCCACGCTCAGGGCGCTTCGGTGTCACGGCCGCCTGCATAAACCGCACACACGCCAAGAAGACGCCCGAGCTGGATCGCACGCTCCCCGGCTCCACCGGCAAGGGAAAGGGCGGAGCGGTCATCCAGGTCGGCTACACGGTCAAGGTCGGCGAGAATCTCGTTCCCATCTCCTACTGGGTAGACAAGAGCGGAACCTCCAGCCCGACATGCAACTTCGCCGGCGGAGTCATCCATCTCCACGTTCTACCCTGCGAGATGGTCCGGTGCCCGAACGGCGTCCCCGCTCCGCTCGTCGGCCATCGCAATGCGCTCACCCCGAGCCAGATCGCCGCATGGGTCAAGGAGGTAGAGGTCTGGGCGAAGAAGTCCAAGACGCTCCGTGGCTGGAAGCCTAGCGAGAAGTAGCACATAGGCCCACGGCGCTTCGGCGCCGTGGGCCTTTCTCATGCCGATCTATATTGCGATCGCAATATGGGGTCATGAGAGCCTCTCAGAGCGTCTACAATGCCACCCATGGGTATGTGGTGCCAAACGTGGCACGATGACGTTCTAAGAGCGTCTCGACGCTTCTCAAGGCCATTCTGCCACCACACCCATACCCCCATATATGTGCGTGCGTGCGCACACGAGACGCTGGCGTCGCAGGTGTGGTGTGCGACGTCACTCTGCACTTCTGCACTTCTGCACTTCTCTGCATTTGAACTTCTGCACGTGCGCGCTTGTGAACATCATGTTCAAAACGTGTTCAAATGTAGAGAAGTGCAGAACCACGATCGCAATTATCCTTTCTGCAATATTGCGTTTGAAATATTGCAGAGATGGTTAGAAATTGCGATCGTAAAGCTGATTTTCTCATATACCTGGGAGGGTCACCCGTCCCTCTCCTCTAAATCTCCCTCAAGGGCTCCCTCTGGAAAACTCCCTCAAAAGGTCCCTCTTTGGGGTGAATTCTGCCCAAAATAGAATATATTCCGCGCGGAGAGTTCTCCTTGCTCTACGCTCTTTTCTCAACCCTCTGCCCATGTCTAAACTCTCCCGTTCTCCACTTCATTGCTCTCCATTTGCCGCGCCGTTTGGCCTGCCCACGCCGCACATGTAGAATGGCCGTGAGAAGCTCTCAGAGCCTGTCTGACGCACTCTACGCCCCGCCCCGGTACTAGGTGCCATGTATGGCATCGTGGGGTCTTAGAAAGTCTCATAGAACTTCTGTACCCCTGAGTCCCCAAGGCGAGCCTTGACTTTTAATTCAGGTGGGGGTACCTTTCTACGGTCTATGGTCAGCAAAATGGGCCATTTCTGGCCCAAGATGCTTGACGCTATGTCTGGCGCTGGCTACGCCTCTACCTTCTCCCGCGCCTTTATCTCGCTCTCAAGCCTGCCCATCATGTCTATGTA
>CANQEW010000124.1 GCA_947596085.1 uncultured Clostridia bacterium | reverse complement strand
CCCTGCCGGAAAATCTCCACCCTTTCCCTTGACAGCCCCCTCCCTCGCTGTTACCTATGATTGACGCCAACAGATGATAGACAATGAGATTCCGCTGCGATCATTTGCAGCGAAGTTCATTGCCGTGACAGGATCGTTTCCCATGCCGGAGAAACGAAAAAGAGCAACGCCGATGCCCATGATCAAGATCCCGCTAAGCATGGCGATGTAACGGCGTACCATATTTGAGCGCATATCGATGTTCCATCCTCTGCTTGAGTTCCTGTTTGTCATTATAAGGATTCTTCAATACAGACGATAGTACCAGCCTGACAGCTTTTGTCGCTATTCTGCCAGTTATGGCGAATCTCCTTGAGAAACCAAGAGTTTTATGGTAGAATCCCAACGGAAAGGGGGTGTGGCAATGCGCGAAATCAACAGGATTGAATTTGTGGATGGCAGCCAGGAGGAACGGCTGCAGGATTTCCAAAAGGACTTCCCTTGCGTCACCAGCCGCGTGCATCTGGATGCCTACGTTCGGCCATATGTTCCATGGCATTGGCACAAGGCGGCGGAATTGTTTTATGTGTCGCAGGGCAGTATCCAATACAACACGCCCAAGGGATCGGTGCTCTTCCCCGCGGGCAGCGGCGGATTCGTCAATTCCGCCATACTGCACAGCACAGAGCATCGGGGCGGCGACGAGCCATGCGTATAGTTGCTGCACCTCTTTGACCCGACAACGTTCCTGTGCGGCGATCTCGGAAGCCGCAGCGAAAAGAAGTATATTCTCCCGCTCATTCTGTCTACGCAGGTAGAGATGCTGTGCTTCTTTCCGGATGGGAACCGGAGCAGTGCCCTCCTGAATGAACTCCGGGAATCCTTCGAGATCGCCCCGGACGAATGGGGCTACGAGCTATTGCTTCGGGAAAAGCTGTCAAAAATCTGGCGTCAGATTTTTGCAATGGCCCGACCGCAGATGAAAAGCTCGCCGGAGCGGGAGCAAACGTTCGACCGCGTCAAGCGAATGATGGCCTACATTCACGCGCATTACATGGAGACGATCTCCGTTGGCTCCTTGGCTGCCGCCACCTTTTGCAGTCAAAGGGAGTGTTATCGGGCGTTTCATAGCTGTTTGCACATGACTCCAAACGAATATCTGCGGAGCTATCGCCTGCAAATGGCCCGTCAAAAATTGCTTCATGGAAACGACACCCTGACCGCGATCGCCCACGACTGCGGATTCGGCAGCAGCAGTTATTTGGGCAAGGCATTCCATAAAGCGGCTGTACGCCAAAGGAATTTCGAGATACCAGCCGACAACGCATAGAATAAAGCTTCGATTTCCATAGCGAAAGCCAGCCGGATGGCTGGCCCAGATCACTGACAAACCCTGCATTCAAAAAAGGATGCAGGGTTTGCTGTAGGATAGGAGGAACGATAGCGAGGCAACCAGCCTCTTGATGTTTTGAACTGCGGCGGTCAGGAAACACTGTTCGCGCATATTCCTGATCCCAAGCATGCGCGCATTGCGTAGGCCGTGATTGACTTTGGCCTCCGCGAAGGATCGTTCAATGCTCTGCTTTCTCCAGGAGTAGATACGACTGCCGACACCGGTCCTGGTAAAGGCAATGACATCATCCAAAACATCCTGCCATATATGTCTGCCCACCATCCTTCTGCTCATACTCTTTCCGAAACACTCTGCTCGTCGTGGACATGTGGCGCAGGTTTTGCTGTCGCAGAAGTATTGACGATAGCCCTCCCGGGTGGTGGTTTTCCAGTAGAGATGTTTGTGCTCAGGACAGATGTAGACGTCGATGAACGGATCGTATTTGAATCGGTGTTTCCCGTAATGTTCGCCGGCATGCGTGCGTCGTCAGTAGCCGATGACCCCCTGTATGCTCTTGCTTTCCAGAAGGTGCGCGATCCATGCGTTGTGGTACCCCGCGTCCAGTCCCATGTACCTGGGCAGTCTGCCCAGCCGCGCTTCGATCTCTTTCAGAATCTCCGGCATCGGAGTCACGTCGTTGAGGTTAGCGGGTTCCACATGGACGTTTACGATGACATTGCGTTTGCTGTCCACCGTCCGGTGCTCGCTGTAGTAAAAGCCGTTCGGCTTCCCTTCCCGGCTCTGCTGACCGCTCTCCGGATCGGTCGTGCTTTGCATCTTCGTTGTCGTGCCAGACGCTCCGCTCTTTCCGTTCCCGCCGCTGCTTCCATTGTTCCCGTTGTCTTCACCATCTTTATGCTCGTCTTTATGCGCATCATCCCTGTCGAACGGTTTCTTGCCCAGCACCTTCCTGTCCAGCTCCACCTGCTCGTCCAGTTCTTCCAGATATGCTTTGGGCGTCTGTTCCACGCTCACCAGCTTCTTCCTGCGCTTGTTCGCCTTCGCCCTGATGTGGGTCGAATCTGTATACAGGATTGCTCCGCCGATCAGTCCTCTGGCGTTACACTGTCGAAAAATTTCATTGAATATCCGCTCTGGAATGTTGTTGTCCCGGTATCGCCGCCGCCGGTTCTGACTGATTGTCGTCGCGTCCGGCGCCTTCTCTGTCAACTTCAACCCGCAAAATCACTTGTACGCAATGTTGTAGTTGATCTCTTCCTCCAATCGCCTCTCGGACCTGATCCCATACAGATATCCCACCAGCAGCATCCGGAACAGTATCTCCGGGTCGATGGCCGGCCGTCCGTTGTCCGCACAATACAGCGGCGCGCACAGGTCATGGATAAAGCTGAAATCGACTGCTCTGTCCTCTTTCCGAAGCAGATGATCCTCCGGTACCATCTGCTCCATGCATCCTCTGCTGCTTTTCTCGCTGCTGTCTCAGGATTTCAAGCACCACCTGTATTGATTGCTACGTATATGTATATATTCGACGTTACCTCCGTTTTCCATTTTGGTTTCTCACCTTTCGTGCAAATATATAACCGCTGACCTGGCTTTGTCAGCGGTTTGGGGGAGCGCCAAGCGCTCCCCGGTCCCTCCTTGGATTCTCCCCTCCCCTTCCTGGCAAGGGCTGCGGCCCTTGACCCGGGGGTGGCGTTCTGCTTCTTTTGTTACCCTCTGTTATCGGGCCGATCTCGACCGGCCCTCTGCTGCGTTTAGTTTTTGAAGATGAATGCTTCTCGCAAGCATGATTTAGTCGTTTCCCGATGAAATGGGAATTGTTTTGATACAATAGATAGGTAACAGAAGGAGGAAGAAAAACAGAGAGCCAAGTGATAGAATGTAACTGCAAA
>CANQEW010000123.1 GCA_947596085.1 uncultured Clostridia bacterium | reverse complement strand
GTGACGGTGGCCTTATTTCGCCGTCACGGTGGCCTTAAAACTCCGTGCAAGTGGACCTTCCAGAACGTAATTTGTACTGGTATTTCGCTGCTGGAAACACTTCTCCCACGGCTTCCAACATCCCCTGGCACTTGTCGCCCACCACCAGCTTCACTCCTTCCAGTCCCCACCCTCGCAGCCATTGGAAGAAACTCAACCAACTGACCTCATCCCCCTTCATCCCCTGCGCAGCACCCAGAGCCTCACGATATCCGTCTTCATTTACCGCGATTGCCACCAGAATGACCACATTTTCAAACTCCCCGCCCCAGTTCCGGCACAGGTAGATGCCATCCACATAGACGTAGGGATAGCGCCCGCCCTGCAGGGAACGGTTCCGCCAGTCCTCGATATGGACATATGCTTTCTTGTTCAGCTCACTGATTGTGGCCGGGGATACTTTGCTGCCCCACAGCGCCTCCGTGATGTCCTCTACGCGCCGCACAGACACTCCCGCCAGGTACATCTCAATCAGTGCTTCCTCCACGCTGCTCTCTCGTCGGCGATACCGCTCGATGATGGCCGTCTCAAAGGTCACGCCTTTCAGGCGTGGTACCCTCAGCGTTACATCCCCGGAAGTCGTGGTCAGGTTCCGACTGTAATGACCGCTGCGGTAGCCCTACCGCTGCTCGCTGCGCTCATACCGCGCCGCCTGGGTTAGTTTCTCTGCCTCGGCGTCCAGAAGCTCATTCAGCGTTTCCTCCACGCTGCCTCGAACCAGTTCTTTGATTTCCCCTTTGAGTATTTCCTCATTCAGTTGTACAATTCCCTTGGACATGGTTTGCTTTCTCCTTTCAGAATGGTGTGTCGTAACTTCATTCTACCAGAGATTGCAAACCTTGTCCTTCTTTCTTTTGTTTTTGCGCATTTTATTGTATCTTGTCATTCCATTCATATCCCTTGACAAAAACGAATAGAAAGAATAGAATATGAATGGAATGCTATGGAGGTGATTAAATGAGATTCCGTGAGAGCGAGACGGTTGAATTCAAGCAGACTTATACGGAAGAGATTCGCAAGGAGATCATCGCCATGGCGAACACGGCGGGCGGTGTGATCTATGTGGGCATCGCGGACAATGGAGAAGTTGTGGGCGTGGAGGATTCCGATGCTGTGATCCAGCGGATTTCCAACGGTGTGCGCGACGCGATCAAGCCGGATGTCACCATGTTTGTGAGCTACGAGACGATGGATGTGGCGGACAGGCAGATCGTTTGTGTCACGGTGCAATGCGGCGCGTCGCGTCCGTATTATCTTGCGGCGAAGGGATTGCGGCCCGAGGGGGTTTATGTTCGTCAAGGAACGTCCTCCGTTCCGGCGAGCGACGCCGCGATTCGCAGAATGATCGTCAATACAGACGGCGACAACTACGAGGACATGCGCTCGCTGCGGCAGGATCTGACCTTCAAGCATGCAGAAGCCGTGTTTGCGGAGCGGAAGCTGGAGTTGGGGATTCCGCAGATGAAGACGCTCGGCCTGATCGGCGTCGATGGGATCTATACCAACCTTGGCTTACTTCTCTCCGATCAATGTCCGCACATCATCAAGGCCGCCACGTTCGATGGGATGGATCAACAGAACTTCCATGACCGGAGAGAGTTTTCTGGCTCCCTGCTCAAGCAGCTCGGGGATGCCTATGCCTATCTGGATCTGCGGAATCAGACGCGGGCGACCTTTGAGGGCCTGTACCGGACAGATCACAGGGATTATCCGGAAACCGCGCTGCGCGAGGCGTTGCTCAATGCCATCGTTCATAGGGATTATGCGTTCTCCGCTAGTACCCTGATCAGCATCTATTCAGACCGCATTGAATTCGTCTCCATCGGCGGCCTTGTTCAGGGGATTACGCTGGAGGATGTGCTGATGGGACTTTCCGTTTGCCGCAATCAGAAGCTGGCGAACATCTTTTACCGTCTGGAATTGATCGAGGCATACGGTACGGGTATGCGGAAGATTCAGACGGCATATCAGAATGAGAATCGCAAGCCGGAAATCAGCGCCAGCAGCAACGCCTTCAAAATTGTCCTGCCTAGATGGGGGGAGAAGGCTGTTCCTCAAAATGCGATTCACCCACAGCGCATGAATCAAGCGGATGTGGTTTTGAATTCCATTCGTGAGAATGGAGACATTTCGCGCCGTGAGATCGAAGAGCTGCTGGGGATCAAGACCGTGACGGCGATCCGCCTTCTGCGGAAGATGCAGGATCAGGATTTGATCGTCGCGGTTGGACAAGGGCGGAATACGAGATATGTGCTGAAGTGAGCGTGTTAAAGATGGATTCTGGCGAACAAAATGTCCCGCGATCGAGGGTATTTTATTCTTAATTCTGGTACAGCTTCGCGGATTCAGGTTCTAGTGATCATTACGATTCGTGCAGGTTCAAGTCCTGTTTCCCGCACCAAAATCCGAACGTTAAAACGTTCGGATTTTTATTATGTTCGTTCTATATACCGAACATTCGGCGCTTCTGAGTGGTTGTAATGTTCGGATTTTTAGACGTTTGTTCGGCCAAAAAGACGCACCCATGACACGACCCATGACACGAAAATCGAGCGGAATGGAATGTTTGGCTCTTTTTCGATACGGATTCAATATTTAACAATCCGTCGAATCTGACGAAAATAGCTGGTTCATTTTTGCATTGACAGTGTCCGCGACCTCCTGCTGCTTCTCCCGCATTGTGTGCTGATATACTTTTTTAAGCGTAGCCGGTGTCGAGTAGCCCATCCGTTCCATCGCGTATTTGTCCGGGACGTTCAATGCCAGCATGATAGAGGCGTTATAGTGTCGGAGATCATGGAAGCGACACTTGATTCCCAATTCGTCTCGGATGTCGATAAAATCCTTGGAGATCGTATCGGGAAGGCGGTTGATGATGAAATCACTCTCTCGTGGAAGCGCCATCAGCTTCTCAATGACGAAAGCGGCGACTTCGATTTTCCGCTTGCTCTTGACGGTCTTTGTCGCCTCCCGCACGATCCACTTCCCGTTTTCGTCTTTCACGATCGTGCGGCGAACCTGAATGGTGGATTTCTTTCGATCAACATCTTCATACTTGAGGCCGCAGATTTCTGAACGGCGGAGGCCACAACACGCGCCGAGGAGGATCGCGCATTCCATCCGCGTTCCCTTTACTCGCGCCAGCAAACGTTGGATGTCCCCGTTCTCTGGCACCACAACGTCGGATTCGACCTTCTGCGGAAGGATGGTTTTGAGGCGGAAATCCGGGAGGTATACGCTCAACGCGGCGGAGAGAAGGCCGTGCGCACA
>CANQEW010000122.1 GCA_947596085.1 uncultured Clostridia bacterium | reverse complement strand
TTTGCAGCTACATTCTATCACTTGGCTCTCTGTTTTTCTTCCTCCTTCTGTTACCTATCTATTGTATCAAAACACATCCGATTGCGCAAAACAGCGACAGGCATCAATCCTCCAGTGACTACGACTTTAAATTTTAAAGAACAGCGATGTTAAAAATTAGAAAAATGGTATTAATTTAGCAAATAAGCTAAATATTTGTAAAATTATATCTATTCTATTGACAATCATTAAAAAACTATATAAAATAATTACAATATATTAAATAGTATATTCGGATATGTGACGGATTACTATGGATTAGAGGGATAAAGTGGAAATGAAAAAGCTTCATGGTGCGGGCAGCACAGTTGCTGTAATTGGATTGGGTTATGTGGGACTTCCCTTGGCACTGGAGTTTGCAAAAAAAACGAAAGTGATCGGTTTTGATACGAATAGTGCCAAAATCGAACAATACAAGCAGGGCAAGGATCCTACGGGGGATACCGGTGAAGCGTCCGTTGCCTCCTCGTCGATGATCTTCACGAGTGACCCTGAACAGCTTCGTGAGGCGGATGTTTTTATTGTGGCGGTGCCTACCCCTGTTCATGCGGACAATACGGTGGATCTTTCGCCCGTAAGAGGGGCAAGCACGATCGTCGGCAAATTCATGGCTGCGGGAAGTCTTATCATTTATGAATCCACCGTCTATCCTGGTGTCACACAGAATGTTTGTATACCTTTGTTGGAGCATAGCTCCGGGATGAAGGCGGGAGAAGACTTTTTTGTGGGTTATTCTCCGGAACGCATCAACCCCGGAGATAAGGAACATGCGCTGACGCAGGTGACCAAAGTTATATCTGGCCAAGACGAAGAAACGCTCGAAGATGTTGCGCGCGTCTATGGGCTCATCTTTGATGGCAATGTCCCTGGAAAGTTGTATAAAGCCGGCAGCATCATGGTCGCCGAAGCCTGCAAAGTTGTAGAAAATACCCAAAGGGATATCAATATCGCTTTCATGAATGAAATTGCCTGCATCATGCATAGGCTTGGCGTTGATACCGCGCAGGTATTGGATGCGATGAAAACCAAATGGAACAGCCTGTCGTTTAAGCCTGGCCTGGTTGGCGGACACTGCATCGGTGTGGATCCCTATTACCTCATCCAGGAGGCTGAGAGGCACGAATATACTGCCCACTTCCTGCTTGCTGCGAGGGGCATCAACGAAGAAATTCCACTTGTTGTCGCGCAAGAAACCGTGCGCGAGTTGATTCGCGCTGGGAAAAATCCGTCCACTGAGCGCATCTTCGTGCTTGGCCTCACATTTAAAGCGAATGTCAAGGATATGCGCAACAGCAAGGTTTACCAGATTGTACAAGCGCTGGAGGAGGGCTACGGCCTCACGCCGTATTTGATTGATCCTGTGGCGGATGCCGATGAAATCGAATCGATCTACGATAGGAAGCCGACGGATATATCCCTTTTAAAGGATGCAGATTGCATCATCATCAGCGCGCCGCACCGCGTTTTTACCCAATGGACGGATGCGGAACTTGTGCAGCGGTTGCGTCCCGGCGCATTGGTGGTTGATGTGTGCAACGTATTCTCTCGCGCGTATATTGAGAACCTTGGTTTTCGGTATTGGAGTCTGTAATCGATAGACCAGAGGGGACATGAAATGAATCTTCATCGTAGGATTATTTGTAGTGTGTTGGTTCTGAGCTTCTGTCTCTTGATGCTTGGTGGTTGTTCCAACTTCAGGACGCAGAGCCCCTCTGGGCAGGCTGCCAACACGGGTGTTACGGAAACCTTGCGACTTACGGAATATAATCCTGAGGATGATATAGAGCAAGCTCTGCAACACCTGACGCAGTCCGATGAAACGTGTGACATAATCGGACGCGCACAAGCGACACAGCGGAAAGTAAGTGTGGTCTTTCTGGGGCTGGTCTACGGCGCGCAAATGGAACAAATCTTGACGTCACTACAAGAGCACAACACGCCAACCATTTTTCTTGTGGATGGAATGTCTGCCGCGGAGGGCAGCAATACCCTGGAAATGATTGAGCGCGAGGGCTTTGATATCGGCAATTATACGCTGAGCGCTGATCGCTACATGCAGCAAAAAACGCCTGAGGAAATCGCTACGTCCTATGCGCATGCGCAATGTATTCTGGAAACGATTACCGGGGAGACGCCTTCCTATTGTGCGGCGAATGCGACGGAACTGGATCATAATGTGCTTCACGCGGCCAGCAGCGCGGGACTCAAAACCGCCGTTCAGCCGTCCTCTTACATTGTGGATACCAGCTTTCCTTCGTTTAACTCCGCAATGGGCTATGTTTCCCGCATTGAATCAGGGGAGATTATTGCCGTCAAATTGAACGATACACTTGATGCCGTTGAGTATGAGGCCTTTGAGCAGGACGAACGACCCGCTAATGATTTTCAGGATGCGCTCGAGGAGGAGCAGCAGGAGGAGCCCAACACCGATATTGCGGTCACGGTTCAGTATTTGCTTGACGCACTGGAAGCAACGGAGACCGCCGTTGTCCCGCTAAATAAATTGCACTTGAGCTTTGACGAAGAAGTCGCGAAAATGTTCGTTGTGGAAGGCGATGTTTCTGACTATGAAGTCCCCGAACATGAACCGGTGGATACCTCATGGTTTGACAACGCGCTGTTTATTGGCGATTCCATGACGCAGACGTTGAGTACCTACAAATTGGATCTACCGAGTTCTATTGCAGTGAGCGCCTATCGGTCGATCACGCCGATTCAGTTCATCAACAACGTCACTGTCGCCCGGGAGGATGGCACGGAAGTTGCGATTTTCGATGAATTGTGTACGCATCATCCTGACAAGATTTTTATCCTGTTGGGCATGAACGTGCTTGCTTCGGGTAGCGACTCGAACCTCATTGAAACATATGAGATGCTCCTCGGCAAGCTGAAGGAACAGTTCCCGGGAATCCCCATATATGTGCAAGGTGTGACGCCCGTTGGTAAAATCGTGGCGACACAGCGCGTTACATTGACGGTCAATCGCATAAAGAAAGTCAACTTGCAGATTGCGCAGATGGCACAGCGAAATGGATGCTACTATATTGATATGTTTCATGCGTTGGCCAATGAGGAGGAATTGCTTTCTCCCTATATCTCGCAGGAGGATGGCATTCACCTCAATCAGCGCGGTGCAGATCAATGGGTCGCTTATTTGAAGACTCATGTGCTTGTTGAAGGTACCTCGGAACAACCAGTGGCAGAAGTATCGACAACAGTGGAGCCCTCGGAACAATCAGAGGCGGAAGCGCCGACAACGACGAGTAGCCCAGGACAACTGGAGGTAGAAGCGCCGGCGGCGACGAATGCGCCGAAGCCGGTCGAGACAAAAGCGCCGGCGGCGACGAATGCGCCGAAGCCGGCCGAGACAAAAGCGCCGGCGGCGACGAATGCGCCGA
>CANQEW010000121.1 GCA_947596085.1 uncultured Clostridia bacterium | reverse complement strand
CCCTGCCGGAAAATCTCCACCCTTTCCCTTGACAGCCCCCTCCCTCGCTGTTACCTATGATTGACGCCAACAGACTTTTGCACTGGACTTTCTTTCAAAAAGGGCTTGACAAATCGCCATGGGTGTTGTAAAATAATCTAGTCGGCGGGAATAAGACCGTTGACGACAAGGTCTGTTGGCTCAGTTGGTAGAGCACCGTGTTCACATCGCGGGGGTCATTGGTTCGAGTCCAATACAGACCACCACAAGCCCGCTCAAAAGAGCGGGCTTTTCTCCAGGCACTAATTCCTTGGGTTGTTGGCTCTTGTGTAGGTATTCCGCTTGATCGGATTTCCCTGTGGTACACGGTGGTTTCAATCATCGTTACTACAATTTCAATTCAAACAAGTGTACCTTGCTCTGAACTGGGAGGGGAAATGCGTATGACAATTGCATGGGCGGTAATCGGTATTTGTGGGGTGAATCCGAGTGCTTGCGAATACAAACCGAGGGTAAAAATAGCTTGAGGACTGTGCACTAAATACCGAAAGGGGTTCAATTCCCCTTCACTCCGCCAATGCCGCCCTTCCGGGCGGCTTTTTTCATGCACAGCAATGCCCGGCGCGATGGCCGGGCATTTTGTTTTTATTCCGCCTGGAAGCCGCAGGCTTCGAGGGCTTCCAGCAATTCCGGGTTGTGCGGCCCCGTCAGGGTGCCCGTCTTGTCTACCGTGTACTCGCCGATCTGGTACGCGAAGCTGGGCGCATTCTGGTACTTGGCGGGTTCGCCGGTGATCTCCGAAATGGCCTTCACCAATTCCTTCCGGCGGTCGCCCGTGGCGTTGTAGGCCCGCTCCATGTCCCCCGCTTCCGTCTCTGCGGGTTCCTCGCTGTCCTCCGCTACATCCTCTCCGGCATCCGCCTCGATGTTGTCTTGGGCGGCTTCCGTCGCCTCGTTCGTGGCATCCGCATCCGGCGCGGGTAGGGCCAGCGGTTCAACCGCTTCCGTTTCCTCGGGCCGCTCGGTATCCGGCGCTTCCTCGGCGGCTTCGATGGCCGCCACCGCCGTGGCCTCCGCCTTCGCCTTCCGGCTCTTGCGTTCCCGCGCCTCCGGCCATTCGTCCGGCAGGATACCCGGCTCGAAATGGATCTTGAAGGTGATGGCCCCACCGTTCGCCGGTACGTCGAATTTGAATCCCGCAAAGGGGAGCTTCTTGAGGCTGTCCGGGATTTCGATGTTCTTGTACCGCTTGACCTCCTTGCCGTTTAGAATGCGATTTCTCTATATTTGTTACAGCAGCGGACAAACTTCCATTTCCTGACAATACTTTTGATATTGTTGTAAGCGTACACGGTATTTCTTGGGAGCCGAATCAAAAAAGCGCCATCAATGAAGTTATCCGTGTGCTTAAACCTACCAGGATTGGGGCAATAGCTTCTTCTTCAAGACGAAGAGCGGATTCCCCAGCTGCGGTGGCTTTATAATCATCAATATCACCTCAGTGATTAGTTGACCAATGGGGCATGATTATAGATTTTTATGTGAAAGATTTCGAAAATGATTGACATAATAATGTAATTATAATAAACTATATATAGGGGTGGGAGTGATGGCGTCATACGAAAGAATTCTCCATAAAAACTTGTATGCTGAGCTTTTTGTTCAAAACATTTTAGAAATCGACGATGTAAATAAAATAATCGAAGTAGCTAATCAAATTGTTATAGAAGAACGAAACTTGCGTGGAGCGGATCAGTCGTCAACTCTTTCTGATCTTAGCATTAGGAACTTAAGATACAGAACAGAAAAAGATAGAGATGCATTATGTACTCAAATTCTTGACGAGTTGATCCAAAATAAGAGATTAGTGAAAGATGACGACATATCTCTTGGGAAAGGCGGTGCTGCACCAAATACATCTCCAAGACAAGAACGTGTGCTTTTATATGTAATAGGTCCTCCTGCGTCTGGAAAATCTGGAATATGTAATTCACTAGCCGATGCTTATGGTGCTTATATTCTTGATTCGGATTATGTAAAGCGGAAGCTCCCCGAATATGATCAACTTGGCGGTGCATCGTTAGTGCATGAAGAATCAGATGCTATAGTATTTTCTAGAGAGAAAGGTAATCTCTTACAATACTGTATTTCCAGAGGCCAAAATATAGTTGTACCTAAAATCGGCCACAACCAGGTAAATATCGTTGAATTTGCATCTAAGTTAAAGGGATTTCATTATAAAGTATATCTTATTTCTGTGGATTTAGATAGAAAAAAAGCAACTCAGCGTGCTTACTACAGATATGTTGAAACAAAACGGTATATACCGTTATCACTCATATTTGACGGTTATGGTAATGATCCTATATTAAATTACTTCAGGATCAAACAGCGTGTCAAACATACGTTTAGCGGATTTGCACAAATTTCTACTGACGTAAAAAAAGGAGATCCGCCGGTTCTTATCGAACAGAATAATATGCCGCTGTTGTCGAGAATCTTTACTAAAAAATCAGACGGATAGAAATAGCTCAGCTTGGCATAGTATGATAATGAACTCGATCTCAAACGAAAGGAGACTGTAGAATGCCAACGAGGAATAGAAGATATCGCTCTAGTAATACTGGTTCACGTAAAAATTTCAAGTACAGACGGTATACGAAGTTTGATTTTGTAAGAATTGATGATGATTCTGCTTTGGCCATAAAATCGCTCAATTCGTATGCTCGTCTTTATCAACAGGAGGGTCGAGATATCGAAAAAACCATTCAGTATCTAGATCGTTTATTGACATTACAAGATTGATCTTTAGAGTTGGTTAAACTGAGTACATAGGTAAAGCACCGTGTTCACATCGCGGGGGTCATTGGTTCGAATCCAATACAGACCACCACAAGCCGCTCGGAAGGGCGGCTTTTCTCCATGCACAGCAATGCCCGGCGCGATGGCCGGGCGTTTTGTTTTATTCCGCTTGGAAGCCGCAGGCTTCGAGGGCTTCCAGCAATTCCGGGTTGTGCGGCCCCGTCAGGGTGCCTGCCTTGTCTATCGTGTACTCGCCGATCTGGTACGCGAAGCTGGGCGCATTCTGGTACTTGGCGGGTTCGCCGGTGATCTCCGAAATGGCCTTCACCAATTCCTTCCGGCGGTCGCCCGTGGCGTTGTAGGCCCGCTCCATGTCCCCCGCTTCCGTCTCTGCGGGTTCCTCGCTGTCCTCCGCTACATCCTCTCCGGCATCCGCCTCGATGTTGTCTTGGGCGGCTTCCGTCGCCTCGTTCGTGGCATCCGCATCCGGCGCGGGTAGGGCCAGCGGTTCAACCGCTTCCGTTTCCTCGGGCCGCTCGGTATCCGGCGCTTCCTCGGCGGCTTCGATGGCCGCCACCGCCGTGGCCTCCGCCTTCGCCTTCCGGCTCTTGCGCTCCCGCGCCTCCGGCCATTCGTCCGGCAGGATGCCCGGCTCGAAATGGATCTTGAAGGTGATGGCCCCGCCGTTGGCCGGTACGTCGAATTTGAATCCCGCGAAGGGGAGCTTCTTGAGGCTGTCCGGGATCTCGATGTTCTTGTATGTTTTGATACAATAGATAGGTAACAGAAGGAGGAAGAAAAACAGAGAGCCAAGTGATAGAATGTAGCTGCAAAA
>CANQEW010000120.1 GCA_947596085.1 uncultured Clostridia bacterium | reverse complement strand
CAGGCCCGGCGACGCGGGATCGCTGCTTCATGCCATACGCAGGGCATTGGAACTGCCGGAGGAGCAGAAAGCCGCCGCCATCGTGGACGCCGCCAAGCAGGTGAATGTTGACGACGACCAGGCCGTGAAGATCAGCCGGGAGATCGGACAGCGCAGAGCAGAAGCAGCCGCAGAGAGCGCCCGCATACTCTCCCACTACGGAGCAGGCAATCACGTCCAGTAATCGGATTGATTACGCTTCAAGGGAGGCCGATACATGACCCGGTATGAAATATCTGTATGCACTGGCTTATGTGACGGAACCATTTACAAGGCTTTTCGGAACGGCGATCTACACGGGGAGAAAGACGAAAATGGACGCTGGCACGCAGAGCCGGGAGCCGTTTACCAACTTGCCATGAAATACTGGCATGGCGGGCGTCACATGATGTTGCCGCCGGAGGCCGTCGAGGATTACGTCGCGGCGGAAATGGCTGGAGTAGAACATGAGCCGAGGCGGGCGCGTCCGATAAGGAGGACGTAATTACAGGCCGTGGGAGGCGTTGGAGGGCTGGGACGTTAAATAAAACCCACCCAAGCCGAAACGCCCTTAAAACGCCGTTAAATGCCTCTCACGGCATCATTGAAAGGAGATCAAATGAGCGATAATATGACGCCCCGACAGAGGGCAGAGGTTACCAGACAGCGGAACGCCGCCGCGAGGAAAGCCCGACAGGAACAGCGGGAGCAGCAGGAGCGCGAGGACAAGGCCCGCGTCGCCAGATGTATGCGTAGGCTCATGGACGACCCGAACAGCACCGCCGATCAGATAATTTTTGCCGCGCTGACCCTTCACGACCTCTCTTGGACTTTTCCTCTCCCGTCTGGAGCAAAGAAGATATTTGAGGGCGAAGTTGATAAATCCGCTTTTGCCCACGCCGTTGAAATGCTGGCCAAGGACTACCAGACCGCCCAGGACGCAGATCAGGGCGAAGAATGAAACCGGGCCGGAGAAATAACCTCCGGCCCATTCTTTCAAAAAGTCGTTTTGACAGTGTGCGGTTATTCGGCCCTGTTACTGGCCGCCGGGGGTGGTATGCTCATATCCCCCAGGGGCATGCACACCCCGTCTCATGGCCTCGTCAATGGCCCGGTTGATGAACCCGTTGACAGATTCGCCGCAACTCTCCGCAAAGGATTGTATCTCCTCTTTGCGTCCCTTGGCGACGGTCAAATTGATACGATCATACGCCTTTGCAATCCATCGGTTGGTGGCCCTGGTGCTAGGCTTGCCCATGCGTACACCTCCAATACCCCTAGTTTATCTGTATTATACCACAACCGCCATACTTGCGCAACTATAAATAATGCACAAATATAATTGCGCAACTATATTTACTATGCCGATTGATATACTTGCGTAATCATGCTAGAATTGAGACAGATAACGATACTAGGGCAAATGCAGAGGAGGGACTACAATGCCTAATAAACAATGGATCACACCCGCCGGGAAGTCATACAACCTATACCAGAATATGCTGGAGCAATCCCACCTTCTCATAGCCGGTAGCACTGGAAGCGGGAAAAGCGTGGTTATCAACGCAATACTATACCATGCTCTTTTCAAAGCACCCCAGGACGCGCCCGGTTGTTGTCAACTCATTCTCTGCGATCCGAAGCGAGTTGAACTTGTACGTTACAAGGCTCTCCCTCATGTGCTACGATTTGCCAACACCCTGCAAACCATCGCTGACGCGCTCACATATGCCCACAGTATCATGATGGCTCGATATGCTGACATGGAAAAGCGTGGTCTAGTGGATTGGGACGGAGGCGACCTCTATATTATTGTGGACGAGTTTGCCGACCTCATTCTGCACAACAGCGACCGCGCCGAGAACAGAACACGGACGGCCATAGAAAGCACCATCCAGAGCCTCGCGCAGATGGGCCGGGCCGCTCATGTGCATTTAATCATGGCAACCCAGGCCCCCAACAGAAAGACCATCAAGGCCAACATTGTGCTGAATATGACCGCCCGACTTGCGCTCAAATGTGAATCCCCCATTGAAAGCAAGCAGATTGTCGGCATAGCGGGCGCAGAGCTTTTGCCCGATCCTCGCGTTGAGCATTGTGCCCACGGCCTTTACAAGACAGGCTTTGACGTAGCGAAATGGAACCTGCCAATGATACCGCCGGAGGAGATCACCGAGCGCGTCAAATGGTGGACAGATCAAGTAAAGCCGACAGGCTTTCTCTCCCGGCTATTTGGCCGGAGCGAATGAAACAAAGGAGGTAAGACAATGGCAAATATCACACCTCGCCGGGACAAGTCCGGGAATATCATTTCATATCAAATCCGAGTGTTCAGAGGCCGCGACGCCTCCGGCAAGCGTTTGAAGGATTATCTCTTGACGTGGAGGCCCACACCGGGCATGACCAAGAGGCAGATCGAAAAGGAACTGGAACGACAGGCGGCAATATTCGAGGAGAATTGCAAGCTGGGGAACGTGTCAACGGAAAAGCCCTCTTTTGAGAGATACAGTGCTTATGTCGTGGATTTGAAAAAGCGCAACGGACTAAAGGCAAAGACCCTTGTCCGATACAAAGACATGTTAAAGCGTATCAATCAAGAGATCGGCCCGGTGAAAATCCAAGACCTCCGCGCCGACCATTTGAACCGCCTTTATGCAAAGCTGGCCGAGCCAGGGCAGAACATGAAAACCGGCGGGCCACTCTCCGCAAAGACTATTGTCGAGCATCACCGAGTAATCAGCAGCGTACTGGCCCAGGCCGTGAAAGAGGGATTAATCCCATACAACACCGCCCAGCGGGCCACGCCCCCCAAGGTGCTAAAGCACGAAATGAAAACCTTTGAGGTGGAGGACGTGCAAGCGATCCTTGAAGCGTTGAAATCCGAGCCGCTGAAATGGCAAGTATGCACACATCTTCTGATTGCCACGGGAGCCCGGAGAGGTGAGATCATGGGGCTCAAATGGCAATGCGTTGACTGGAAGAACAAGAGGCTATATCTCCGGGAAAACCGAGTATATACCCCCGAAACGGGAGCGATCAGCACATCATTGAAAACCGATGAAAACAGATATGTTTCCGTCTCTTCTCATGTCCTGGAACTGTTAAAGCGGTGGAGGGTCGAACAGGCGGCCACATTCTCAAAGCTGGGGATAACCCCGTTTGGGTACATACTGACAGCAGAGGACGGCGGGCCCATGCACCCCGACAGCCCCACCGACTGGCTGGCGAAGTTTAGTGAACGCCATAACCTCCCCCACATCAACCCGCACAAATTCCGGCACACGCAAGCCAGCTTGTTAATTGCCGAGGGCGTTGACATCCTGACCGTATCAAAGAGGCTGGGTCATGCCAAGGTGAGCACGACACTGGATATTTACTCTCATGTCCTCGCAAAGTCCGACGAGAAAGCAAGCGACACCATTGACGGCCTCCTTTACAGAAAACAAGCCTAAAAATGGCACCTAGTCCCGCTAAAGTCCCGCTCCAGGGTGCAAGAGAATAAAACAATACCCGGTGTTCAGAGGCGCAAAGCCTTGGAAACACCGGGTTTTTTATGGTGGCGGGAGAGGGATTTGAACCCCCGACCTCCGGGTTATGAGCCCGACGAGCTACCAGACTGCTCTAT
>CANQEW010000119.1 GCA_947596085.1 uncultured Clostridia bacterium | reverse complement strand
CCTGCCGGAAAATCTCCACCCTTTCCCTTGACAGCCCCCTCCCTCGCTGTTACCTATGATTGACGCCAACAGACTTCTTTTGGCCTCTTTCCCAAAGATTCATTTGTCAAACCCCTGCCAACTGTGCTATACTATACCGTGTATCATTGGATGAACCTGGAGGTTTTCCCATGCTTGACTTTTTGAAGAAGATGCTGTCCGGCTCCAACGAGGCGGAATTGAAGAAAATACGCAAGACGGTCGATAAGATCAACGCGCTGGAGCCCGCGATGCAGAAGCTCACCGACGAGCAGATGCGCGGGAAGCTCGCGGACCTGCGGGCGCGGGCCCAGGGCGGAACCTCCCTGGATGACCTGCTGCCGGAGACCTACGCGCTCGCCCGCGAGGCAGCGGTGCGCGTGCTGGGCCAGCGGCCGTTCGACGTGCAGCTCATCGGCGCCATCGTGCTCCACCAGGGCCGTATCGCCGAGATGAAGACCGGCGAGGGCAAGACGCTGACGGCCACGCTGCCCGCCATCCTCAACGCGCTGCCGGGCAGGGGCGTGCACATCGTCACCGTCAACGACTATCTGGCCAAGTTCCAGAGCGAGTGGATGGGCAAGGTGTACCGCTTCCTGGGCCTCAGCGTGGGCCTGATCGTGCACGACCTCACGCCCGCCGAGCGCCAGGTGGCCTACAACGCGGACATCACCTACGGCACCAACAACGAGTTTGGCTTCGACTACCTGCGCGACAACATGGTCACTTACAAGGAGAACCTGGTGCAGCGCGGGCTGGAATTCGCCATCGTGGACGAGGTGGACTCGATTCTCATCGACGAGGCGCGCACGCCGCTGATCATCTCCGGCCGGGGCGAAAAGTCCACGGAGATGTACGGCCACGCCAACCAGTTCGTGCTGCGCGGCCTCAAGGAGCAGATTCAGGACAAGGAGGGCGAGGTTCTCGAGCCCGGCGACTTCATCAAGGACGAGAAGGAGAAGACGATCTCGCTGACCGAGGCGGGCGTGAAGAAGGCCGAGGCCTTCTTCCAGGTAGACAACCTGACCGACCCTGAGCACCAGGAGCTGTATCACCACATTCTCGGCGCGCTGCGCGCCCACAAGATGATGAAGCGCGACGTGGACTACGTGGTCAAGGACGGCCAGGTGGTCATCGTGGACGAGTTCACCGGCCGCCTGATGGTGGGCCGCCGCTACTCGGACGGCCTGCACCAGGCCATCGAGGCCAAGGAGGGCGTGAAGGTCGAGCGCGAGAACAAGACGCTGGCCACCATTACCTTCCAGAACTACTTCCGCATGTACCACAAGCTCTCGGGCATGACGGGCACCGCCAAGACCGAGGAGGAGGAGTTCAACGGCATCTACAAGCTGGACATCGTGCAGATTCCCACGAACCGCCCGATGATCCGGGAGGACATGAACGACGCGGTGTTCATCACCCAGAAGGCCAAGTACAAGGCCGTGGTGGACGAGATCGAGAAGCGCCACGCCACGGGCCAGCCGGTGCTGGTGGGCACGGTGTCCGTCGAGAAGAGCGAGATGCTGGGCCGGATGCTCGAGCTGCGCGGCATTCCCCACGTGGTGCTGAACGCGAAGTTCCACGAAAAGGAGGCCGAGATCGTCGCCCAGGCCGGCAAGGTGGGCGCGGTGACCATCGCCACCAACATGGCCGGCCGCGGCACGGACATCCTGCTGGGCGGCAACGCCGAGTTCCTGGCGCGCCGCCAGATGAAGCTGGCGGGCTACGAGGAGATGGTGATCGAGGACGCCATCGGCTTCAACGAGGACGTGCCCGACGAGGTCAAGGAGGCCCGCAAGGTCTTCCACGAATATCTGGACAAATTCTCCGTGGAGACGCAGAAGGGCCACGACGAGGTCGTGAAGCTCGGCGGACTGCACATCATCGGCACCGAGCGCCACGAGTCGCGGCGCATTGACAACCAGCTGCGCGGCCGCTCGGGCCGCCAAGGCGATCCGGGCTCGTCCCAGTTCTTCATCTCCTTCGAGGACGATTTGATGCGCCTGTTCGGTTCCGACCGCTTCCGCCCGATGCTGGAGAAGCTCTCCGGCGGCGCGGAGGAGGAGGCCATCGAGTTCTCGATGGTGTCCAAGCAGATCGAAAACGCTCAGAAGCGCGTGGAGAGCCGCAACTACGACATCCGCCTGCAGGTGCTCAAGTACGACGAGGTCATGAACAAGCAGCGCGAGATCATCTACGGCCAGCGCCGTCAGGTGCTCGAGGGCGAGGACATGCACGGCCACATCATGCAGATGCGCGACACCCTCGTCCGCGAGGCGGTCAACCGCCACGTGGGCGACGAGGGCAACAGCGACACCTGGGACGTCGCCGGGCTGGACGAATACCTCGCGCAGCTCTGCCTGGACAGGGGCGGCGCGATCAAGGAATACGAGGGCCTGCGCGAGCGGCTGAAGGAGGAGTTCGTCAAGGCGCTGATCTCCCGCGCCGACCGCATCTACGCCATGCGCGAGCAGATGTGGACCGAGGCCAAGCTGGACATGCGTGAGTTTGAGCGCGTGGCGCTGCTGGGCTCGGTGGACCGGCGCTGGATGGACCACATCGACGCCATGACCGAGCTTCGCGACGGCATCGGGCTGCGCGCCTACGGCCAGAAGAACCCGCTGATCGAGTACGAGCGCGAAGGCTACGACATGTTCGAGGAGATGAGCCACCTCATTCAGGAGGACACCGTGCGCAGGCTCTACTTCACGGTGGTGGCCAAGCCCGTGGAGCGCAAGCAGGTGGCCCAGCCCGTCGCCGCCACCCACGGCTCCGGCGAGCCCGAGAAGAAGGCGCCCAAGCGCGCCGCGGCCAAGGTGGGCCGCAACGATCCCTGCCCCTGCGGCAGCGGCAAGAAGTACAAGAACTGCTGCGGCAAAGTGACCAACGGCGCCGAATAAAGGTGAACGCCGACGACGATAATCTATCGGGATGTGAATTCAATGGCAATACTGGAGATGGAACAATTCAAGCAGGATCTGACCGCCGTGCGAAACATGATCGACGAGGCGGGAGAGTCTCTGCACGTGGATCATCTGCGCGAGCAGCTGGTGGAATATCAGGAGGACATGGGCTCGGCGGGCTTCTGGGACGATACCGACCGCGCCACCCAGGTGTCCGCCAAGGCGCGCAACACCGAGAACCGCATCAAGCACTACGAGGGCCTGATCTCCCGCGCCGACGACATCGAGATCATGATGGAGCTGGCCGACGAGGAGGACGACGCCTCCATGGTGGAGGAGATCAAGGCCGCGTTTACCTCGCTGAAGGAGGACTTGGAGAGCCTGCGCTTGCAGACCCTGCTCACCGGCGAATACGACGACTGCAACTGCATCCTCACGCTGCACGCGGGCGCGGGCGGCACCGAGGCCCAGGACTGGACGCAGATGCTCTACCGCATGTACACGCGCTTCTGCGAGCGCATGGGCTTCCAGGTGAAGGAGCTCGACCTGCTCGAGGGCGACGAGGCGGGCATCAAGTCCGTGAGCTTCGAGGTTACGGGCGACTACGCCTACGGCTACATGAAGGCCGAGCGCGGCGTGCATCGGCTGGTGCGCATCTCGCCCTTTGACGCCAACGCGCGCCGGCACACGTCGTTCGCCTCTCTGGATGTGGCGCCGATCATCGTGGACAACACCCAGATCGAGATTCGCACCGAGGACCTACGCATCGACACCTACCGCGCGTCGGGCAAGGGCGGCCAGCACGTCAACCGAACCGACTCCGCCGTGCGCATCACGCACCTGCCCACCGGCATCGTCGTGCAGTGCCAGAACGAGAGGAGCCAGGTTCAGAACAAGGAGATGTGCTTCATCTGGCTGCGCGCGAAGCTGGCCGAAAAGCGCGAGCAGGAGCGCCAGGAGCAGATGAGCGACATCAAGGGCGAGCTCAAGAAGATCGAGTGGGGCAGCCAAATCCGTTCCTACGTGTTCCAGCCCTACACGCTGGTCAAGGATCTGCGCACCGGCTACGAGATGGGCGACATCAACGCCGTCATGGACGGCAAGCTCGAGGGCTTCGTCACGGCGTATTTGCAGAAGATTTGACGGGTGAGGCGGGGGAGGGCTTTCTTTTTGAAAAAAGAAAGCCCTCCCCC
>CANQEW010000118.1 GCA_947596085.1 uncultured Clostridia bacterium | reverse complement strand
CCCCTGCCGGAAAATCTCCACCCTTTCCCTTGACAGCTCCCTCCCTCGCTGTTACCTATGATTGACGCCAACAGAAAAATCGAATTTGAGTTTTTCACGATGACTTGACAGAAGCTTTATTTAACGCTATAATACTTATATAAATACCCTCTGGGGGTATATAATAGATGGTGCAAAGGAGAGCAACGCTAATGGAGACACGCAACGAGGAATTGTACGCGCAGGCGAAGGACAGGTACATGCATCGCGCCACGGAGCAGGATCTGCGTGAGGCGCGGGAGATGTTTGCGCAGTTGGGCGATCACCCGGGCGCGCGGGCCTATGTGGAGCGCTGCGATACGCTGTTGAACTATCAGGTGGGGAATACGGTAAACTTTGGATGTTGGAAGGGAACTCCGATCCGCTGGCGCGTGCTGGACGAGCGCGGCAAGCTGCGGATGCTGTTTGCCGAGGACATCGTGGCCGAGCGCGCCTACAACGATACCCCGGTGGACACCTCTTGGCGGGATTGTACGCTGCGCAAGTGGCTGAACGGGGAATTTCTCGACGAGGCGTTCACGGCGAAGGAGCGCATGTCGATCATCAGCGGCATGGTGCGCAATCCGCATAGTTCAAAGTGGTTCACCAACGGCGGCTTTGATTCAATGGATAAGCTGTTCGTGCTCAACGAGGAGGAGTTTGCGCGCTACCTGCCAGATCTGGCGGATCGGGCAAGGGGCTGCTGGTGGTGGTTGCGCACGCCGGGAAGTAATTTGATGAGCGCGGTAGGAGTTTATGAGGACGGCTCCGCCTACGACTTTGGCATTAACGTCTACTATAAGAAGGGCGGCGTTCGTCCGGCGATGTGGGTGCTGCTGCGAGTGTGAGCGTAAACAGCCGAAGGCTTCGCTTTCTATACTGCAGGGGGCTGCTTCTTGTGAAGCAGCCCCCTGCATATCAGAAAACATTACAATCTGTCCTTTCAGAAGGGGATTCTTAAGGGCCTCAGGCCCTTAAGCGGGTCTGGGCGGAGCCCAGCGTAACCCCGGTTCCCCGGAACTCCAGCGGCCCGCGCTGAATCAAATCCCGACAATTCGAACCGCCGCTCCATCATAACCAGGCGCGGGCCGCCGATGCGCCTTTGGATTTGGAAAGCGGGGCTTTCCAAATCCAAACAGCAAACGAAACCTTCGCTCCATCTCTTTATACGTAACTTCTCGTATTCCCCAGGAAGGATCCGCAACCTCAGCGCCGCTCGCAATCCCAATTCTTCGACGCGCGGCGCGAATCGGCGTCACTTCGCGATGATCTTCGTCAGGAGCTGATTGCTGCGCTTGAGGAAGTCCACCATGCGCTCGGCCACCAGCGGCTGGCGCGCCATCTCGGCCAGGTCGGCCACCTGCGCGCAGATGTCGTTGACGTCGTCGCCGTCGGGCGCGCCCTGTAGCCACTGCACCAGCGGATGCTTGCTGTTGAGCACCAGCGTGCGCTTCTCCGGCAGCTTCATGTCCGGGCCGCCCCAGCGCATGCTCATCTCAGTGAAGCGCCGGTTCTGCTCATCCACGGTGATCATGGCGATCGCATCGTCCGCCTTGAAGGGCTTCAGCTGCACATCGAGCTGCTCGTCCCCGGTGGCGGCGCGGAACTTCGCTTCCAGTGCCTTGCGCGCGTCCTCGTCCGCCTCGCCCTCGTCGGTGAGGCCGTCGGTGGCGGCGTCCACGCGCTTGAAGGAGAGCTTCTCCTCGCCGGCGCCAAACTCCAGGAAGCTGATGAAGTTGGAGTCGATCAGCGTGTCCAATAGCACCACGTCCTTGCCCTGATCGTTGTACATGCGAATCATCTGGGCCTGACGCTTGGCATCGGAGGCATAATAGACCGTCTTTTCCTCGCCGTCGCAGTTCTTGTTCTCGTATTCGCTCAAGGTCATGTACTCGTCGGCGGTGGTCTTGTACAGAATCGCGGGCTTCACGCGCTCGTAGAACTTCTCATCCTTGATGCAGCCGTACTTCACGAACGGGTGAATGTCGTTCCAGTAGCGCTGGTAGTCCTCGCGCTTGGTGTTGAACTCGCTCACCAGCCGGTCGGCCACCTTGCGGGTGATGTAGGCGGACATCTTCTTGACGTAGCCGTCGTTCTGCAAGAACGAGCGCGACACGTTCAGCGGCAGGTCGGGGCAGTCGATCGCGCCCTTGAGCAGCATCAAAAACTCCGGAATGACCTCCTTGATGTTGTCCGCCACGAACACCTGGTTGTTGTAGAGTTTGATCACGCCCTCATTGGCGGTGAACTCGTTCTTGAGCTTGGGGAAGTAGAGGATGCCCTTCAGATTGAAGGGATATTCGGCGTTCAGGTGAATCCAGAACAGCGGATCGTCCATGTCGTGGAACACCTTGTGGTAGAAGGCGAGGTATTCCTCGTCGGTGCAGTCGCTGGGGCGCTTCATCCATAGCGGGGCGGTATCGTTGATCTGCTGGGGCTCGGGCTGCTTGGCGGGCTCCTCGCCTTCCTTGGGTTCCTCGCCCTCCTTGGGCTCCTCCGGCGTCTTCACCTCAGACAGGTAGATCGGCACGGGCATGAACGCGCAGTGCTTCTCCAGCGTCTCGCGCAGCGTCCACAGCTTGAGGAAGTCCTTGTCCTCCTCGGCGATGTGCAGCGTGATGCAGGTGCCGCGCTCCGTGCGGTCGCATTCGCTCAACTCGTACTCCATGCCGTCTTCGCTGACCCAGCGCACGGCGGGCTCGGATTCGACGTAGCTCTTCGTCTCGATCTCCACCTTGTCGGAGACCATGAAGCAGCTGTAGAAGCCCAAACCGAAGTGGCCGATGATGCCGTTGTCCTCGTCGGACTTGGCGTTGGCGTACTTCTGCACGAAGTCTGTCGCGCCGGAGAAGGCTACCTGCGCGATGTACTTGACGACCTCGTCGCCGGTCATGCCGATGCCGTTGTCGATGAATTGAAGCGTGCCCGCCGCGGGGTCCGTGATCACGTCGATGCGATAGTCGCCGTCCGCCTGCGCCTCGCCGCTGTTCACCAGCCGGCGCAGCTTGCTGATCGCGTCGCAGCCGTTGCTCACCAGTTCGCGCACAAAGATGTCTTTATCGGAATACAGCCACTGCTTGATGACGGGCATGATGTTTTCCGCGTTGATGGATACCGTTCCCTTTCCGTACATGGAAAAGTTCACCTCCGAAATCATGTTCTGCACATATTGTACCACCGCGAATCCAAAAGTCAACACTTTTTTGGCACTCAACAAGCAAGAGTGCTAACATTTATCCGGAAATTTACGTTTGCAACCAATAGTTGCTTGCAAATAATATTAGAATATGCTATCCTATGCGGCACAGGAAGGAGGCGGATTCCATGATCGACAGTCGCCAGGTCGGGCGAAGGATCGCCGAGCTGCGCCAGGGAAGCGGTCTGACGCAGATGCAGCTGGCCGCCATGATGAACGTATCCCACCAGGCCGTCTCGAAATGGGAGGGCGGCGCGGCCATGCCGGACATTCAGACGCTGCTGGACCTGACGCGCTTCTTCGGCGTGACGGTGGAGCAGTTGACCGGAGCGGAGATTCCGGAGGAATCGGAAGATAGCGAAGCGGAAAGAAATATGGAAGAGGAACGACCGAAGGAAGCGGAGGCGAACAACATGAATATACAGCAGCTTTTGCAGATGGCCCCCTACATGACGAGGGAGGCGGTGGCGGAGATCGCCATGGGCATGGAGGAGCCGCTCACGGCCGGCCAGATCGCGCGGATCGCGCCCTACCTCACGCCGGAGTGCGTGGAGGCGCTGGTGGAGAAGCACCATCCCGAATTCACCTGGGACAGCCTGCGCCGCCTCGCGCCGCACATGCGCCGGGAGACGGTGGACGAGCTGGCGCGCGCCATCGCCAGCGGCCGGGAGACGGTGAAGTCCTCGGAGGACAGCTTCAACAAGACGATGAGCGACATCGGCCGGGCATTCGACGATCTCGGCCGGGGCGTGGACAAGGCCGTGCGCAAGGCGATCCGCTTCGGCGGCAGCGTGCTCAGCGAGGTGAGCTCGGCGCTCAACGATCTCTCCGGCGACGCGGAGGACGCGAAGGTGCGCTCGGAGCGGGCGAAGGAGCTGCGGCGGCGCGCCTTCGAGCGCGCGCTGGCGGACGGCCGCTGGGACTGGCTGGGCGAGCACATCGACGAGCTGGCGGACGGCGACGAGTTGAGACAGCGGATCGCCGCGCGGGCGCGGGAGCTGGAGATGCGCGATTGGATCGACGCGCACCTGGGCGGCTGCGCGGACGAGCAGGCGGTGGAGGCGGCGGTCCAGGCCGGCGATTGGGACTGGCTGGGCGAAAATCTCGCCCGGATGGAGCCCGCGCAGCGGCTCAGCGCGGCGCGCGCGGCGGTGGCGGCGCAGAACTGGGATTGGCTCGAGCGGTATTGCGGCGAACTGGACCTCGGCGCGGAGCTGGAGGGCTTCGTCCGCGTGGTGTGGCAGGGCGGAAGCGCGGAGCTGGCGCTGAAAATCGCCCGCGAGGGCTTCGACGCGGCCGAACAGTACGACGCGCTGTTCCGGGAGGCCGTCGCGGCGGACGCGCCCGGCGTAGCGGACGCACTCTGGGGCGACGTCAGTCCGGACTGTGCCCGGGAGCGGCTGCTGGAGCTCGCGGCCCGGCAGGAATGGGACGCAGTGAGGCGCTTTGTGGACTACGCCGACAGGGAGGCGGTGGAGAAGCTGACGGAGCTCGCCGTGGAGCAGGGCGACTTCGACGCGGTGGACTTCCTGGACGCCTATCTGTGAGCTTTATCCAAAGTCGAACGAATTTTTTTCTGCGCTGCGGCGCAGCGCTTTGCGGGAAGAAACTGTTTTGATACAATAGATAGGTAACAGAAGGAGGAAGAAAAACAGAGAGCCAAGTGATAGAATGTAGCTGCAAA
>CANQEW010000117.1 GCA_947596085.1 uncultured Clostridia bacterium | reverse complement strand
TTTTGCAGCTACATTCTATCACTTGGCTCTCTGTTTTTCTTCCTCCTTCTGTTACCTATCTATTGTATCAAAACACTTGCGGCGGCGGCGGGAGCGTGCTACAATTTTGATCAGCACGACGGAGGAAGCGGTTTCGGATGTTTACGAGGGACAGGGAATTCTACAAGGCGTTTCTGCGGCTGTGCCTGGCGCTGATGCTGGAGCAGGCCGTGATACTGAGCGTAAATCTGGCGGACAACCTGATGCTGGGCACCTATTCCGAGGCGGCGCTCTCGGGCGTGGCGGCGGTGAATCAGATTCAGTTCGTCTACCAGCAGCTCGTTTACGCCATCGGAAATACGCTGATCGCGCTCGCCAGCCAATACTGGGGCCAGCGTCGGCCGGGAGAAATTCGGATGCTGGCGGCCATCGGCGCGCGGATGGAGCTGCTGCTAGCGGCCGCGCTGTTCGTCGTGGTGAGCCTGTTTCCCGAAGGCGCGCTGCGGCTGTTCACCGACCAGCCCCGCTTCATCGCCGAGGGCGCGGCATATTTGCGCATCATCCGCTTCTCCTACCCCTTCTTCGCGCTGACGGCGGTGCTGCTGAGCGCCATGCGCTCGGTGGAGTCGGTCAAGATCGCGCTGCGGGTGTCGGTGGTCTCGCTGATTATCAACGTGGCGATCAACTATCTGCTCATCGGCGGCCGGCTGGGCGCGCCGGAGCTGGGTGCGCGGGGCGCGGCCATCGGCACGCTGACGGCGCGCGTGGTGGAGTTCGCCATCGTGCTGACGTTCGTGCTGCGGGACGAGCGCCTGGGCCTGCGCATTCGCGATCTGCTGGGGCGGAGCGCGCCGCTGCTGAAGGACTTCATCCGCATCGCCATCCCGACGGTGGGCGCGGCGCTGCTCTGGGGCATGACCAACGCGCTGCAGACGGTGATCCTCGGCCACATGAACGACAGCGCCATCGCGGCGCAGTCGATATCCAACACGGTGTTTCTGCTGCTGAAGGTCACGGCGGTGGGCGCGGCGTCGGCGGCATCGGTGCTGATCGGCAAGACCGTGGGCGAGGGCGACATGCCGAAGGTGCGCCTCTACACGCGCACGCTGCAGCTGATCTTCGTGGGCATCGGAACCATGCTGTGCGCGATCATGCTGCTGATCCGGCTGCCGCTGTTGAGCGTGTACGCGCCGAAGATCGCGCCGGAGACCTACGATTTGGCGAATGCCTACATGCTGATTCAGGCTGCGGTGCTGTTTTTGACGTCCTATCAGATGTCGGTAAACTCGGGCATCATCCGCGGCGGCGGCGACGCGCGCTTCATACTGATATTGGACATGATCACGCTGTTCTTCTTCATGCCGCTCTCCTGGCTGGGCGGACTGGTGTGGGGCTGGTCGCCGGTGGCGGTGATCCTGTGCATGAACGCGGATCAGTTCACGAAGTGCTTTCCGGTATTCCTCTACGTAAACAGCTACCGCTGGGTGCACAAGCTCACGCGGGACGCGTAGCGCCATATCTGCCAACGAGGAACGGCGGGTCGAGCGGCTCGCCGCTCCTCGCTTTTTGCCCCAATTGTCAACTTATAATTTATTCATGGTTGACAATTGGGGTGCGGGTGTGCTATCATTGTCGGAGAGGTGAGTTTCATGCAAACGGAGCGAAAGAATTCAAAGGGTCTGTTTCTCGCGCAGAGCGCGCTGTTCACGGCGGTGCTGTGCATACTGTCGCCGCTGGCGGTGCCGATCGGGCCGGTGCCGATCACGCTGGCGCTGTTCGCGGTGATGCTGGCGGGGGTCGTGCTGGACTGGAAGCGCGCGTCGGCGGCCGTGCTGGTGTACATCCTGCTGGGGCTGATCGGCCTGCCGGTGTTTTCCGGTGGAAAGAGCGGCTTCGGCGTGCTGGCGGGGCCGACGGGCGGCTACATCTGGTCGTACCTGCCGATGGCAATCATCATCGCGGCGCTGGGCAATGGCGCGCGGGAGCGGGAGTTCGCCGAGGACTGGCGGGCGTTCGCGGCGTGCATGCTCTCGCTGGCGGTTTGCTACCTGCTGGGCACCTTCCAGTTCACGCTGACGACGCAGAGCGATTGGCCCTCCGCGCTGACGGTGTGCGTCTATCCCTTCATCCTCTTCGACGTCGGCAAGGCCGCGTGCGCCGCGCTGCTGGGCGTGCGCGTGCGCCGCAGTTTGCGCGCGGCGGGGCTGCTGTAAGCGAGGCGACTCCCTCGAACGGAGGCGAAGCGAATGTACGACGCGATCGTCGTGGGTGCGGGGCCCGCGGGCTGCGCGGCCGCGAAGGCGCTCGCGGAGAGCGGATTGCGCGCGCTGTTGGTGGAGCGCCGCGCGTTGCCGCGCTACAAGTCCTGCTCCGGCCAGCTCATCGTCAAGTCGCTGGAACTGGTACGAAGCTATTTCGGCGAGGAGGTCCCCGCCTCCGCGACCTGCGCACCGGCGGAGAATCGCGGGATGATTCTGACGGACGCGGCCGGCGATGAATTTCGCTTTGAGCAGCGCGGCCTGAACGTCTGGCGCAGCGCCTTCGACGGCTGGCTCGCGGAGCGGGCCGCGCTCGCCGGCGCAGAGCTGCGCGACCAAACCGCCGCGCTCGGCTGCGAGGAGCAGAACGCGAGCGTGTGCGTGCGCATGAAGGGCGTGCGGGAGTACGCGGAGAGCGCGCGCTGGCTGATCGTTTGCGAGGGCGCGGCCGGAAATCTGAGGCGCAAGCTGATGGGCCGGAGCGCGGAATCTATCGTCACCTATCAAACCTTCAACCGGGGCAATATCGATCTCGATCCGCACTACTTCTATGCCTGCCTGCAGCCCGGGCTCTCCGAATACGACGCCTGGTTCAACGTCAAGGACGGTTGGCTCGTGCTGGGATCGTCCGCGCCGGACTCCGCCTCGGCCCGCCGCTATCACGCGCGCTTCCTGGACTACATGCGCGGGCGGCACGGCCTGCGCGTCGACGAGACGCTGTTGGAGGACCGGTGGCTTCTGCCGCGCGTGCGCCCCGGCTGCGCAGTGGAACACGGGGCAGGCCGCGTGCTGTTCGCGGGCGAGGCCGCCGGATTCCTGAACCCAATGGGCGAAGGGATCAGCGCCGCGCTGGAGAGCGGACATGGCGCGGCGCAGGCCGTGCTGCGCCGCTTTGGAGAGCCGGAGCAAGCGCTGGAGGAATATCGCTCGCGCACCGCCGAAGCATGCGATTACATGCGGCGGCAGTGGAGCCTCGCGTCGGGCTTTTCGGCGGCGTTTCGGGAGATGAAACTCTGATTCGCGCGCATCGGGCGCGGAATTTCGGCGAAAGAATGCGCGCCGCCGTGGACGGGAAGAGAGCTTCCCGCAATGATTCCACCGCCGTGCGCAGAGACAAAAAATCCCCGGCCGCGCCGGGGATTTGGAATGCGTAGGACACTTATTTCCCGATCATGATGTTCAAAATTTCCACATCGGTGGGATGCATTCCCACGCGGCCCATGCGGCCGATGTTTTCGATGGTCTCCTCAATGTCCGCGCCGGCCAGGCCCTCGCCGTCGGCGAAGCACTTGCCCGCCTTCGCCATGTGGTAGGACAGGATGCCCGCCTCCACCGCTGAGGCGATCTTCGCCGCGCAGGAGCTCTTCGCGCCGTCGCACACGATGCCGCCCACGTTCAGCAGCATGTTTGTGATCGTCATGCCGATCTGTTCCAGGTTCGCGCCGTCCATGTAGGCGATGCCGCAGGCCGCGCCGCAGCCCGCGCTCACCGCGCCGCAGAAGGCCGACAGGTTTCCGATGTGGCGCTTGATGTGCACCGAGATCAGGTTGCCCAGCGCCAGCGCGCGCAGCTTCATGCCATCGTCCTTGCCCCAGGCCCGGGCGAACTCGCAGATGGGCAGCGTGATGGTCATCCCCTGGTTGCCGCTGCCGGAGTTGATGACCACCGGCATCGAGCAGCCGTTCATGCGCGCGTCCGAGCCCGCCGCCGCGCGCGCCGCCGCGCGGCCCGCCATGTGGTCGCCGGTCATGTCCATGAGCACCTTCCCCACGCTCGCGCCGTAGTCGCCGCGCAGTCCTTCGTCGGAGATGGCCGTGTTCAGCGCGATCTGCCGCTCCAGCACCTCGCGCACGTCGTCCAAATTCAGCTCGTTGGCGAAGTCCAGTATGTCGCGCACGTTCAGCAGGGATTTATCCACGGAGGCGTCGTTGGAGCGCGTCCCCACGGGCGCCTGAAACAGCACCGCCCCGTTCTTTTCAATCCGGGTGACGTTCGTGTGCTCGTATTCCACGGTGACGGAGGAGCTGTCCGCGCCCGCGGTCATATCGATGTGGATGTAGAGGTTGTCCTTGCCCTCGGCCAACTGGATCTCGCACAGGCCCGTATCCACGAGCTGCTTGGTGCGCTCGATGTCCTCCGGGGTCACGCTCTGCAGCACCTCAAACTGCAGATTCGCGTCGCCGCCCAGCGCGCCCAGTATCGCCGCGGCCTCCATGCCGCGCTGCCCGCCCGAGTTGGGCACGATGACGGACTTTACGTTCTTGATGATGTTGCCGCTCAGCTTCGCGGAGATGTGTTCGGGAAAGCGGCCCAGCACCTCGCGCGCCCGCGCCGCCGCGAACGCGATGGCGATGGGCTCCGTACAGCCCAGCGCCGGAACGAGCTCGTGCCTGAGTATCGCCACGTAGCTTTCGTAGATCCTCCTGTCCATGTACCTCTCTCTCCTCGTTCGTGTTGTCGTGCCGGCGCACCTCGCCGGTCACCCCTGCATATATTTTAATCGTTTTTTTGGATGTTGTCAACCAAACGTTATATTTTTGTGCACAAAATCCGTCAAATGAATCGAGAGGCTCGCCGCGATTTTTGCCAATTTCCGCCGTTGTGTTTTGATACAATAGATAGGTAACAGAAGGAGGAAGAAAAACAGAGAGCCAAGTGATAGAATGTAGCTGCAAA
>CANQEW010000116.1 GCA_947596085.1 uncultured Clostridia bacterium | reverse complement strand
ACTTCAACTATAACAGATGTGTCCAGTCCCTCCCCTTTTTCTTCTTCTCCTTTCCAATATGTATTGTAAGCCTACAGAACCGCGCGATTCTTAACACAAACTAGGCTTGCCCCCCGCGCCAATTTCTGTTATAATAGTCGTTGTGATAACGGACGGTCCTCTGCCTGTCAGGAGGTTATGAACGTCCTGGTGAGGAAGGAGGAAATTCGCATGAATGAGATCATCCGTTCCATCGAGAGCGCCCAGCTCAAGAACGATATCCCGAAGTTCGCCATTGGCGACACCGTTCGCGTTCAGGTGAAGGTCGTCGAAGGTTCCCGCGAACGCCTGCAGGCGTTTGAGGGCGTGGTTATCGCTCGCCGCAACGGCTCCGTTCGCGAGACGTTCACCGTTCGCCGCACTTCCTACGGCGTCGGCGTCGAGCGCACGTTCCCGCTGCACAGCCCCCGCGTGGACAGCATCACCGTCGTCCGTCGCGGTAAGGTTCGCCGCGCGAAGCTCTATTATCTGCGCGAGCGCAGCGGCAAGGCTGCCAAGGTTAAAGAGAGAACCTAATCCTTTGACCGAATCGAGAACCGCTCTCGGGTGGTTCTCGTTTTTTTCTACATCGACGCAAGGAGTTCCCATGCCGCAAATCAACTGGTATCCCGGCCACATGGCCAAGTCCCGCCGGCTCCTGCAGGAGCAGCTGCGCGCCGTGGACGCGGTGATCGAGCTGTGCGACGCGCGCGCGCCGCTAGCCACGCGCAACCCGGATCTGACGCGCCTCACCCGGGGAAAGGCGCGCATTCTCATTCTCAACAAGGCGGATCTGGCCGACGATGCGGAAACCGCGCGCTGGCTTGAACACTTCCGCCGCCAGGGAACCGTCGCGCTGCGCTTCAACTCCAACGGCGGCAGGACGAAGGACGTGCTCGCCCGCATCGAGGCGGCCACCCGCCCCGCCGTGGAGCGCGCCGCCGCCCGCGGCATGAAGAAGACCGTGCGATTGATGGTCATCGGCATCCCCAACGTGGGCAAGTCCACCTTCATCAACCGCCTGCACGGCTCGGGCATCGCCAAGGCGTCCGACCGCCCCGGCGTGACCCGCGCGAACCAGTGGGTCAAGATCGGGCCGTACCTGGAGCTGCTGGACACCCCCGGCATGCTGCCTCCCCGCATGGACGACCAGGAGGGCGCGCGCCTGCTGGCCTACCTGGGCTCCATCCGCGACCAGATCATGGACACGCAGGAGCTGGCGGGACAGCTGCTTCTGCACCTGCTCTCGCTGCGTCCAGAGCCCGTTCGGGCGCGCTTCAAGCTGGACGGAGAAGAACCCTTGAATGACCCGCAGATCGCCGTAGAGGCCGCCTGCAAGGGCCGTGGATGGCTCATATCCGGCGGGCGGCCCGACGTCGACCGCGCCGCCGCGCTGATTTTGGACGAATTCCGTGGCGGCAAGGTGGGCCGCATCACCATACAGCCGTTTGAAGGGCAGGAGTGAGCCATGGCCGAACAGAAGCGAAGACGCGAGACGCCCGAGGAAAAGCTCGCCCGCCTGACCCGGATCGAGCGCGATCTCTGGGCGCAGGGCGCGGCCGTGGCCGGCATCGACGAGGTGGGCCGCGGCCCGCTGGCGGGGCCGGTGGTGACGGCCTGCGTATCCATTCCGCGGGACAGGCTGGTCCTCGGCGTAGACGATTCGAAGAAATTGAGCGAAAAGCGCCGCGAGGCGCTCTACGACCAGCTCGTCGCCGCGGCGGACTATTGCCGCACCTGCTTCATCGGCCCGGATGTGATCGACGAGATCAACATTCTCAACGCCACAAAGCGGGCCATGGAGACCTGCGGCGCGGACTTTCGCGGCGTGTTTCTGATCGACGCGGTGCAGAGGCTTCGCCTCCCCGGCGAGGTTCAATCCATCGTGCACGGCGACGCGCTGAGCTACATGATCGGCGCGGCCTCCATCGTGGCGAAAGTTGCGCGCGACCGCTACATGATCGAGCTGGACGCGCAGTATCCCATGTACGGCTTCGCCCACAACAAGGGCTATGGCACCGCCGAGCACATCGCCGCGCTGAAGAAATACGGCCCCTGCCCCAAGCACCGCAAGAGCTTCATCGGCCATTTCGTGGAGGCGGAGCAATGAACCGCCGGGCGTTCGGCAGCGCCGGCGAGGACTTTGCCTGCGAATATCTGCGGGCACACGGCTGGAAAATCGTCGATCGCAACTTCCGGCGCGGGCCGGGCGAGATCGACGTCGTGGCGCAGAAGCGGGACCTTCTCGCCTTCGTCGAAGTCAAGCGGCGCACAAGCGCGCGCTTCGGCCGGCCGGCCGAGGCCGTGAACTGGGAAAAGCGCCGCCGCATCGTCCAGACCGCTGCCATGTATGTGCAGGAACAGGGGTTGGAAGACGCGAAGATTCGCTTCGACGTGATTGAGATTTTGGGCCCGGAGATTCGCCACATCGAGGGCGCGTTCGATGCGACTGGGTTGTTCGATTAGGTGGGGCAGAATGGTTCGTTTGCTCTTTTGGTTTTGGAAGCGCCGCTTCCCAAACCAAAAAATCGCATCGCCGCGGCCCGCGCATGGTGGCGGCGGCGCGATGGTGCGAGCGGATGAAGCTTTGCTTTGATTGCGCGGGCCGCTGGGGTTGCGCTGGGCTCCGCCCAGACCTGCCAAGGAACCTGAGGTTCCTTGGATTCTCCCTTCCGGGGAACGGCGGGGCCGCTGAATGAATTCCTACAAACTTGTTTTCCGAAGGAGGAACACAGACGTGAGACAACTGGAACTGAGCATACTGGACATCCTGACCGAGGATTCGCGCACGCCCGTCTCCCAGATCGCGACGATGCTGGGCAAGTCGACCAGCGAGATCGCCGATACCATCAAGCGGCTGGAACAGCAGCGCATCATATTGAAATATCCGGCGCTGATCAACTGGGAGCGCGTGGACGTGGAGGAAGTGGAGGCCATGATCGAGGTCTGCGTCACGCCCCAGCGCGGCGAGGGCTACGACGCGATCGCGGAGCAGATCTACCGCTTTGAGGAGGTCAACAGCGTGTACCTGATCTCGGGGCCCTACGACCTGCTGGTGAACATGAAGGGCCGCACGATGCGCCAGCTGGCGATGTTTGTGGCGGAAAAGCTCTCCACCATCGACCACGTGACCTCCACCGCCACCCACTTCGTGCTCAGGAAGTACAAAAATCAGGGCGTCATCATGGAAGAGACCAAAACCGACTCCCGTCAGAAGGTGACGCCGTGAATTACGAAAATGTACTTTGCCGCCGGGTGGCGCAGGTGCCGCCGTCGGGCATTCGCAAGTTTTTTGACATCGTCAACGAAATGGACGATGTGATCTCCCTAGGTGTGGGCGAGCCGGACTTCAAAACACCCTGGAGCTACACGGACGCGGCCATCTACGCGCTTCGATCCGGCCGCACCCACTATACCAGCAACTGGGGGCTCATCGAGCTGCGCCGGGAGATCGCCCGCTACCAGGCGGAGCGCTTCGGCCCGGAGTACAACCCTGAGAACGAGATTCTCGTCACCGTCGGCGCGAGCGAGGGCATCGACCTGGCCGTGCGTGCGCTGGTGGAGCCGGGCGACGAGGTGCTGGTGCCCGACCCGAGCTACGTGTCCTACATGCCCTGCGTGACCTTCGCCGGCGGCGTGTGCGTGCCCATCCCCACGGACATGGATCACGGCTTCAAGCTGACCCCCGAGGCGCTGCGCGCGGCGATCACGCCCCGTTCCAAGACGCTGATTCTCCCCTACCCCAACAATCCCACCGGCGGCGTGATGACCGCCGAGGACTTCGAGGCCATCGCAGCGGTGCTGCGGGACACAAACATCGTCGTCATCCACGATGAAATCTACGCCGAGCTCACCTACGGCGGCGTGCGCCATGTGAGCTTCGCGGCGATCCCCGGCATGTGGGAGCGCACGATCACGCTGAACGGCTTCTCCAAGGCGTTCGCCATGACGGGCTGGCGGCTGGGTTACGCCTGCGGCCCGAGGGAGTTGATGGCGATTCTCTGCCGCATCCACCAGTACACGATGCTCTGCGCGCCCATCGCCAGCCAGTGCGCCGGCGTGGAGGCGCTGCGCAACGGCTTCGATACGGACTTCGCCGACGTGCGCCGCATGGTCGATGCCTATGACCGCCGCCGCCGGATGCTGGTGCAGGGCTTCCGCGAGGCGGGGTTGGCCTGCCATGAGCCGCTGGGCGCGTTTTACGTCTTCCCATCCGTCCAGTCCACGGGCCTGAACTCCGAGGAATTCTGCGAGCGGCTGCTCTACGAGCATCGCGTGGCGGCCGTCCCCGGCACGGCCTTCGGCGCGCGCGGCGAGGGCCACGTCCGCTGCAGCGCCGCCGCCTCGAACGCGGAGATCATGCAGGCCATTGACCGCGTGAAGGAATTCATGGACACGCTGCGCGCTTAGCGCGGATTTCCACGCGCAAGCAACAATGGGCCGCCTCGAAGGAGGCGGCCCATTGTTGTTCAATCAAATCTTATTCAATCCGAACTTATTGGAAGTATTGGCTGGTGATCTGGTCGGCGGTTTCGCCGTTGCGAAGTCTGCGCGCCACCACCAGAAAGCGCCCGTCGTCGTGCGTGTAGCTGCACGTCACCAGCATCACGTAGTGGTCCGTCGTATCCACCGGCACTCCCGTCTGCAGGTACGACCGGCTCATGATGTCGTCGATCTGCGCCTGGAATGCCTCCGGACTTTCGAAGTTGAACTGCCGTATGTGGATGTAGCTCGGGTCGTTCTCCAGCATCGACGCGTCGAACGTCGATACGATCACGTATTCCCGCGGCTCCGCTTCGTACACCGAGTGCAGCGTCAGTATCGGATGCTGCTTCAGATAGTCCGTATCCCGCAGCGCGTCCAGGTCGCCGAACATCGTCCCGCTTCTCATGTTGTGCCCGTACAGCAGCACCATCGAATCCGTCATCGCCTTGTCGTTCTCCTC
>CANQEW010000115.1 GCA_947596085.1 uncultured Clostridia bacterium | reverse complement strand
CGCGAGGTGGCCGCCACGGCCGAGGCCGACGCGCTGGCCTGCGAGAGGTGGGTCCGCCGCTACGGCTGGGAGCCGGTGGCGGAGAACGGAAGCTGGCGCATCGCAGGTCTTGACACCACGGCGCCGGCGTTCAAGGAGATCGACGGGTCCGGGCGCTTCGTCTGGGCCTTCGACGTTGTGCTTACGGTGGTGAGGAGCCTATGAGCGACAAGGGCAAGCGCGTGAACGCGTCCGGGCACCAGGCCGAGGCAACGGTGAAGCGGGCGCGGCCGTTCGGCAAGGACGACAGGGCGGCGCGCGAGTCGCAGCGCCGGGCATCGGCCTACGGGCGTGCCAGGGGCAACGCATGAGGTCGATCGTCTACGCGGGGAACGACTTCTCCGAGATATGCAGCGCGGAGGTCATCGAGCGGGCGGCCAACCCCATAATCGCCGAGGTCATGGCCGTGCCGGGGCGTGCGGGCGCGTTGCTGGTTTCGGGTTACATCCCGCCCGTGGATGTGCGAGTGCGGCTCTTCATGGACATGGGCTACAACCCGGGCTTTTCCGGCATGGCGCAGATGCGCGGCAAGGTGCGCCGGTGGCTCAGCTGGCCCGGCGGCGGGAGCCTGATCTTACCCGACGACCCCGAGGTCGAGTACCGCGACGCGATGCTCGTGGGCGCATCCGACTGGTCCAACCTCTTCGAGGCCGGCGAGTGCACGCTGACCTTCACCCTGTTCGACCCCATCGGCTGGGGCGCGGAGCGCGTGGAGCGCACGTCGCGCTTCGAGGTGGGCGGCGACTGGCCTACGCTGCCGGAGTTCCGCGTGGTGGCCTCTGCGGGGTCATACCTGCAGGTGTCGCTGCCGTCCGCCGGCAAGGGCATCCGCGTGGAGTACGACTTCGCGGGTGGCGAGGCCGTGGTGATCGACTGCCAGGGCGAGACCGTGCTGATCAACGACGCCGACGCTCGGGACTGCGTGGCGCTTGCGAGCGACTTCTTCGCGCTGGAGCCGGGCGATGCGATCGTATCGACCGTGGGCTGCACCTACGTCGAGACGCGCTTCTCCGAGAGGTGGGCCTAGCATGGCGGGGTCGGTGCCGACGCTCTACTGGTTCGACCGGTGGGACGAGCGGATCGGGCTCCTTCGCGTGGTCGGCGAGCTCGTGCACACCGAGGAGCTGAACGGCGAGGACACCTTGGAGTTCTGCAGCTACGAGGTGCCGACGAAGGGCGACCGGCTGCTGTGGCTGGACGGCGGCACCTGGCGCGAGCACGTGGTGGTGAGGACCGACGAGCCGGTGGCGGGGCTCTGCAGCGTGTACGCGGAGTCCTCGCTTTTCGAGCTGCTGGACGACTTCATCGAGGAGGCGCAGCTGGTGAGCAGGACGGCGGCGCAGGCCCTGGCTGCCGTGCTGGCTCCCACGCGCTGGTCTGTGGCCTACTGCGCGTCCTTGGGCACCGCCGGGGCGCTGATCTACCACCAGAACGCGCTCTGGGCGCTGAGGCGCGTGGCCGAAGTGTGGGGCGGCGAGGTGACGCCCATCATCACGGTCGCGGGCGGCCGCGTGGCCTCCCGCTCGATCCGCTTGGACGCACAGCGCGGCGACTGGCGCGGGCTTCGCTTCACCTACGGCAAGAACATGGCCGGATGCACGCGCACCGTGCTCGAGCAGGACGTGTACACCGCTTTGTACGGCTTCGGGGCGGGGCTTCCCTTCACCGACGAGGACGGCAACTACAAGGCGGGCTATAGGCGCAAGCTGACCTTCGGCGACATCAACGGCGGGCTGAACTACGTGGCCGACGAGAATGCCAAGCTCGTCTGGGGACGCTGGAACGCCGACCGCACGGCCAAGGTGCACAGCTTCGGGCAGGTGACGTTCTCCGAGGTCACCGAGCCCGAGCGGCTTCTGGCGCTGACGAGGCGTGCGCTCGTGGAGGCGTCGCAGCCCAAGGTGAGCTACGAGGTGGACGTTGCCGCCCTCGACGGCGACGACGCGGACCTAGGCGACACCGTGGCCGTGATAGACACGTCGCGCGATCCCGAGTGGAGGCTGACCGCCCGCGTCGTGCGGCGGGTTCGCACCTTCGGCGAGCAGGTGGTGGCGCGGGTGACGATCGGCACCGTGGAGCCCGTGGACTACGCGCAGGTGAGCGCGCTGGCGGCCGACGTGGCCACGCTGCGCGACGACGTGGTTGGCATCGACGGCAACCTTACGACTGCGGCCTCGGTGACCGTGGTGGAGAACACCGTGACTACCGCGATCGACGACCTGGACGAGCTCGGGGACCTGGACTTCTAATCTGTGACGCTGGCGGATGCTCTTCTCGGCAACTACGGCGAGAGGGGCGGCATGCTCGACGGATATGGACTTAACACGATCATATGGGACTCGGCTGACGAGCGGCTGGGCGACTTCCTGGTGGCGTCGCCTGCGGACGCCTCGGGGCGCGGCCTGGAGCTGCACGTGAGGCAGGGCGGCGCGGCGGCCGACCTGACTGGCGCCGAGGTCTACTTCCTCTGGCGGCACAAGATGGCCGGCACGCGCGGCTGCGAGCCGATGACGGAGATCGACGCGTCCCTCGGGCAGTTCGTCGTGTACTACCCGGCGGCCATGCAGGAGGCCGAGGGCGCGGTGGACGCGCAGTTCATGGTGACGCACGACGGCAAGAGCATCAGCACGCGGGCGTTCACGATCCGCGTGGAGCCCGTAATCATAGGCGGCACCGAGAGCGAGGACGGCTTCACCCTGTTCGTGGAGACGATCATGCGCTACGAGGGCGCTATCGAGATCACCACGGCGGCGGCGGACGCGGCGAACGAGGCCGCCGAGGCGGCGAGCGACGCGGCGGACAGCGCCACGGCGGTGGCGAACGCCATCCAGGCCGCTGCCCAGCGCGGCGACTACGACGGGGCCGACGGCGCGGACGGGTTCAGCCCGACGGCCACGATCACGCAGACCGCAGAGGGCGCGACCATCACCATCACCGACAAGAGTGGCACCACGACCGCCAACGTCTCCAAGGGCGTGAAGGGCGACAAGGGCGACACCGGGGATGTCGGCCCGCAAGGGCCCAAGGGAGACACGGGCGAGCAGGGGCCGCAGGGCATCCAGGGCGAGGTCGGCCCGCAGGGACCCAAGGGCGAAACCGGCGAGACCGGCGCGACCGGGCCGCAGGGGCCGAAGGGCGACACGGGTGCGACCGGTCCTCAAGGTCCGAAGGGCGACACGGGCGATGCCGGGCCGCAGGGACCGCAAGGCATCCAAGGCGAGACGGGGGCCACCGGAGCCACCGGCCCACAGGGACCCCAGGGCGAGAAGGGCGACACGGGTGCGACCGGTCCTCAAGGTCCGAAGGGCGATACCGGCGATACCGGCCCGCAAGGTGAAACCGGTCCCGCCGGCGCTAATGGCGTCTCTTGCACGCACAGCTGGAACGGCTCGGTGCTGACGGTGACGAGCGCGTCTGGCACGAGCTCGGCAGACCTGCGCGGGCCGCAGGGCATCCAGGGAATCCAGGGTGCCACTGGTCCCCAGGGCGAGACCGGGCCGCAAGGCGAGACGGGTGCGACTGGTGCCACTGGGCCACAAGGGCCGAAGGGCGACACGGGCGACGACGGCGCAGACGCGACCATCACCGGCGCGAGCGCGACCGTCGATGCGAGCACGGGCACGCCTTCCGTCAACGTTACGCTGGGCGGCACGGCGTCTGCCAGGACGTTCGCCTTCGCCTTCCACAATCTCAAAGGCGAGACGGGGGCCACAGGACCGCAAGGTCCGCAGGGGCCTGCGGGAACCACGCCTGACCTGTCCGCCTACGCCACCAAGCAGTACGTGGACGACGCGATCGCCGCCATTGCCAACCTCGAAGAAGAGGAGTTCTGATGGCCGTAGGTACCGTTTCCACACACATACTCACCGACATAGCGAACGCTATCCGATACCAGGCCGGCGTGGCCACGCTCTACAAGCCGCGCGAGATGGCTTCTGCCGTTGCCGCCCTCGACGGCACCGACGCCGGGCAGTATCAAGCGCAGCCGTACATGACCCTGGAGTCGGGCGTGCTGCCGGAGTCGGTGTTCTCGGACATAGCCGACGCCATACGCGGGCAGAACGGGCTCTCGACGCTCTACGCGCCGGGCGACATGGCCGCAGCCATCCTGGCGCTCGAATGGGACGTGGGCTACAAGATCCGGGCGCTGCTGCTCGACGACGGCACCCTGGAGATCAACTACTACGAGCGGCGCACGTCGTCGACCGGCGGGCGCATCGTGCAGGTCTTCGAGATAGACCCCGCCGGCTACTCGTCCGCGAGCGCACGCTCCTACGACTCCATCAAGCTGCTGGTGAAGAAGGTCTACATCGACTCGACCATCGGTTCTCTCGGCCTGACGAACTGCAACTACTGGTTCAACGCGTTCTCGAACTGCACCGAGGTCCGAGGCTTCGAGAACCTATCCGGCATGACGAGCGCGAACCAGATGTTCACGAGCTGCGGCTCGCTCGAGACGATCTACGCAACGTCTTTCAGCAACTCGGGGCTCTCGGGCTCGCTCATGTTCACCGGCTGCACCAGGCTCGTCGGCGGGACGGACGGCTTCGTGCCATCCCAGACCAGCGGCGCATCGGTATGCAAGCTGGGTGCCGGCGGCGTGCTGACCGACCCGAACAACGACGCCCGCACCTGGTTCTGGGCTCACTACTACGCCGATGGCGAGGGCGTTCTCACGGCTTCGTCCACGCCGGACGCCACGCGCGAGCTAGTCGCGAGCGGGCGGATCTGCGCGATTGGAAAGTACGTGGGGCTGGGATTCACGCCCTGGGACGGCATGACGGGCCCGACGCACCGGCAGTACCTCACGAGCGCGACCTTCGCGGCGGACATGGCGACGTTTACGTACCTGAACCTGAACTACCTCTTCTACTCGTGCACGAACCTGGCAAGCGTGAGCGGCCTGGGCAACCTGTCTGGCGTGCGCTCGATGCGCTACACGTTCTCGTCGTGCGCGTTCACCACGATCGACTTCCGGGGCTTCGACCCGTCCACATTGACGGA
>CANQEW010000114.1 GCA_947596085.1 uncultured Clostridia bacterium | reverse complement strand
TCCCCTGCCGGAAAATCTCCACCCTTTCCCTTGACAGCCCCCTCCCTCGCTGTTACCTATGATTGACGCCAATAGACGATTTTTGCCAATTTCCGCCGATGCCCCTTGCAAACGCCTTCCATTTGATGTAAACTAATTTTGATATATTGGGAACACGCAAGGAGCCGCGAAGCCGGCGCGAAGGGAGGAGCCATGTTTCACGTTTTCAGCGATGTGGAGGGCATTCGCATCGCCGTCGAGATGGAGCGGCGCGGGGAATCCTTCTACCGGCGCGCCGCGCGGGTGAGCCGGTCGGCGGAGACCGTGGAGCTGCTCGAAGCGCTGGCCTGGGACGAACAGGCCCACCGCGCCGAGTTTGAGCGCCTGGCCGCGTCCCGCTCCGCATTGTCCGATGCTGCCTACGACGACGAGACGAACGCCTACCTCACCGCCATCGCCGCCGAGGTCGTGTTTCCCCAGGGCCTGATGGGCCTGCGGGAGGCCGGCTTTGAGAATCCCGCCGCCGTGCTGCGAAGCGCCATCGCCTCGGAAAAGGATTCGATCCTATTCTATGCGGAGCTGCGGGAGCGGAGCGCCGACGAGCGCGCGCGGGAAGTGTTCCGCGAGATCGCCCGGCAGGAGCGCGGCCACCTGTTCCGCTTGCAAAAGCAGCTGGAGCGCGTCGCCGGACAGTGACAACAAACGATACCACAAACGATTGAAATGGATCAGGGAGGAATGCGTCATGGAAGCTATGCAGGTTTACAAGCAGTGGCTCGAGGACTTCGCCAACGACCCCGAGACCGTCGCGGATTTGAAGTCCATCGAAAATGATCCCGCCGAGATCGAGGACCGCTTCTATCGCGAGCTCGAGTTCGGCACCGCGGGAATGCGCGGCGTGCTCGGCGCGGGCACCAATCGCCTGAACATCTACAACGTGCGCCGGGTTTCCCGCGCGCTCGCGAAGTACATTCTGACCAATCCCGGCGGAGCGGAGCGCGGCGTGGCCATCGCCTACGACTCCCGCCACAAGAGCGACGTGTTCGCCAGGGAGGCCGCGCTGGTGCTGGCCGCCGCGGGCGTGAAGGCGCATCTGTATCCGTCGCTGCGCCCGGTGCCGGTGCTCTCGTTCACCGTGCGGCACCTGAACTGCATCGCGGGCATCGTCATCACTGCCAGCCACAACCCCAGCAAGTACAACGGCTACAAGGTCTACTGGTCCGACGGCGGACAGATGCCCCCGGAGTCCGTGAAGGGCATCACCGACCTGCTGCCGGAGACCACCTACGCCGAGAGCGTGCCCATGGACGAGAAGGCCGCCCTCGACGCCGGACTGCTTTCCTACATCGGACCCGAGGTGGACGACGCGTATATCGCCGCCGTGAAGAAGCTTTCCGTCAATCCGGAGCTGGCGAAGGAAGTGGGCAAGGAGCTCAAGATCGTCTACACGCCGCTGCACGGCTCAGGCAACCTGCCGGTGCGCCGCATCTTCAAGGAGATCGGCATGGAGAACGTGTACGTGGTCAAGGAGCAGGAGCTGCCCGACGGCGACTTCCCCACCGTGCGCGTGCCCAACCCGGAGGAGCAGGACGCCTTCCGCCTGGCGCTCGAGATGCAAAAGCAGATCGGCGCGGATTTGTGCATCGGCACAGACCCCGACTGCGACCGCGTGGGCATCGCTTGCATGACGGAAAACGGCCCGCGTCTGCTCAACGGCAACCAGATCGGCTGCGTGCTTTTGCACTACATCCTCTCCCAGAAGAAGGAGCGCGGCGAGCTGCCCGCGAACGCGGCGGCGGTCACGACCATCGTGTCCACCAACATGGCGGCGGCCATCGCAAAGTCCTTCGGCGTGAAGATGATCGAGGTGCTGACCGGCTTCAAGTACATCGCCGAGCAGATTCACCTGTTTGAGACCACCGGCTGCAACACCTTCATGTTCGGCTTCGAGGAGAGCTTCGGCTTCCTCTCCGGCACGGACGTGCGCGACAAGGACGGCGTGAACGCCTGCATGCTGATCGCCGAGGCGGCCTGCTGGTACAAGAAGAAGTTCAACAAGACGCTTGTGGACGCCATCGACCTGCTCTATCAGCAGTACGGCCACTACGGCGACAAGGTTGCCTCCTTCGTGCTCCCGGGCAAGGACGGCCTGGAGAAGATGCAGACGCTGATGAGCGCGCTGCGCGACAACCCGCCGGCGAGCATCGGCGGCGCGAAGGTCGTGGCCCTGCGCGACTATCAGAAGAGCACCCGCGTGTGCGGCGGCCAGACCGAAACGCTCACCCTGCCCAAGTCGAACGTGCTCTACTTCGAGTTGGAGAACGACGCGTGGGTGTGCGTGCGCCCGTCCGGCACCGAGCCGAAGATCAAGCTGTACGTCAACGCAGTGTCCGACTCCGCCGACAAGACCCAGGCGCTCCTCAAGGAGTACGCCGACGCGGCCGTGGAGATTCTGAACAGCAAGATGTGACCGGAAAAACCGTAAAGGGCGGCGCAATGCCGCCCTTCACGGTTCTAAGGAAGATTCAACCACATAGGATCGGATGTGTTCGAGCGCCGATCAGATAAAGCGGAGCATCAGGGATTTAAACTCCTTCCCACAATGATATGAACGTTGCACGCTATCAATCGTGCTGCATCTCAATTTAAAAACGTGAGAAGTTCGTGATCCGTGTATATTTCAGACGAAAAAATATGAGATTTACATTCCCTTTCAAAAAGCAGAATCAAAGCTTCAATGGACGGCTACAGCGTCAAACTTTAAGAAGATGATAATAAATTGTCAGGAGCGGAAAAAAGATATTCCGTATGAGGAGAACAGGCCGTGGGCGGCAAGGCCAATGTCGCTGTTGCGCCGGGCATTGCATTTACCTGTCGCACCACTGTTTGGATCCATTGGCCGGCCGATGCTCGCAGACGTACCTGCTTGGTGCCCCAACAATTTGGCGCAAATTTTACTGGTAGGGCGTGAGCTCAGCTTCCGCACTCCAATGCCGCGGGCCCCTTCCTTTTTCGGATGCCGGGCGCGATTCGTTTCCACTGACGAGCTGTCCTCCTGCCGGCGGAATATCTCCCGGTGCGGAAGGAAATCCGAGAATCGACAACGAATTTATAGAAGAAACGGCGGCGGGAACAGCCTGCCGGGAAGGGGACGCGCAATGTCATTCCTGTCAGATTACGATCAGCGGACCGCTTGGAAATATGAGCCAATTCGCGGAATTTTTCCGGCCGCCGCAAATCTGGCCAACAAGGTCAATCCGGACGGGAGTTATGCGCCGTTTCACGGCAGCACCGTAGTTTTCCGTCCAGGGCGGCGGTGTGCGCAGATCATACAGCTGATCCAGGAGGCGCTCGATTCCAAGTTGGGTGGAACCGACATGCTGGCCTCCCGCCTGGACGCATCCACCATTCACATGACGCTGCATGACCTGATTTCGCCGGAGATGTGCGCATCCAATGCGGCGAGCGCGTACAACCGAGAGGTCGCTGACAGCATCGACAGGGCCGCCGGCATCGTGGAAGCGATCCGAAAGGATTGCACTGGGAAGAGGATCGCCATGGTCTCGGACAGAATCGTCAACATGGTTTCCAAGTCGTTGGTGCTTTTACTTCGCCCGCAGACGGAACGCGACGCCGAGCTGCTGGCGGAGATGTACGCGCGGTTTGACGCCGTACAGAAACTTCCCTATCTCCTAACCCCCCACATCACTCTCGCGTATTTCAAGCCGGGCGTCATTGATGGCGATGCGCTCAGCACGGCCGTCGATTTTGCACAGATTGATCCCCAAAGCGCGCCGGTTTTCGAATTCCATTCCGAAGGGCTGACGGTTCAGCGCTTCCTGGATATGCGGACCTATCTGGATGTACCGGTTCGAATTTGCTTCTGCTGCGACGGTGGCCTGAATCGAAGCGTGATGGCGGCGAACATCCTGAACCATCTGGCGAAGGAAAGGAATCTTCCCGCGATCGGGGAAGCGCGAGCCGCATTTGCGAACACCCGGGGACGGCCCGTGCCGGAGCCGGTCTGGGAGACGCTGCAGAGCCACGGCATCCTCTGCGACCGAGAAAATTCGTCCACGCGGTATCTGGAAGACGGCGAGGAATCGTGGTTTTCCGATTTTGCGGCGATTTCCGACGGCGCGCAGTACCGGCTTTCTCTCCTGCGCCTGCCGGTAGAGAGGGTGCAACGCATGAGCCGCATCTTCTATGGGGTGATGGACCCGGAGTACGGGGAAATTACCTACGAAGAGGCCTTTCGCGAGCTGTATGCGCGGGCGGAACGGGCGCTGGATCTCCTGGCGGAAGGAAAGCGCGGAGGGAATCGCACGGAGAGGCCGACATGCGATGCATGATCCGGAAGATCGCTATGATGGAGCGAGGGGAGATCGCGCGTGGAGACCACCGTCGTCGAACTGGGCATTCGCCACAAGCGGATCCGCCCCTACACACCAAGGCACAACGGCAAAGTCGAACGCAGTCATCGCGAGGATCAGAAGCGTTTTTATGATTCCCATCGCTTCTATTCCCTCGCCGACTTCCGCTCCCAGCTCGCCATCCACCAACGCCGCTCCAACTCCATGCCGATGCGTCCACTCAATTGGCTCTCCCCGCAGGAATTTTTGCTTGCCTTTCTTGTCCAAGATGTTTGACAAATCTACACTGGAATAATTTGATAGAGTTCCATACTATTTGACGAAAGAAATCCGAGACATGAATTGTTCACGTAAAATGGCGAAACTACCAAAATCGGCCTGTTTCGCCATTTTAGATGTTCAGGAATATGCTCAAAGCTTAACCAGCAATGCTTTACCGCCATTTCAATTCATACGATTTGGCGAACTGTTGCCAGAAAGCTCCTATCGCAACGGGTTTCGGGGCGAAATGGGTAAAAGAAATCACCTACCGGCTTGTATCAAAAGCGAGTAGGTGATATGGCAGGGGCAGAAGGATTCGAACCCTCAACAAAGGTTTTGGAGACCCACGTGTTACCATTACACCATGCCCCTATATTCTTTCGAACAGAGATTATTATACAAGATAATTGAACAACTGTCAAGAGAAAAGTTTTTTATCTTCGAACATCGCTTCTGTTGGCGTCAATCATAGGTAACAGCGAGGGAGGGAGCTGTCAAGGGAAAGGGTGGAGATTTTCCGGCAGGGGA
>CANQEW010000113.1 GCA_947596085.1 uncultured Clostridia bacterium | reverse complement strand
GATGCGTCCCCTCAATTGGCTCTCCCCTCGGGAATCTTTGCTTACTCTCCTTGTCCAAGATGTTTGACAAACCTACAGCGCGGCGAGAAATCCCTTGACAGCGCGCGAGTCGGAAGCTATCATAGAGGCAGAAAATCGGAGGAAAGCGCATATGGAGAAGAATACGAGCGAAACGCGGGAGACGAAGGTCGAAGCGAAAAAGACGCCCTCCGGGCGGAACGCAAAGCAGGGAAAGAAGCACCGCAAGGGCGGCGGGCTCGCGCTGACGCTGAACCGCGCGCAGCTGATCGCCGCCGCGATCCTCTGCGTGGCGCTGTTGGGCGGCACGTTCGCGCTGGGCTGGCACTTCGGCGTGCGGTCCACGGTCTTCCAAGGGGATATACTGTTGGTGAACGCGGCGCACCGCCTCGATGCGAACTATGTGCCGGAGGATCTGGTCAACCTCTACAACCAACGCCACTCCTTCCGGCTGGCCAGCAGCGAAATCTATCTCGCGCGGGAGTGCTACGAGCCCATGGAGAAGATGTTCGCCGCCGCCGAGGCGGAGGATATGAACGGCTACATCGTGACCAGCGGCTACCGCAGCTACGAACGGCAGGCGGAGGTCTATGCCGAGAGCGAGCCCGGCAAGGCGCAGGAGCCCGGCGCGAGCGAACACCAGACGGGCCTGGCCTTCGATGTGACCGTGGAGACTGGCGACGGCTTCGAAAATACGCCCCAGTACGCCTGGCTCCAGGAGCACGCCCACGAGTACGGCTTCATCCAGCGCTACCCGGCGAACAAGGCCGACGAGACGGGCATCAGCTACGAGCCCTGGCACTACCGCTACGTCGGCAAGAAGGCCGCCACGCAGATCTGGCGGCAGGACGTTACGCTCGAGGCGTACATGGGCGAAAAATAAGGCGCCGATTCAACGAACGAATTTGAATCCGAAAAATCAAGGGACCGCGGTCTCGTGCGAACACACGGGGCCGCGGTCGAAAAAATATACTCGTTCGACACGCTTCCTTTTGCTAAAGCGTCGTGTTCTCCCCTCATTGTCGCAAATTGATCCGCAGTCCCTTCGGCAGATGATTCTTCATTTGACCGTTCGATGCCTTGCTCCAACCCAACGGCAGGTTGTTCCATAGCATTAGAGTCCAGCCCTTTTCGCAGGGATCGCAGGGCAGCGCCTCTCCCGCAAGGTAGCGCCGCGCCTGCGCGTCGTCCAGATTCATGCGCCTGTACGCGCCATCCGCGCCCAGCGCCATGGCGAGCGCGTGCTCCGGTTCCACGTAATTCTTCCCGGCGCGCAGCAGTCGCAGCCCCGGCGAAACGATGCGCAGCCCCGCCAGATCCGGGCGCTCCGGCGCGACGGAATATACGAAGCCGCCGATTTGCTCCACGCGCAACTTCAGCGCCTCCGGAAGGGGGCCGATCTCCGCTTCGAGTTCGCGCAGCAGATCGAGTGAATCCCGGGCGCTTCGCGGCGCGGGCGCTTCGCGGCGCTCCGAACTCCCGGCCTTGCGCAGCTTTGCGGCGAAGTGACCATCCCCGCGTGCGAGGTGCGGCCAGACGCGAATCATGCCGTCCTGCGAAGCGCCGAGCTCCGGCAGCGCAAAGTCCTCCGGGGCAAACTCCGGGTGCCGCTCCAGGAACGCGGCGATCGTCCCTTCGTTCTCGCTTCTGTTGAACGTGCAGGTGGAATACACCAGCCGCCCGCCGGGGCGCACGAGCTCCGCCGCGCAATCCAGTATTCCCGCCTGCCGCCGCGCGCAGCCCGCCGGGGAAGCGGGAGTCCATTGCGCTCGCGCGGCGGGATCGCGGCGGAACATGCCCTCGCCGGAGCAGGGCGCGTCGCAGAGCACCGCGTCGAAATACTCCGGCCAGCGCATGGCCAGCGCATCCGGATAGGCGCAGACCACGGCGGCGCGCGCGCCCATGCGCTCCAGATTCGAGGCGAGCACCTTCGCCCGGGCCGGCTCCGGCTCGTTGGAGACGAGCAGACCTTCGCCCGCCAGCGCGGCGGCGATCTGCGTGCTCTTGCCGCCGGGCGCGGCGCAGAGATCGAGCACGCGCTCGCCGGGCTCCGGCGCCAGCGCGGCGACGCTCACCATGGCGCTTGCCTCCTGCAGATAGAAGGCGCCCGCGGCGTGGGCGATCCCCGCGCCGGGCCGCGCGCCGGATTTCAGATACCAGCCGCTTGGTTCCCAGGGAACGTGCGATTCGATGAAGGGCTCCGCGGCGGCCATTGCGCCCGCGCGCGCGGGATTCAGGCGCAGCGCCAGCGCGGCGGGTTGTTCCAGGGACGCGAAAAATGCCGGAGCGTCCGACCCCAGCATTTTCTCAATTTCACGAACGAATCCGCCGGGCAGCGGCGGCCGCAAATCACTCATTCGACGAATCCTCCGTTTTCAAACACTCGGGCGCGTTCACGTAATCCTCGGTGGCGACAGGCAGGCCGCGGCGCTTGAGGCGCGCGTGGATCACGGTGCGGGCGAAGGCGTAGATCAGCGCGTACATGGGAACGCTCACGATCATGCCCACGAAGCCGAACAAACCGCTGCCGATGACGATGGCGATCATGATCGAGAGCGCCGACACGCCCACCGAATCGCCCAGGATGAACGGCCCGATCACGTTTCCGTCCAGCTGCTGCAACACCAGGATGAACACCGTAAACCACAGCGCGCTGATGGGATTCACGATCAACAGGATCAATACGCAGGGCACCCAGCCGATGAACGGTCCGAAGAAGGGAATGATGTTCGTCACGGCGATCACGCTGCTGATCAACAGCGGATATTCCATGCGGAAGATCAGCATACCGAAGTAACAAATCACGCCGATGATGATGGAATCCATGATCTTGCCGGAGATGAAGCCGGCAAAGATGCGATTTGCCCGGCGCGTCCAGTAGATCAGGCGCTCGTTATTCTCGCGGGAAATCAGCGAATAGCCGATCTTCTTGATCTGCGCCGCGAGATTGTCCTTGTCCATCAGGATGTAGAAGGCCGTGATGATGCCCACCAACAGCTCATACAGGAAGTTCACAATGGTGCGGGAGATCAGCACGAGGTTGTTCAACAGCAGCGTGATGTTGTTGATTTGGCTGGACACGATGTTGTCCCAGGCGACCACCAACTCGTCGCCGTTGAAGCTGAGGAAGTCGTATTTGAGCAGAATCTCGTTGAGTCTGCCGGAATTCTCATGCAAAAAACCGGTGATATATTCCACAATGGATCGAATGGACACGACCAGCTGCGGCACGATAATGCGGAGGAACACGAGAACCAGCAGCAGAAGCAGTCCGATGGACAATAGCGCCGAGATGCCATGCATCAGCTTCGGCCGACGCGCGCCGCGAAACAGCGTCTTGCGGAAGACAACCTCGATCTTTCGCTGAATCGGCCCCAGCAAAAACGCGATGGCAAAACCCACGAAGAAGGGCGACGCCAGCGAAAACAGCCGGCCAATGAAGTTCCAGACCGTCTCAAAGCGAAAAACCAGCGCGGCAAAAAGAATTGCAAACGCGACCACGAAGACGCAATTCCGGATGAATTTGGACTGTTCCCGGATAAACGGCAGTTTCATGCGGTCCTCCATGCGTTATAAATCGGAAAGTAAAATCAATCGAAACTTTGCTAAATAAATTATACACGCTTTGCGCCCGCACATCAAGAATAAAACGAAGGAGAAATTGACGAAATTCGCAATTTTTGACAAACTGAATCAAATTACACCTATTATATAGCGGCGTCAATTTTGACGTGGAGATGACAGCAGTCTCTCTCGCAGTTGAGCGAGCGCCTGATTCGAATCGAGCGCTCCGTCTATGAGCTCCCAAAGCAAATCCTTACAATCGGGAAGGGCGGACGCGAAGGCGGAGGGCGTGAACAACTCTCTACTGTTGAGCAAGCCATCCAGCACCGCGTAGGGTGAGAAGTCGGAATAGATGCGCTCGCCCGTGACCGAGAACGCGCCGATGTCCGCAAGCCGCGCTTGGGCCTCCGGTTCGAGCAAACCGGCGCCGAATTCCTCCGCCAGGGTGAGCCGTTCCTCCGCTGAATCGCCGGTCTGCTCTACGAATCCCAACAGCAGCAACTGATCCGTATATGCGATTTGCCCCGCGGGAACGCACGTCCAGTCCGGGCCCCTTCCCGCGTCTCGCAGCTGAATCAACCGCGCAAGCTCCGCCTGCGACGCGACGACGGCAGGCAATTCGCCCGTGATAAAGCGACTTAGCGCGTCGTCTGCGGTGAAGCGCTCCAGCGCGTCCGAAACCGGCGAGACCCCCGCGGCGGCGGGCAAACCCAGATCCAAACCAGCTTCGGGCGGAGAGAATTCCGAATCGTCTTCCTGGGAGTCGCCGCTCAGAAGAGCGACGGATGCAGCCGAAAAACTCCGCGCAGTGTCATCGAACGGGAAAACAGAGACGTTTCCGATGGACGGCGCATCCGTCATCAAATCTAGATTGACGATCCAGATGTAGCCGCCCATCGCTACCGGATAGGACAATCCGCCGCCAACATTGCGCAGATCGCGACGCAGCGCGGCAGGGGAAGCGACAAGCTTCAACGCGGCGGAGTTGTTGATCGCGCCCGGAGAGAACAGAAGAAGCTCCGGAGGGCGGAGATTACCCGTGCCGATTTCTTGCAGTGCGTCCGCATCCACGGGCGTAAATTCGATATAGACGCCGTCATGGTGCTTTTCAAAATCCGCGGCGCAGGCGTTCAGCCAACGGACAAAGCTGCCGGAACACTTCCATTCTGCGCAGACCCAGGCGCGCAGCACGCCGTTCCAACCCGCGTACTTCTTTTCCACATAGGGGTGCGAGTCCGCGGGCAATCCCCGGGATACGATGAGCGCCGCGGGCAGCAGCGCCGCGACGGCGAGCAGACAGATCAAATGCAAAAATCGCTTCATGGCAGCCTCCCAGACAAGCGTATGATGCCGCGAAAAAATTTTTTCAGAAAAAATGAAAAAAAGGGTTGACAAGGGTGACTGCATTTGGTATAATATCTTTTGCTGTCACGGAAACGGGGCAGAGAAGCGAACCTTGAAAACGATACAGCGAGAGTAGACAAGGCGCCCGGATCGAGAGATTCGGGGAGAAAGAAGTCAGTATTCTGAGAGTGAAGCGCCGCGTTGCAGATGCGAAGGGCGAGGCTTTGGCGAGCCGAGT
>CANQEW010000112.1 GCA_947596085.1 uncultured Clostridia bacterium | reverse complement strand
TCCGCTCCCAGCTCGCCGTCCATCAACGCCGCTCCAACTCCATGCCGATGCGTCCTCTCAATTGGCTCTCCCCGCAGAAATTTTTGCTTGCCTTTCTTGTCCAAGATGTTTGACAAACCTACATATACCCCGAAAAGCGGAGGGAAAGTTGCGCGGAGCAGGAAAAGGATTGGCGATTTGCCTAAATTCAAATTAGAAATTCTATTTGCAAATTATACTTATTTATGTTAAAATATTCTTGACTGAGTTTGATAATTACAACAGACATATTCTGAACTATATTAAGCCGATGAAAGACAAAAGAATTGAGGAGGAATGGTCATGGACTTCATCGACATTTTGAAACAGTTTGCATCACAGGCTATAAAGAAAAAAGATCAATTGCAAACTGAGGAAGCGACTAAAATGGCGCTTATCATGCCGTTTTTTTCGCAGGTTCTAGGATATGACGTTTTTAATCCCGATGAGTTTACACCGGAATTTGTTGCTGATGTGGGCATTAAAAGAGGAGAGAAGGTAGATTACGCCATCAATATCAATGGCAAGCCTACGATTCTGGTTGAGGCGAAAAAGTGCGGTGAGAATCTGGAAAAACATGATTCGCAGTTATTTCGTTACTTTGGCACCACGGAGGCAAGGTTTGCCATTTTAACAAATGGAATTGTTTATAGGTTTTATACGGATCTCAATGAAGCAAATAAAATGGATTTGGAGCCCTTCTTTGAGATCAATCTTGAAAATATTAAAGAAAGCCAAGTGCCGCATCTAAAACGTTTCACGAAAGCATCTTTTGATGCGGAAGAAATGTTTGATTTTGCGTCAAATCTGCGGTTTACTACTTCATTCAAGCAGAACTTTGCGGCACTTCTAAAAGATCCGACGGATGAATTTGTGCGTTTTATGTTGACGGATGTATATCAGGGCGTTAAGACACAAGCTGTCGTCGAACGGTTCCGCCCCTTGATTAAATCTGCACTCAATGGATATGTAAATGAAATAATCAATGAACGAATTGCCTCCGCGTTAACTGTGGAAGAAGAGAAAGAAGAAAAACATGAGGAACCTGAACAAGTGGATGTATCAGAGCAACCTGAAGAGGCAGAAAAGTCGGGTATCGTTACAACGGAGGAAGAAATAGAATCGTATTACATTATCTGTGCGATTCTTGGCGAACTTATTGAGATTGAGCGAATTGTCGCGAAAGATACCCGCAGTTACTATGCGATTCTTATAGATGGAATGCCAACAAAGTGGATTTGCCGGTTGCGTTTGGAAGGGACAAAGCGGAATATAAGCTTCCGCAGTAGAGATGAAAGAATCTCAGTGGAGACTCCTAAAGATATTTACAAGTACAAGGATGAACTCAAAGCATCATTGGCAATGGTTTTAAAATAAAAACCAGCGTCGAGTAAATATGCTCGACGCTATATTTGGCCTTTATGCAGTTATTGGAGTCGATTATTTGAAGGCAATGCGACCATGTGCACTCGCCCACGGTTGCTTCTGATGACGCTGCTGGGCGCGATTCTGTACATGACTGTCACAGTGGGCGGGGTGCTTCACGATCTTGCAACGAGACAAGAGCCGCGCAGATGCGCGGCTCCCGTTTTGCTGGTTTATTTTTTTATGGCTGCTTGCCGATGTAGGCGAGGATTCCGCCGTCCACGTAGAGAATGTGACCGTTGACGAAGTTCGAGGCATCCGAGGCCAGGAAGATGGCCGAGCCCATCAGATCCTCCGGCGTGCCCCAGCGCGCCGCCGGGGTCTTGGACACGATGAACTGATCGAAGGGGTGCCGGCTGCCGTCCGGCTGGCGCTCGCGCAGCGGTGCGGTCTGCGGCGTGGCGATGTAGCCCGGGCCGATGCCGTTGCACTGAATGTTGGCCTCGCCGTACTCCGAGCAGATGTTGCGCGTCAGCATCTTCAGCCCGCCCTTGGCGGCGGCGTAGGCGGAGACGGTCTCGCGGCCCAGTTCGCTCATCATCGAGCAGATGTTGATGATCTTGCCGTGGCCCTTGGCGATCATGCCGGGAATCACGGCCTTGGCACAGATGAACGGCCCCACCAGGTCGATGTCCACCACTTGCCGGAATTCCTCCGCGCGCATTTCCGTCATTGGGATGCGCTTGATGATGCCCGCGTTGTTGACCAGAATGTCGATCGCGCCCAGGTCGGCTTCGATCTTCCGCACGAGCTCGGTCACCTGCGCCTCGTCGGTCACGTCGGCGATATAGCCCTTCGCGTCGATGCCCTTCGCGGCATAACCGGCCAGGGCCTGATCCATGTTCTTCTGGCTGCGGCAGTTGAAGGCGATCTTCGCGCCCGCGCCCGCGAGCGCTTCCGCGATGGCGAAGCCGATGCCGTAGGCCGCGCCGGTCACGAGGGCCACCTTGCCCTCAAGGGAGAACATCTTCATCATATCGTGATTCATGCTGCGCCTCACTTCAAATCGGTCGTCGCGATGCCGTCCATGTCGTCAAAGGCCTGGTTCTCGCCGCCCATGGCCCAGATGAAGGTGTAGCTGGCCGTGCCCGCGCCCGCGTGAATCGACCAGGAGGGCGAGATCACCGCCTGCTCGTTCTTCATGACGATGTGGCGGGTCTCGGTGGGCTCGCCCATCATGTGGAACACTACCTCGTTCTCGGGTACTTCGAAGTACATGTAGACCTCCATGCGGCGCTCGTGGGTGTGGGCGGGCATGGTGTTCCAGACCGAGCCGGATTCCAGCACCGTCATGCCCATCGAGAGCTGACAGGTGGGCAGCACGTCGGGATGGATGAACTGGTTGATCACGCGCTTGTTGGAGGTGGCGGAGTCGCCGCAGGGCTTCTTGGCCGCGTCCGCGATCTTCAGAAGCCGTGTCTCGTAGCTGCAGTGCGCCGGCGCGGAAACCATGTAGAACTTCGCCGGATGCGCCGGATCGTCGCTGGAGAAGAGCACTTCCTTCGCCCCGCGGGTGATGTAGAGGCAATCCTTATAGCCGAGCTCGTAGACCTTACCGTCCACGGAGATCTTGCCCGCGCCGCCGATATCGAAAATGCCAATCTCCCGGCGCTCAAGGAAGTAGTGGGTGCCGAAGTTCGCCCAGACGTCGATGCCCTTGTCGATGGACACGGTCTCGTGCACCGGCATACAGCCCAGCGTGACCATGCGGTCCACGTGGCTGTACACGGCGACCACCTCCTCCGGCACGTACAGATTTTCGATCAGGAACTCCCGGCGCAGCTCCTCCGTGGTGTAGCGCTTGACGTCCCTCTGGTTAGCGGAATAGCGAATGTCCATAGGCAAAGCTCCCTTCCTTTCACGATGTTCACTCGAAAGCCGGCCGCATATGCAAGACTTTCCATAATTATAAGCATACAGGATTCACTCCTTCCCGTCAAGTGCAAAACAGGGTTTTTATATTTGTGAGGTTTGCATAAATTTGACCGGCTCTGTTTTTTCCATCTTGGAATTTCACTGAGATTGTGTATAATAAAATTGGACGTGTTTGAACAAGAATGCGAATTACACAGGAGGGATGAACCATGAATCAGCTGTTGCAGGAGCTTTCGAATATCGGCATCGTGCCCGTTATCGCGCTGGAGGACGCAAAAAAGGCGGTGCCGCTGGCCAAGGCGCTTGTCGCCGGCGGCCTGCCCGCCGCGGAGGTGACCTTCCGCACCGCCGCCGCCGAGGACGCCATCAAGGCGATCATCGCCGAGGTGCCGGAGATCATCGTAGGCGCGGGCACCGTGACCAATTCCGATCAGCTCGACCGCGCGCTCGCGGCCGGGTGCAAGTTCATCGTGTCGCCCGGCTTCAATCCGGACACCGTGAAGTACGGCCTCTCCAGGGGCGCGCTGATGCTGCCCGGCACGGCCACCGCCGGCGAGATGGAACAGGCCATGGCGCTGGGGCTGGACGTGGTGAAGTTCTTCCCCGCCGAGCAGAACGGCGGCGTGGCGAAGCTGAAGGCGCTGGCGGGCCCCTACCGCACGCTCAAGTGGATGCCCACCGGCGGCGTGAACACCAAGAACATGATGGACTACCTTTCCTTCGACCAGATCGCCTGCTGCGGCGGCACCTGGATGGTCAAGAAGGATCTGATCGAGGGCGAGAAGTGGGACGAGATCACCGCCATCTGCCGGGATGCGGTCAAGACCATGCTGGGCTTTGAGCTCCGCCACATCGGCATCAACTGCGAAAACGCGGAGGAGGCCGAGCGGGTCGCGCGCCAGTTCTGTGCCGTCTTCGGCTTCGACTGCAAGGTGGGCAACAGCTCCGTGTTTGCCGGAACGGCGGTGGAGTGCATGAAGAAGCCCGGGCGCGGCAGGCTGGGCCACATCGCCATCGGCACCAACAGCGTCTCCCGCGCCATGTATCACCTGGGCCGCCAGGGCGTGAAGTTTGAGGCCGGCTCCGAGTCCGTGGACGCCAAGGGCAAGATCAAGGCAATCTACCTAGAAGGTGAGATGGGCGGATTCGCCGTCCACCTGGTGCAGAAGTAGTTGCACGTTTCGATTGTTAAAAGGAGGAATTTCCCATGGGCAAGATCATCACCTTCGGCGAAATTATGCTTCGCCTGGCCCCCAACGGCTACTACCGCTTCTTCCAGGACGATCAGCTGCAGGCTACCTTCGGCGGCGGCGAGGCGAACGTCGCGGTATCGCTGGCGAACTATGGCATGGACGTGGCCTATGTCACCAAGCTGCCTAAGCACGCCATCGGCCAGGCGGCGGTCAATTCACTGCGCTGCTTCGGCGTAGATACCTCCATGATCGCCCGCGGCGGCGACCGCGTGGGCATCTACTTCCTGGAGAAGGGCGCCAGCCAGCGCGGCAGCGTGTGCATCTACGACCGCGCTCACTCCGCCATCCAGGAGGCGCAGCCCACCGACTTCGACTGGGATAAAATCTTCGAGGGCGCGGAGTGGTTCCACTTCACGGGCATCACGCCGGCGCTGGGACCGAATCTGGTGGAGATCTGCAAGCAGGCGTGCGTGGCGGCGAAGGCGCACGGCGTGAAGATCTCCTGCGATTTGAACTATCGCGGGAAGCTATGGACGCGCGAGGAGGCGCGCGCGGCGATGACGGAGCTGTGCCAGTACGTAGACGTGTGCATCTCGAACGAGGAGGACGCGAAGGACGTGTTCGGCATCGAGGCGGAGAACACGGACATCTACGGGGGCAAGCT
>CANQEW010000111.1 GCA_947596085.1 uncultured Clostridia bacterium | reverse complement strand
GACGATGTGGACGCGGTGGTCGCGCCTGTGAAGAACACCAAGCGCGACATCTGCCATCAGCGAGGGATTGCGGACTACCCCAGCAAGACGGTTTCCATCACATCCGCGTGTCTGAAGTCGAATTACTTCTACACGCTGTTCATGGGGGCGCTGCGGGAGTTTGCAAATGGCAGCACTTCCAACTTCGCTTGCGCGCTGGACTACCGTAGCGCGGCGCGCGTGGGAATCACGGACATGGAGTTCTTTTTGAAGGAGCGCAGGCGAATGCCCGAGGCGAAGTTCGCAATGGAGTATGGCAGCATATTCGTGGGCGCGGAGTCGGGCAGCATGTTCCCCTACGATCTCACGGAGGGTTGCCGCGTGTTGCGGCAGGTGGAATACGCCCAGCCGACGAGCTGTTCCTCTGATTACGTGATGGGTGTGGACCTGGCCACCTCCAGTGAGAAACAGGCGGACAACGCGGTGATCTGCGTGGTGAAGCTGGTGGACTAGGAGAGCGGCGCTTATTTGAAGAAACTCGTCTATCTGCGCTCCTACCACGGCAAGCGGCTGGATGCGCTGGCTGAGGAGGTGCGGCGCACCTATTCGCGCTTTCCGAGGATTACGCGGATCGTCTTCGACCACCGTGGCCTCGGCGATGCCTTCCCGCAGTTTCTTGCCCAGCCGTGGACGGACGAAAAGGGGAAGGAGTATCCGCCGTGGACGCTGGACGATGAGCGCACGACCATCCACAACGCGGTGCCCCTGCTGCGAAGCGTCAAGGCAAATCCACAGGTCAACCAGCAGTTGGTGTCCAGCCTGCGCGTGGCGCTGGAGCAACGTTCGCTCGAATTGCCTGTCAATTCGAGGAACGCTGAGGCGACTGGCGACGAGGACGAGGGCGAAGACGGCAGCCGAAAGCGCAAGCTGACGATGCAGGAGAAGGCGATCTTTTTGGAGGGCGATGCGCTGCAGATCGAGATGGGCAACATCGTCATGAAGGCGAGCGCCAGCGGTACTGTGATTTACGACACGGCGCGAACGAACCAGCACAAGGATCGCTACTCCGCGCTCGCCATGGCCGTGCGCTATATTGCGGAGCTGGAGAATGAGCGCAAGCGCAAGATGATGTTTCCGAAGGACGCCTGCATCGGTGTGGTGAGCAAGCTGACCTGACGCTGTTGACAAAGAAGACGATTTCGCGTATAATTGAATTACAGGAAGTAAGGAATGTAAGGAGATGAACGCATGGAGGTCGCAAAGGTCACCAGCAAAGGGCAAATCACGATACCGATCGCGATCCGGAAGTCTCTTGGTGTGCATGAAGGCGATAAGGTGCTGTTCGTTGAGCAAAACGGGCAGATTGTTCTGATGAATTCTACGATGGAGGCATTGCGGCAAGCGCAGATCGCTTTCGCGGGAGAAGCGGAAAAGGCGGGACTACACAACGAGGATGACGTTGTACAAATGATGCGGGAATTCCGGCAGGAGAGATACGATGCGCGTAATGATTGACACAAACGTATTGGTGTCGGCGCTGCTGTTTCCGGGTTCTCCCATCAATCAGATGTTGGGGCATATTGTGTCACATCATAAGCTGGTGATCTCATCTTTCGTTATAGACGAACTGCGCGCCGTTGTAAAAAGAAAATTCGCTGCAAAGATGCAGGCGGTTGACGCCCTTCTGGATCACATCAGTTTTGATTTGGTTTACACACCTCAGACAATCAAGGCGGGGCTATTTGAGATAAGGGACATGAAGGATTACCCGGTTCTGTACACCGCAATGGTGAATGGCGTTGATGTCTTGATTACGGGAGATAAGGATTTTGCGGGGGTGTCGGTGGATATGCCGGAAATCATGACTCCTGCGGAGTATCGGGACAAATACATGAAGTAAACAACAAACGGGGCGCTTCGGAAACGGAGCGCTTTTTTGATGGGAGGAAGGCATATGGGATGGTTTAGCAGGTAGCGCGGTTCGACCCAGCCGAGGGATGAGCCCGCGCCCAGGAAGCCGGAGGTCGCCGTGGGCGCCAAGGATGACGGTCGAAACACGATGACCTTCAACGACAAGGCGGTCACCTTCACGGGGGATCTCGCCAACTACGATTACGACAGCATACTCCGGGATAAGCAGCGCAACATCAACTCTCTGTATGAGTTGAGCGACTACTTCGTGGACGCGGATCCCATCTTCCGGGGTATCGTCAAGGGCGTGTACGTGCCTTTTGCGCTGTCGGATGACTGGCGGTAGTCATTATCGTTCCAGTGTTTCTCATTGCATCACCTGTACTTTTGCTGCTTGCCGTGATGAATCTTTTGATCATGGGGAGGCCGATTTTCTACAAACAGATTCGAACGGGATACAAGGGCAAGAGTTTTGAAATGTTCAAATTTCGAAGCATGAAGAATACTGTCGGTCAAGATGGCAGGCTGCTTCCATCAAGCCAACGGTTGACAAGATATGGGAAGTTTATCCGTGAGTTTTCGCTTGACGAGCTTCCGAATCTCCTGAACATTCTTCGCGGCGATATGTCCATCATTGGGCCGCGGCCACTACCGGTGGAATTCGAGGAGCGGTACAGCGAGCGCCACAAGCAGCGCTGCCTGGTGCGGCCGGGGTTGGAATGTCCGTGTATTCATGCGGACAACCACGTTCGCCTGTATCAGGAACAGTTTGAGAACGACATCTGGTATGTGGAGAACATCAGCTTTCTGGTGGATGTGAAGATGGTGCTGAGCCTGTTGCGCATGGTTCTGAACGCGAAGGAGCGCGGAGATCATGCGAATGTCAACGGAGGCAACTTTGTCGGCTACGATGAGCGGGGCGAGGCATTCAGCATGCGAAGGATTCCCGAGAAATACGAGAGGGAATTTGAAGAATACCTGAAGGAAAGCGGAAAGTACTATATATTGAAATATAATAATGCTGAAAGGACGGAATCGCTATGCCGCGCCCGAAAGGATCAAGGAATAAGCACGTACTCACGATTGATGAGCGAATTGCCCAGGTGACTGCCGAAATCGAATCCCTGCAGGAGCAGATCAAGGAGAAGAAGGCAGAGCTTAAGCAATTCAACGACGAAAAGGCCAAAGAAGATCAAAAGCGGCTCATGGCTGCAGTAATGGCCAGCGGTAAGACCGTCGATGAGATCATTGCGTTGATTGGAAAAGCAGAAGAATAGTAGAGAACAATTGTAATAATCGCCCAATCTTATACACAATTACGGCTATGCCGCGATGCTTAAGCCTTTAGTTGTTGTACCATTTTGTCTTTGCAGTTGGGAAAAGTGATGAAAGTGTTGTGCAATATAAAAGTATACTGAATGGGCAAATTGGGACATAACGGATTACCATGATCATGCCGCAATTTACAGGGTAAAGGCGTCGCACAACACAGCGATGCTTGGGCTCATCAGCAATATGCGCCGTGGTGGCCACAATGGTGTCATGTGTGGAGCGAGTTGTTGTACCCTGTGCAATACCTGTGAAATGGCAAAGGGGCACCGTTGCGTGAAGCTGGATCAGAAGTTTTCTTGCATGTCGGCTTACTGTATCTATGTCAGAAAACTGGCGGATCAATGCGGAATGGAGTATGATTGCAAAGATGGGAAGCTGTCCCTCTTTGGGTTATATACCTTCTAAATCAATCTAAGAGGAATATTCTTGCCAAAAGCTTCTCATGGCAAACGCATTGTGCTATAATGCAAAGGAGAGATCCACTTTCTATGGTCAGTTATATCTGCACAGAGGTAACATAAGGGGGCAATTTGCCATGAATGCAGTGGAGAAGCGCAGAAAGGTCGTCAAAATCTACGAGACGATTCTTGGACGTAACCATTATAGCCAGATCCGAAGGGAGTTCTGTTACATACCATACAGGGATGGGCTCTTTTATTCGGATTGTTCCTCTAGCATTGCCCTGACCTACAAGCAGGCAGGATTTCCATTTCACGACAACGACGGGAATGACGATCCTAACACGGTGGGGATGTATCTTTCCAACGAACTGCATTCAGTTGATGTCAGGATTGAAAAAGGCCTAATTCGGAATCCGGAAGCGCTTCTTCCGGGCGATATGCTGATCTTTGCGGGCAACGATCTAACGCGCGCAGGTGCTGGTTATGCGGGCCATGTTGAAATGGTTGCCCGAATTATCGACGGCGATGCAGTACTTTACGGACATGGGAGCGGGACACCCCGTGCCCATGCTATGAACGCATATTGCCGCAAGCGATACTATCGCAAGGCGATTACAGAGTTGGGAAATCAGGGGTTGATAAAGGTTGTGAGATTTATCCAAGGATAGAGAAAGTCATAATACAGGGATTGATAAGGATTTATTTTGCAAAATGCTGTTATAACGCTATTATGGAATTCAGCAATATAGATGCAATGCATGCATTTGGAATGAGGACGTATTTCTCAAAACATGTTAGACTAGGAAATATAAGGCATGCAGTACTGTTGGGTAAGACAAAAGAGTATCAGCAACGTTTTTGCATAAAAGTAGCTATGCTTGTTTTGTACTGTTGCTTGCAATAGAGTCCTATCTATACGGAAATACTGTACCTGATTATTGGGTCGTATCAAGAATTATGCGCAAAAAGGTTTGCAAACTCCGGGAGAAATGAGGTTAGACGATCTGGGAGGCATCCTCTGACACCGCCTCTAAGTGTGACATGTTCATGTACTTCTTGTTGCCCCACTGGGTGCCGGCCACATGGCGCAGCCGAGCACAGACCAGCATCAGCGCGGGAGTCTGTTCAGCATTTTCTGTAAAAGACAAGGGACTGTGATAGAATAGGGGCATCACAGGAGGGAAGCGAATGGGCAGGAAAAGGAACAACGGGATGAGTGAAGAGAAGCGGAACATCATCGGGCAGCTCATCGAGATGTACGATATCAAGACGGCAGCAGATATCCAGGGGGCACTGAAGGACCTGCTGGGCGAAACGATCCAGAACATGTTAGAGGCAGAACTTGACCAGCAGATGGAGACGCGGGAGGAGGCAGAGCCGGAGTACACGGACAGCCGGAACGGATATAAGCCAAAGACTCTGCGGTCGAGTATGGGCGAGATTCCGATTCAGGTACCGCAGGATCGGAACAGTGACTTCGCAAATCACGCCCCCAAAGCCGCGGGCGCATAGACTTATAGCCGTACTGTCACGATGAAATAGCCTCACCCTAACGGCGAAATATGAAATGATAAGTCGTAAGAAGACCATTTATTGTAGGTTTGTCAAACATCTTGGACAAGGAGAGTAAGCAAAGATTCCCGAGGGGAGAGCCAATTGAGGGGACGCAT
>CANQEW010000110.1 GCA_947596085.1 uncultured Clostridia bacterium | reverse complement strand
CTGAACTACTGCGCCATATTGGTGGGCCCTCAGGGACTTGAACCCTGGACCGATCGGTTATGAGCCGACTGCTCTAACCAACTGAGCTAAAGGCCCATACCTGAAAAAAGATGGTGACCTCTACGGGACTCGAACCCGTGTTACCGCCGTGAAAGGGCGGTGTCTTAACCGCTTGACCAAGAGGTCACACTGGTCGGGGTGACAGGATTCGAACCTGCGGCCCCATGCTCCCAAAGCACGTGCGCTACCAAACTGCGCCACACCCCGTCGTTGCGGATCAGAGCCGTGCCCGAAGCGACATTAGAAATTATAACAAAATCAAGTATTCTTGTCAATACTCTTGCGGCACAAAACCACCGCCATTGGCTAAGTTTTCGCGGAATCTTTACGTGCGTCAGAGCTCCCGGCGGCCCTGGAACGCGCGCAGGAGCGTCACCTCGTCGGTGTACTCCAGCTCACCGCCCACCGGCACGCCGTGCGCGATGCGCGTGACGCGCACGCCCATCGGCTTGATCAGCCGCGCAATGTACGCCGCGGTGGCCTCGCCCTCCACATCCGGATTTGTGGCCAGCACAACCTCCTTCACGCTGCCGTCGGCGAGGCGCTCCATGAGCTCCCGGATGCGGATGTCGTCCGGGCCTATGCCGTCCATCGGTGAAATGACGCCGTGCAGCACGTGGTAGAGGCCGTTATAATCGCGCATGCGCTCCATGGCATTCACGTCCCGCGGGTCCTTCACCACGCAGATCACGTCTCGCCGCCGCTCGGAGTCCGAGCAGATGGCGCAGGGGTCCACGTCGGTAAAGTTCCCGCAGACCGGGCAGAAGTGCACCTGCCGCTTGCCGTTGAAGATGGACACGGCCAGCTCGCGCACCTGATCCTCGGGCTGGGAAATGATGTGATAGGCCAACCGCTGCGCCGTCTTGCGCCCGATGCCCGGAAGCTTGGAAAGCTGGTTCACCAGCCGGGAGATCGCCTCAACTTCCGCCATCAGAACAGGCCCGGCATTCCCAATCCGCCGGTCATCTTGCCCATGCCCTGCTCCATGGCTTCGCCCGCCTGGCGCAACGCCTCGTTCACCGCCGCGACGATCAGATCCTGCAGCATCTCCACGTCGTCGGGATCGACGGCTTCGGGCTTAATCTCGATGGAGATGAGCTCCTTCTTGCCGTTGACCTTCGCCGTGGCCATGCCGCCGCCGGCGCTGGCTTCAAATTCGCGCGCCTCGATCTCCTCCTGCATCTTCTGCATCTGCTGCTGGAGCTTCTGCGCCTGCCGCGCAAGCTGCTGCATGTTGCCGCCGCCCATCATATTCGGAAAACCGCCTCGTGCCATGGTCTCTCATCCTTCCCGCGCCGAAGCGCTGGTTTATTCACTTTTCCTATTATACACGATTTTCCGCGGCACGTAAAGCAAATTTCTGGACAAAAAGCAACCGCAGCGTCGTGCGCTGCGGCGGCTTGTCCCCTCGATTTAGCCGATCTGGGTCTCGGTCGTGGTGGTGCTGTTCTCCACAGGGGCCTCGGACGGCTGAGCGGCCGGAGCGTTGGTGGCGGCCGCGGCGGGCGCGTCGGTGGCGACGGGAGCCTCGGTGGCCTGGGTGGTCGTGGTCGTTCTGGTGGAGCAGGCGCTCAGACCCATGGCCGCCAGCATCATGACGAGAACCAGTGCAAGAATTTTCTTCATGGAATTGTCCTCCCAAAATTTGTTATTGCTTGAAAGCATCTCCTTCAAGTGAGAAATATTGTAATCAGAAGGACCATAAATTATTCTCCCCGCCGTGTAAACAAATGGAAAAAACGCCCGTGCGAGCGTTTCTCCCATGATTTATAGCGGCGATTTTTCCGGCTTGCCCGCCCTGCGGGGATATCTTTCCGGCGTGGACGCGGCCTTTTCGATCCACAACAAACGGTGATCCCAATCCCGGCCGGGGATGGGCGCGGCCTCGGCGCGCGCGAAGCGGCCGCCCAGAATTTGCAGCGCGTTCGCGGCCGACGCCAATTCTTCGTCTGCCGTCGGCCCCTTGTATGCCAGCATATGCCCGCCGACGCGCACGAAGGGCAAAAGGTACTCCGCCAGCAAGTTCAGCGGCGCGACCGCGCGGGCGGTGGCAAGATCGAAACTCTCCCGGTATTCCGGTTTGCGCGCGGCATCCTCGGCGCGCAGGTGAACGGCCTCGGCGTTCAAATCGAGCGCGGCGATCATCTGATTCAGAAACTCCACGCGCTTGCCCAGCGAATCCAGCAGTACAAAGCGCACATCCGGCAGACAGATCGACAGCGGGATGCCCGGAAAGCCCGCGCCGGAGCCCACGTCCACCGCGCGCGCGACGCCCGGCAGTCCCGTTCGCAGCGGCGCGAGACAGTCCAGATAGTTGCGGTCGATGGCCTCCGCCGCGTCGTCGGGCACGCGGGTCAGATTGAAGCGCGCGTTCGCTTCCACGAGCATCTCATGGTAGCGTGCCAGTTTTTCCGCCTGCTCCCCAGTCAACGGAATGCCCGCCGCCCGCGCGCGGTTCATCAGCAGTTCAAGCATCGCCGCCCTCCTCCGGCTCCGGACCGAGGCCCAGGCTCTTGAGCCAGATCATCAGCACGCTGACATCCCCCGGGGAAACGCCGGGAATACGCGACGCCTGGCCCAGCGACCGCGGGCGCTGCGCGTCGAGCTTCTGGCGCGCCTCGATGCGCAGGCCGGACATGTTCAAGTAGTCCGCGTCCGCCGGGAGCGGCGTGCGCTCCATGCGGCGGAAGCGCCGTTCTTCTACCTGTTGGCGGGCGATGTAACCTTCGTATTTGACCTCAATCTCGGTCTGCTGCTTGATTTCATCGGAGAGCTCCGGCAATTCGGGCCGTTCCGCGCGCAAGGTATCGTAATTTACCTCGACGCGCCGCAGCTTTTCAATCAGGTGCAGCCTGCCGAGCGCCTCAATCGCCTCCCGCGTGTCCCGCCGCTTCGCCTCCATGCGGCGCAGGCGCTCGTCCGAGGCCAAACCGGCGGCGTGCCCGAGCTCCGTCAGGCGCAAATCCGCGTTGTCCTGGCGCAGCAACAGCCGGTATTCGGCGCGGCTGGTCATCATGCGGTAGGGCTCGTCCACGCCCTTCGTCACGAGATCGTCCACCAGCACACCGATATAGGCGTCGGCGCGGGTGAGCAGCATCGGCTCCCGCCCCTGCAGCCACAGCGCGGCGTTCATGCCCGCGTACAGCCCCTGCGCGGCGGCTTCCTCGTAACCGGAGGTGCCGTTGACCTGCCCGGCGAAGTAGAGGCCCTCAATCTCCCGCGCGCGGAAGGAGGAATCCAGCGTGCGCGGATCGATGCAGTCGTACTCGATGGCGTAGGCCAGCCGCAGCACCTTGGCGCGCTCGAGGCCGGGAACGCTGGCATAGATCATGCGTTGCACGTCCTCGGGCATGGACGTGGACATGCCCTGTACGTACCATTCGTTGGTGTCCAACCCTTCGGGCTCCATGAAGATCGGATGGCGCTCCTTGTCTTTGAAGCGCACGATCTTGTCCTCGATGGACGGGCAGTAGCGCGCGCCCGTTCCGTGAATCGTGCCCGCGTACATCGGCGCGCGGTGCAGGTTGTCGAGGATAATCCTATGCGTCTCGGGCGTGGTGTAGGTCAGATAGCAGCGCGCGCGGTTGCGAAGCGCCGCGGGATCCGTCAGGAACGAAAAAGGCACGATGGGATTGTCGCCGTCCTGGGGCTCCATCTTCGAAAAGTCGATGGTGCGGCCATCCAGCCGCGCGGGGGTGCCTGTCTTGAAGCGGCGGATGGGAAAGCCGAGATCCATCAGGTTCTGCGTCAGCGCGTTCGCCGCCAGCAGGCCCTGGGGCCCTCCGTTCCAGCTGCACTCGCCGATGATGATGCGGGCCTTCAAATACACGCCCGTGCAGACGACGACCGCGCGGCAGCCGATCCTCGCGCCCGTGGTGGTCTCCACGCCGGCGACGCGGCCGTTCTCCACGAAGATCTGCCGCACCTCGGCCTGGCGCAAATCGAGGCGCTCGCACTCGTCCACCGCCCGGCGCATTCGACGCTGATAGGCCTTCTTGTCGGCCTGCGCGCGAAGCGAGTGCACTGCGGGGCCCTTGCCAGTGTTGAGCATGCGGCTCTGGATGAAGGTATCGTCGATGGCGCGGCCCATTTCGCCGCCCAGCGCGTCGAGCTCGCGCACCAGATGGCCCTTGGCCGTGCCGCCGATGGCGGGATTGCAGGGCATCATCGCCAGCGAATCGAGATTCAGCGTGATCAGCAGCGTGCTCCTGCCCATGCGCGCACAGGCCAGCGCGGCCTCACAGCCCGCGTGGCCCGCGCCGATGACGACGGCTTCGTAGCTTTCCAAAAACTCCATGCGCATCCTCCGCGTTCAAACTGCTTCCATTATACACTTCCGGATGGTTTGAAGCATTAAGAAAGTGGAATTTTTTGCGACGGGGCTGTGAATTCCGGGCTTTGAGATTGACTTTTTTACCGGACTTTGCTATAATCTCATTCAGTTTCAAATTTCGGCATCCGGGGAAGAGGACAGCAGTTTTCGCGTTCAGAGAGGCGCCGCTCGCTGCGAGGCGCTCGCGAATTGTCTGTCATGCCAGCCCCGGGAGCTTCGGCTCAATGCCCCGCGCAGGAAATGGCGCGGCGGTCGCCCCGTTAGCGGCGCAAATGAGAGGGCGGGCTCGTCCCGTCAATCAGGGTGGTACCGCGAAGCGCATCTTTTCGTCCTTGAGCGAGAAGGTGCTTCTATTTTTGGAGGAGAGTGAATAAGAAAATGAACGCAAGCATCAAGACCGCCAACGACCTGCGCGCGCTGTTTTTGAAGTTCTTCGAGAGCAAGGGCCACGCGGAGATCCCCAGCGCCTCCGTCATCCCGGAGAACGACCCCACCGTGCTGTTCACCACCGCGGGCATGCATCCGCTGGTTCCCTATCTGATGGGTGAAAAGCACCCCATGGGCACGCGTCTGGTGGACGTGCAGAAGTGCATCCGCACCGGCGACATCGACGACGTGGGCGATCCCAGCCACCTGACCTTCTTCGAAATGCTGGGCAACTGGTCGCTGGGCGACTACTTCAAGAAGGAAATGATCCCCTGGAGCTGGGAATTCCTCACCAGCCCCGAGTGGCTCGGCCTGGATCCCGACAAACTGGCCTTCACCGTGTTCGAGGGCGACGAGAACGCTCCCCGCGACGAGGAGGCCGCCGATCTCTGGCGCGCCCAGGGCGTGAAGGACGACCACCTGTTCTACCTGCCCAAGAAGCACAACTGGTGGGGCCCCGCCGGCATCACCGGCCC
>CANQEW010000109.1 GCA_947596085.1 uncultured Clostridia bacterium | reverse complement strand
TTCCCCTGCCGGAAAATCTCCACCCTTTCCCTTGACAGCTCCCTCCCTCGCTGTTACCTATGATTGACGCCAACAGACTCTTGGATGATTCTAATTCACTGCACGCTTGATAAATCAACAAGCCGAAGAAGTGATTCCATATATCTGATGAGAGTGAAGTTAATTCGAATCGATACTACCAAAAGCGAAAGCTGCCACAAGATTCTGGCCGTTAAAAGAAACTGGAAACAAATACAGATTTTATAAAAAGCCGGAGTGGATGCGATGCGATCCACTCCGGCATGGTGCGGTTGACGGGACTTGAACCCGTACGGTCTCCCACACGCCCCTCAAACGTGCGCGTATGCCTATTCCGCCACAACCGCACGAACATATTTATTATACTCGCGGACGCTCCGATTGTCAAGACCCGGATATTGTAAAAATCGACGCTCTCCGCCGCATGATAAAGCCGCGCGATTTCTCGCGCGGCTTCTGGCGGAGGCGGTGGGATTCGAACCCACGGACCCATCTCTGGATCACTCGATTTCGAGTCGAGGCCGTTATGACCACTTCGATACACCTCCACGGCCTATCCATTATAAAACAGCCCGAGGTGAAAAGTCAAGTAAAATCGCGGCGCGACGGGATTTTAATCCTCCCATCGCGCCGTCACCGTATTTACTCCCCGTATTCCAGCGCCGCGCCGATCAGGCCCGCAAACAGCGGGTGCGGGCGGTTCGGGCGGGATTTGAACTCCGGATGAAATTGGCACCCCACAAACCATGGATGGTCCTTCAGTTCGATCATCTCTACCAGGTTTCGCTCCTCGTTGCGGCCGGAGGCGATCATGCCGTGGGCCTCCATCATCTCCAAATACCGATTGTTGAATTCGAAGCGGTGGCGGTGGCGCTCCTCGATCGCATCGCGATTGTAGAGCGCGCGGGCACGGGTGCCGGGCATGAGCGCGCAGCGGTAGTGCCCCAGGCGCATCGTGCCGCCGGTTTGCACCAGACCCTTCTGGTCCTCCATGATGTCGATCACCGGATCGGGGGTGGCCGGATCGAACTCGGTGGACGCGGCGCGGGGGAGCCCGCAGACGTTCCGCATGAACTCGATCACCGCGATCTGCATTCCCAGGCAGATGCCCAGATAGGGAACGCCGTGTTCCCTGGCGTACTTCGCGGCCAGCAGTTTGCCCTCGATGCCGCGGCTGCCGAAGCCGCCGGGCACGAGAATGCCCTGGACGTCGGCAAAGATTTCATCCGGATTTGCGCCCGCTTCGGTCAGCTCGTCGGCCTGCACCCAGCGAATGTTCACCCGCGCGCGGTGGGCGATGCCGCCGTGGCGCAGCGCCTCGGCCACGGAGAGGTAGGCGTCGTGCAGCTCGATGTACTTGCCCACCAGCGCGATGGTGACCTCCGCGTCGGGATGGCGGAAGCGCTCCACCACCTCGCGCCAATCGTCCAGCTCCGGCTTGCGGATTTCCAGCCCCAACGCCTCGCACACCTTGTCCGCGAAGCCCTCCTCTTCGAGCATCAGCGGCACCTGATACAGCGTATCCGCGTCCAAATTCTGGATGATGTACTTGGACGGCACATTGCAGAATTGCGCCAGCTTCTCGCGCATCTCCGGCGGCACTGGGTAGTCGCTGCGGCACACCAGCATGTTTGGCTGTATGCCCTGGGACTGAAGCTGCTTGACCGAGTGCTGGGTGGGCTTGGTCTTGAGCTCCTGCGACGACTTCAGGTATGGAATCAGCGTTACATGGATAAACAATACGTCGCCGCGCGGCACTTCCCACTGGAACTGGCGGATCGCTTCGATGAAGGACTGGCCCTCGATGTCGCCGATGGTGCCGCCGATCTCGGTGATGACCACATCGCGATCGTAGGCGATGCGGTAGAGCTTATCCTTGATCTCGTTGGTGACGTGGGGGATGATCTGCACCGTGCCGCCGTTGTAGCCGCCGCTGCGCTCCCGATTCAGAACGGAGTAGAGGATCTGACCCGAGGTGACGGAGGAATAGCGCGTGAGATTTTCATCGATGAAGCGCTCATAGTGGCCGAGATCGAGGTCGGTCTCCATGCCGTCCTCCGTGACGAACACCTCGCCGTGCTGGTAGGGATTCATGGTGCCGGGGTCCACGTTGAGGTAAGGGTCAAACTTCTGGATGGTGACCGAGTAGCCGCGCGCCTTGAGCAGCCGCCCCAGCGACGCCGCGGTAATGCCCTTGCCCAGCGACGAGGCCACGCCGCCGGTCACAAAGATGTACTTTGCCATGGATGCTTCCCCCTTCAAATGTTTCGGCGCGAATCCTGCACGCCGGGAAAACCGCGAATGGAGAACGCCCAAAACGAACGGACGGAGCGCCTCCCGCTGCCTTTAGGGGGGCACCTGCCCCCTCCGGTTGCAATCAACGCTCCGTATACTGCAAAATATTCGATTCATACGTGCTCTTCGAGCATCAATATGCAATTATTATACCGCAAACCTGCAATTTGTCAACGAAAGATTCCGTTAACTTGTGCGAAGCCGAACAGATGCCCCTGCGGGTTTTCCCGTGATCGAAAGCGGCGGCAGGGATGTCTGCCGCCGCAGGATTCGGGTTCGTCCGGAGGGATCAGGCCACGCAGGGATTGCCCTCGACCATGAAATGCAGCATTTTTAAGGCGTCGTCACACTTCTCGAACCGGAGCTCAAATTCGTTCGTCAAACTCAACCGTCCACCCATCCAGCTGAAGGAGCGGATCTCCTCGGCATACTTCTTGATATCCTGCAGCCCGCCGTCCGGAGCCACCACGTAGACTTTGCCTTCACATTTGCCAAGTCTGTCCAGGAACCCCTCTGTGTTGGTGACATTGCAGATCTTCATTGCGATCTCTCCTCCTTGATTCCTTGCATCGGTCGCTGTTCTGTGCTACAATGTAAATATAAGACATTTTATGCCGGATTACAAGTATTATAGGGCCGAAAACTTGTAATATTCGGACAGAATGGAGGCATCCCATGATCCACCGATTGCAGAGCACCCTCATGACGGAGGGCTTGATGGAGATCCCGCCCTCCTCGCTGGAGCGCTTTCCGTACATCGCCATCGAAGCCAATTTCAAATTGTTTCCCGGCAAGTACTGTCCGTGGCACTGGCACGACTACTTTGAGTTTGTCGTCGTCGTCCAGGGCATGGTCGAGTTGGTCACCCAACAGCACAGCTTTCGCGTCCTCCAGGGGGAGGGTTTCTTTGTAAACGCGGGCGTGCTGCACATGATCCGCACGGTGGACGACGCGCCTGCCCAAATTCATACCCAGCAATTCGAGGGGCGCCTGATCGGCAGTGCGGACGATGTGTTCCAGCGCAGCGTGCGGCCGATTCGCAACTGCGGCGCGCTGGAGGCCTGTGCGTTTCGCGCGGATGGTTCGCGGCAGGCGGAGCTGATCGCGCATCTCGAAGCGGCTTACGTCGCAGCAGAGCGGGCGGAGGATGGCGGCGAGCTGGAGATTCTATTCCACCTGATGGGCGCTTGGCTCGCTTTCCATCGCTGGACGAAACCGCTGGTGGATGGCGCGGTGCAGCGCGCGGACGTGGACGCTTCGCGCATCAAGCGGATGCTCAGCTACATTCACGCCCACGTCGCCGAGCCAATCCTCGTGTCCGACATCGCCGCGGCGGCAAACGTGAGCGAGCGGGAGTGTCATCGCTGTTTTCGGAGGATACTGGGCGTCACGCCGTCCAGCTATTTGGCGCAGCGCCGCGTCCACACGGCCGCGCAGCTGCTGTTGAACACCGACCGGACGATCTCCGACATCTCGGCCAGCTGCGGTTTTTCTTCGCCCAGCTACTTTTGCAAGGTCTTTCGTGGCGTCATGGGTGTCTCTCCGCGCGCGCTTCGCAGGAATGGCGGTGGCACCGGGACAGAGCAACAGGTTTCAGTTGACAAATCCGCAGACTCCCGTTAACCCGCGCGGACTTGACTTGCAGCATAGCTTTGTCTATAATGATGCTATCCTTTGAGAAAGCGAGCAAACGAATGATGAACAAGCTGTACGTATCCCCCTCCCGCGACGGCTGGCGAAACCTGGCCGTGGACGAGTACTTCCTGGACACCATCGGCCCCGGCGACATGATGCTCTACTTCTACGTAAATGGCAGCGCGGTCATCATCGGCCGCGGACAAAATCCCTGGGCGGAGTGCAACCTCGCCGCGATGGAGCAGGATGGCGTGCAGCTCGTGCGGCGTATCACCGGCGGCGGCGCGGTGTTTCATGACGCGGGCAATCTGAATTTCTCTTTTATCGCAGGGGAAAAGATCTACGACGTTCAGCGCCAGCTCGGCATGATTCTGCGGGCGGTGCGCGCGTTGGGCATCCCCTGCGAATTCAGCGGGCGAAACGATCTGCTCGCCGACGGCCGCAAATTCTCCGGCAACGCCTTCTGCGTGCGCGGACATGTGTGCCAGCACCACGGCACGTTGCTGATCAGCGCGGACTTGTCCCGCTTGCAGAACTATCTGAATGTCGATCCGCGCAAGCTTCAGGCGAAAGGCGCGAAGTCGGTGCGCTCGCGCGTGTGCAATCTGAGCGAGTTTTTGCCGGATTTGACCTGCGAGCGGATGCTCGCGGCGCTGAAGGACGCCTATCGGGCGGAATATGGCGGATATGAGGAGCTCGCGACGGAAAATTTGGATGAGGCCGCGATCGAACCCTATGTGCGCAAGCAGGCATCGCCCGAATGGCGGCTGGGGCAAACCCCTCGCTTTGATCTGGAGATCGAGAACCGCTTCCCCTGGGGCAACATGCAGCTTCTCTTGACGCTGCGTCACGGCCGGGTGGCCGCGCTGGAAGCTTACACCGACGCCAACGACGCCGATCTGGCCGATGAGGTGCGGCTCCGGCTTTTGAACGTCCCCTACGGCGCAGAGTCGTTATCGGCGGCGCTCGCGGATTCTGAGCGCGCAGAGCTGCGGGATTTGGCGCGATTTATTCGCGAACAGGCGCTGTAAACGCAGAAAATTCCTATGGAATAATGCGCGAGCATGTGATATAATAGGAATATACGAAAACGAACAGACGGGGTGATCCGATGAAGAACGCGAAGAAAATCTATGATATTGGACAACTGCTTATGGTCCTCGGTTCTGTGATGTATCTCGTGGAACTGTTGACGATGGACAACCCGACGCTGACGATGGCCATCGCCATGATCTATGTGATTTCTTTGGTGCTGATTCTGATCGGCTGGATCGGGACCAAGGACGAGCGCAAGGCGGAAAAAGAGCGCAAGAAGCAGGAAGAAGCCGCGAAAAAGGCCGCAAAAAAAGCTGCAAAGAGCGCGGCATAGAAGAAAATACATATGCAGAGGAGGGCAATCCGCAGTGCGGGTTGCCCTTCTCGTATCTCCAGATTTATTTTCACCTTATAACATAGAGAAGAGCGATCCAACCGTTGGGTTGAATCGCTCATGGGATCCGGCGACGACCTACTCTTCCGGGCGGTTGCCCGCCAAGTACCATCAGCGTGCTGAGGCT
>CANQEW010000108.1 GCA_947596085.1 uncultured Clostridia bacterium | reverse complement strand
AGGCGCCTTCGCGGCGTACCGTGAATTCCTGGCGGGGAAGGGATACCGCATGGAACAGAATAAACCCATTCACATCCTTCAGACCGAGGAGCAGAAAGACTTTTTCAAGGGAGAGGTAGTGAGATGAAAAAGAAGAACCGCAGGCTGGCGGTAGTGATGGTCGCAAGCATCGTGGCAGTCATCGTGATCTTGAGCGTAATTGTGGCGATGACGGGTTACGAGCAGTTCACCCATGTGCTGGAGCAGCAGTACAACGACACCGCCTATGAGGTGGCGGAGACGGCGCTGACCTATCTGAACCCGGATAAACTGGATGTGTATCTGCAGTCGGGGCAGACGGACGAGGAGTACGATGCCATTCTGGCGCGCCTTGACGAGCTGGTGGTGAGCAGCAACTGTAATTTCATTTATGTGGCGAAGATCGACGAGACGGATTACATGACGACCACCTATATCTACGACTCTGTCAACCCGGCCACAGGCTTTAGCCGCTATGAATTCGGCTACATCTCCCGGGACGTGGACCCGAAGTATGTGGACGACCTGAAGCACATCCTGACCACGGGCGGCCGAGCGGAGAAGTATCTGTACTCTTATACCGAGTCCGGTGCGCACACGACTGCAGGCCTGGCGGTGAAGGATTCCTCTGACAAGGTGGTAGCCGTGATCGGCGTGGAGAAATCCATGACTGTCCTCTACGGCGCACGGAGCACCTATATCCTCTGGGTCGCATCCATCGCAGTGATCATGGTTGTGCTGACGCTGCTGGTCTATCTGCTGTGGCTGAACCGCAAGGTGATCCAGCCAATCGCGGAGATCACAGGCGAGGCCAAGCGTTTCGCCAACGATGGGGAAAATCCGGTGACAACCCTGAAGGCCACGGAGAACCGCTATGAGATCGGCGTGCTAGCATCCTCTCTCCTAAAGATGGAAGCGGAAATCAAACAGTACATCGATAACCTGACGGCAGTGACGGCAGAGAAGGAGCGCATCGGTGCGGAGCTGGACATCGCCACCCATATCCAGAGCTCCATGCTGCCCTGCATTTTCCCCGCCTTCCCGGATCGGCCGGAGGTGGATATCTACGCCTCCATGAATCCCGCCAAGGAGGTGGGCGGCGACTTCTATGACTTCTTCATGGTGGATGATACCCACCTGGCGATCGTCATGGCGGACGTGTCGGGCAAGGGCGTGCCGGCGGCCCTGTTCATGGTGATCGGCAAGACGCTCATCAAGGATCACACCACCCCCGGGCGCGACTTGGGCGAGGTATTCATGGAGGTCAATAAGCTTCTGTGCGAAGGAAACGGTGAGGAGCTGTTCATTACGGCCTTCGAGGGCGTATTGGATCTGGAGACCGGCCAGTTCAATTTTGTGAACGCCGGCCATGAGATGCCCTTCATCCGCCGGAAGGGGAAATATACGCCGGAAAAGATACGGGCCGGGTTCGTCCTGGCGGGCATGGACATGACCCGCTACCGCATGGGCTCTCTGCAGATGGAGCCAGGGGACGCGATCTTCCAGTATACCGACGGTGTGACGGAGGCCACCAATGGGAACAACGAGCTGTACGGCATGGAGCGGTTGGAGGCGGTGCTGAACCGCAACGCGGACGCGGCCCCAGATGCGCTGCTGCCGGCGGTGAAGGCGGATATCGATGCTTTCGTGGGCGACGCGCCTCAGTTCGACGACATCACGATGCTTTGCTTGGAGTTTAAGAAAATGATGAATTCATCCGATCCCAACGAGTTGACCGTGGATGCCACTCTGGAAAACATCCCCGCCGTGACGGCCTTTGTGGATGAGCGGCTGGAGGCGCTTAACTGTCCCATGAAGGCCAAGATGCAGATCGACGTGGCCATTGATGAGTTGTTCAGCAACATTGCCCGGTACGCCTATGACCCCTCTGGCCCGGCGACGGTGCGGGTGGACGTGGATCAGACCCCCCTGGCCGTGCGCGTCACTTTCATCGATCAAGGCAAGCCTTATGATCCCCTGGCTAAGGAAGATCCGGACGTCACCCTGTCCGCAGAGGATCGCCAGATCGGGGGGTTGGGCATTTTCATGGTAAAGAAGTCCATGGACGACGTGCGTTATGAGTACAAGGACGGCCAGAATATCCTAACTGTCGAAAAGCGCTTGGAGACATAAGGAAGGCAGTGACCTTGGGCTGGCCGAACTTCTGGGCCATGCGGATAGGCTGACATTCTGAGTGCAGCAAAAAACAAAAACAGCAAGGGGAGATCAATTATGCAAAACGGACTATTTCGACAGAAGACGCTGGATAAGGTGTCCAGCCCTGAGCAGATGAACGACTACATCCGGGTGACCAGTCCCGGTGTGTGGCTGGTGCTGGCGGCAGTTGTCGCGCTTTTGGCGGGACTTATCGTCTGGTCGGTGTTGGGTCATCTGGAGACCACGGTGACAGCTGCGACGGTGGCCGGGCCGAATGGCGCGGCGGTGTGCTACATAGCGGAGGACGATCTGAACACTGTCCGGGCCGGCCAGACCGTACACATCGGCGGGAATAATTATGCCCTGGTCGACGTGGCCTCCAAGCCCGTGGTGGTGGACGAGAGCTTTGACGCATATGCCCTGCATGTGGGAGGCCTGGTGGCTGGCCAGTGGGTGTATCCGGCGGAGCTGGATGCGCAGCTGGACGAGGGGGTCTACGAGGCCCAGGTCGTGGTGGACAGCGTTTCGCCCATCTCCTTCCTGCTGAATTGAGGCGCCTATGAAGACAGCAGTGATAAAGAAACCCGTCACCAAAGGCGTGGCGAAGGTGCCGGTGGTCATGCAGATGGAGGCACTGGAATGCGGCGCGGCCAGCTTGACCATGATATTGGCCTATTACGAGAAATGGATCCCGCTGGAGCAGGTGCGCTCCGACTGCGGCGTGAGCCGGGACGGTTCCAACGCGAAGAACGTGTTGAAGGCGGCCAGAAGCTACGGACTCACGGCGAAGGCGTACCGCTACGAGCCGGATGACCTGAAGGAGAAGGGGACATTCCCCTGCATCATCCACTGGAACTTCAACCACTTTGTGGTGCTGGACGGGTTCAAGGGCGGCAAGGCCGTATTGAATGACCCGGCCCGTGGCGTGCTGTCGGTGAGCATGGAGACCTTTGACGAGTCGTTCACGGGCATCTGCATGATGTTTGAACCCGGGGAGAGCTTCCAGCCCGGCGGCAGCCCCAAGAGCATGATGCGCTACGCGAAAAAGCGCCTGGCTGGAGCGGGGACAGCGCTGGTATTCGTAGCGCTGACCACGCTCATCAGTTCCATGTTCGGCGTGATCAGCCCGGCCTTCTCCCGCATCTTCATGGACCGGCTGCTGACGGGGCAGAACCCGGATTGGTTGTGGCCCTTCGTTCTGGCGCTTGCCGGGATATCTGCGCTCCAACTGGTAGTGGCCTGGGTGCAGGCGGTGTGGTCGCTGCGCATCACGGGCAAGCTGGCCTCGGTAGGGGCGGCTACGTTCCTGTGGAAGGTGCTGCATATGCCCATGGAGTTTTTCTCCCAGCGCATGGCAGGCGATATCCAGCAGCGGCAGTCCACCAACGCCTCCATCGCTCAGGAGCTGGTGAACACCTTGGGGCCCCTGGTGCTGAACGCGATCATGATGGCGTTCTACCTCGTCGTCATGATCCGCTACTCCTGGATATTGGCCATGGTGGGTCTGGCGTCTGTGGTGATTAACCTGGTGGTGAGCCGGTTCATCTCCAAAAAGCGGGTGAACATCACCCGAGTGCAGATGCGCGACGAAGGCAAGCTGGTATCCTCCACCATGGCGGCCATCGAGATGATCGAAACGATCAAGGCGGCCGGAGCGGAGAACGGTTACTTTGAGCGCTGGGCCGGCTATCAGGCCAGCGTCAACAACCAGCAGGTGCGCTTTGCGAAGTCGGACGCATACCTGGGCCTAATCCCGTCGATCGTGAGCGTTATCAGCGACATGGTCATCCTGTTCCTTGGTGTGCTGTTCGTGATGCAGGGGCAGTTCACCATCGGTATGGTGATGGCCTTCCAGGGCTTCCTTATGAGCTTCACTGCCCCGGCTACCACCCTTATAGAAGCGGGGCAGACCATCCAGGAGATGCGCACGGAGATGGAGCGGGTGGAGGACGTGATGGAGTACCCCGAGGACACGAACATGGTCGAGGGGGAGGAGCAGGAAAGCTACGACAAGCTTTCCGGCGCTCTGGAGATGAAGCACGTCACCTTCGGCTACTCCAAGCTGGCGGAGCCTCTGATTGAGGACTTCAACCTCTCTTTGAAACCGGGCAGTCGGGTGGCCTTCGTAGGCGGTTCCGGCTGCGGCAAGTCGACCCTCTCCAAGCTAATCTCCGGCCTTTACCAGCCATGGAGTGGAGAAATCCTCTTTGACGGCAAGCCCATCAAGGAGATAGACCGGAGCGTATTCACCGGGTCTCTCGCAGTGGTGGATCAGGACGTCATCATTTTTGAGGACACCATCGCAGAGAACATTAAGATGTGGGATAAGTCCATCGAGGACTTTGAAGTGATCATGGCGGCCCGGGACGCCGGTATCCACAGAGACATCGTTCAGCGTGAGGGCGGCTACAACCACAAACTGACAGAGGGAGGCCGGGACTTCTCCGGCGGCCAGCGCCAGCGCATGGAAATCGCCCGTGTCCTGGCCCAGGATCCCACCATCATCATCCTGGACGAGGCTACCTCCGCCCTGGACGCCAAGACAGAGTATGAGGTGGTCAAGTCCATCAAGGACCGCGGTGTCACCTGCATCGTGGTGGCCCACCGGCTCAGCACCATTCGGGACTGCGACGAGATCATCGTGCTGGATCACGGCAAGGTGGTGGAGCGGGGGACTCACGATCAGCTTTACGCCATGGGCGGGTATTACACCCGTCTGGTATCCAATGACTGAGGAGGTGTGCTGTAATGGGATGGTTTGACGAACAAATCAGAGAGCGCCGGCTCCAGGATCAGCAGGCCTTCGAGGAGGGTTTTGCCTCCATTGCCGGAGCGGTGCTGGGCCGCCACGTGACTCCCGGAGATGAGAGCCAGAGAACCAAGAGCGCCATAGAAGAGATTCTACGCTATTATCACGCCAAGAGCCGGGAAGTTCCTGACACGGTAAAAGATTTCAACGAGCAGCTGGAGTTCCTGCTCCGACCCTACGGCATCATGCACCGGACGGTGACGCTGACAGATGGTTGGTACAAGGAAGCCGTTGGAGCGATGCTGGCCTTTCGAAAGGACGGCGGCACCCCCACGGCCATGATCCCCACAGGTCTCTCGGGTTACACCTACGCTGACCCCGAAACCGGCAAGCGCCAGCGGGTGAATGCTCGGACAGAGGAGCTTTTTGAAAAGGACGCTATTGCCTTTTATAAGCCCTTTCCCCAGGGGAAGGTGGGCATTCCTGGCCTGATGAAATACATAGGATCGTGCACCTCTTGGGCAGATCGCATCCTTCTTTGCGCGTCCGCGCTGGCGGTGAGCGTGGTGGGTCTGTTGCTGCCCCGGCTCAATAATCTGCTGTTCTCCCGCGTGGCGGGCAGCGGGAGTGTGGTGGTGCTGGCGGCACTGGTGAGCTTCATGCTGCTGGTGAGCGTGAGTTCCACGATATTGGAGGCAGTGAAGCAGCTTCTCACCACGCGCATGAGCACAAAGGTCTCCGTTTCGGTGGAAGCGGCGAGTATGATGCGACTGTTCTCCCTGCCGGCCAACTTCTTCCGGCAGTACAGCACCGGTGAGATGGCCAGTCGTGTCATGAGCATCAAGGAGTTGTCCTCGCTGCT
>CANQEW010000107.1 GCA_947596085.1 uncultured Clostridia bacterium | reverse complement strand
TGAGCTTCGAGGTCTCGGGCGACTACGCCTACGGCTACATGAAGGCCGAGCGCGGCGTGCACCGGCTGGTGCGCATATCGCCGTTTGACGCGAATGCGCGGCGGCACACGTCCTTTGCCTCGCTGGACGTGGCGCCGATCATCATCGACAACTCGCAGATCGAGATTCGTCCGGAGGATCTGCGCATCGACACCTACCGCGCCTCCGGCAAGGGCGGCCAGCACGTCAACCGCACCGACTCCGCCGTGCGCATCACCCACCTGCCCACCGGCATCGTGGTGCAGTGCCAGAACGAGCGAAGCCAGGTGCAGAACAAGGAGATGTGCTTCATCTGGCTGCGCGCCAAGCTCGCCGAGAAGCGCGAGCAGGAGCGCCAGGAGCAGATGAGCGACATCAAGGGCGAGCTCAAGAAGATCGAGTGGGGCAGCCAGATTCGCTCCTACGTCTTCCAGCCCTACACCCTCGTCAAGGACCTGCGCACCGGCTACGAGATGGGCGACATCAACGCCGTCATGGACGGCAAGCTCGAGGGCTTCGTCACGGCGTATCTGCAGAAGATCGGGCTTTGACGGGTGATGCGGGGGAGGGCTTTCTTTTTGAAAAAAGAAAGCCCTCCCCCGCGCCCCCTCCGAAGAAAACCGCCAATGATTTTTTGAGGATCGGAGCTTGGCGGCTTCGATCGGGGCGAATCGCGCCGGGAGGCGGCGCGATTCGCTGTGCGAGATCGGGGGATGGGGATGGCCTTCCCGCCCCCCTTTTCAGGAAGAACGTCAAGGTGGTTTTGGAGTTGAAGCGGCGGGGCTTTGACCGGTGTGATTCGCCAATATGGAGGAAGGGTTGAAGTGATGGAGAAAGAGCGCCGGGGCGCTTGGCTGATGGCGGCGGGGATGTTCCTCGCCTATTTCGCTGCGCTGCTGGCGATTTTGCACGTCGTGGGAACCGACGCGGGTCTGTACCACCGGCTGCAGATGAGGGCAGGGATTCTGCCCGAGGCCGGGATCACCGAGGAAGAGCTGGTTTCTTTGGACAGGGATCTGGCCGATTATCTGGCGGGCGACGCCGCCGCGCTGGACGGCGCGCCCTTCAACGAGCGGGAACTGACCCACATGGCGGACTGCTACCGGCTGTTTGCGCTGCTGCGGCGCGTGCTGGCCGGGGCGGCGGTATTGGCGGCGGCGCTGCTGGCCGTCGCGTATTTCACCTGCGGTTACAGGAATTGGGCGCGCGCGGCGCTGCTCGGCGCGCTGGCGTTCGTGGCGGCGATAGCCGCGCTGGGCGTCTGGGGGGCGACCGACTTCAATTCGCTGTTCACGGCGTTCCATCGCCTGCTGTTCACCAACGACCTGTGGCTGCTCGATCCGAGAACCGACCTGCTGATTCGCATCTGCCCGCAGTCGATGTTTATGACCATGGCGGTCATGATCGCGGGCTGCGAGCTGGCCTTCATCGCGCTGATGAATTGGGTATGCTGGATGGTTCCCGCATTGCTACGGAGGCACAAATGAGCGAAAAGAACTATGAGGCGCGCATGCGCGAAAGGGCCGAGGCCCTGCGCGCGCGCGGACACGCGGTGATTCTGGCGGTGGAGAGCTCCTGCGACGAGACGGCCGTCGCCGTGGTCGAGGACGGCCGCGTCGAGCGCGCCAACGCCATCGCATCCCAGATCGACGTCCACGCGCTCTACGGCGGCGTGGTGCCGGAGATTGCCTCCCGCATGCACGTGGAGGCCATCGATCCACTGCTGGATCGCGCGCTGGAGGAAGCCGGGCTGACGCTCGATCAAATCGACGCGGTGGCCGTGACCCACGGCCCGGGGCTGGTGGGCGCGCTGCTCACCGGCGTGAGCTGGGCCAAGGCGCTGGCCTATGCCCGCGATCTGCCCGTCATCCCAGTCAACCACATCGAGGGCCACGTGAGCGCGAACTACGTGGCGCATCCGAATTTGGAGCCGCCCTTCGTCTGCCTGGTGGCATCGGGTGGGCACAGCCACATCGTGTCCGTGGAGCACTACGGCGGCTACCGGCTGCTCGGGCAGACCACCGACGACGCGGCGGGCGAGGCGTTCGACAAGGTCGCTCGCGTGTTGGACATTCCCTATCCGGGCGGTCCGCTGCTGGACAAGCTGGCCGACGCGGGCGACGACCGCGCTTATCGCTTTCCCCGGCCCCACACCGAGGGAAAGTACGACTTCTCCTTCAGCGGCCTAAAGACCGCCGTCATCAATCAGGCCCACAACCTGCGCCAGCAGGGGCAGGAGATCCGCGCGGCGGACTTTGCCGCGTCCTTTCGCAAGAGCGTGGTGGACCTGCTGGTGGACAAGACCCTCGCCGCCGCCCGGGACGAGGGCGCGAAGCGCGTGGCCGTGGCCGGCGGCGTGGCGGCAAACTCGCTCCTGCGTCGAGAATTGGAGCGCCGGGGCCGCAAGGCGGGGCTGGAGGTATTCATGCCGCCCAAGCGGCTGTGCACCGACAACGCCGTGATGATCGGCTCTGCGGGCTTCTACGCTCTGATGGCGGGGGAACTGGGCCGGCTCGACCTCAACGCTCTGCCCGCGCTGCGCATGTTCGCAGGTTGAACGGCGCGAAGAACACAGAATTTCACATTATATTTTTGCAATAATCTAGAAATAAAAATATGCGAGAATGCAATAATTCAGCCGCGCACAGGATGGGAGAAAATCCGCCTGCATGCGGCGATTTTCATACAATATGACGAAATTAAGGCAAATACGATGCCAATCATGCCCAAAAACCGACCAAATACGGTTATAATATGACAATAACAAACCGAAGTCTGTTGATAAGTTTATGCATTTTTCTGGGGAATTGTGGATAAGTGGGGAAAACCATGAACTGCGCGACCGGAATTTGTGGATAAGCCTGTGGAAAGTGTGGATGACGCGCAGTTTTCCACGGGGAATATTCAGCAGATTTACGGCGTTTATGCAGCGCCTCGCCCCAAAACATGCGAAAGTTTTACAAATTCTTTCAGACGTTGCTTGTTTGGAAACATTTCTTCTGTTATACTAAAAATGGAGTATTTTTAGGGACAGAGGAATGGACGGATGGAGCACACGTTCGCGCACAACGCGCTGCCCGGCTCGCTGGAGCTGGCGTTTCTGGGGGACACGATCTACGATTTGTATGTCCGCCGCCACCTGGTGCGCCGGGGCGGCCGGGTGCAGACGATGCACCGGGAGGCCGCGTCGCTGGTGTGCGCCCACGCCCAGTCGGCGGCGCTGTCCCGCGTCGAGGACGCGCTCAGCGAGGAGGAGGCGGCGGTGGTGCGCCGCGCGCGCAACGCGCACCAAAATCCGCCCCGCAACGCGGATCCGGCGGAATACCATCGCGCCACGTCCCTGGAGGCGTTGATCGGCTATCTCTATCTGACCGGGCGGCGGGAGCGCATCGACGAATTGATGCGCGCCGCGCTGCCGGAGGAATACGCGGAGGAATCCAATGAGGAATGACGAGCGGCGCGGGGGCGCTCCCCGCGTTCGGAACGAGCTGCGCGGCCCTTCGCGCAGGGATTACGGGGCCCCAGCGGGAAGCGGCCCGCGGGTGGGAGCGATCTACCGGGACGTGCCCCGCGCCCAGCGTGTGGACGCGGAGGTGCGCGCGGACGACCCGGACCGCCGTCCAATGCCTGGGCGGTGGGAGGGCGATTTCCGGCCGGCGCGGGAGCGCGGCGCGGCCGATCCGATTTCCGAGAACGAAAACCTGCTGGCCGGGCGCAATCCCATCCGGGAGGCGCTGCGCGCCGGGCGCAGCGTGGAGAAACTGCTGGTGGCGAAGGGCGATCTGTCCGGCGCGGCGCGCGACATCATTCGCATGGCGAAGGAGGCCGGCGCGGTGGTGCAGACGGTGGATCGCAGCCGTCTCGATCAGATCTACCCGGCCCACCAGGGTATGCTGGCCTACGTGGCGGCGGTGGATTACGCCAGTGTGGACGACATCTTCGACCGCGCGGCGGAGCGCGGAGAGGAGCCGTTCATCGTGCTGCTGGACGGCGTGACCGATCCCCACAACCTGGGCGCGATCCTGCGCACGGCGGAGTGCGCCGGGGCGCACGGCGCGATTCTGCCGGAGCGGCGTGCGGCGGGGCTGGGTCCCACGGCGGCAAAGGCGGCGGCGGGCGCGCTGGACTGTCTGCCCATCGCCCGGGTGAAGAACCTGAACCGAGCCATCGACGAACTGAAGTCGCGCGGCGTGTGGGTGATCGGCACGGCAATGGAGGGCGAGGACGCGCTCACAGCCGATCTCTCCGGACCGCTGGCGCTGGTGATCGGCTCCGAGGGCGACGGCGTATCCCGGCTGACGCTGGAGAAGTGCGACCGTACGCTCACGCTGCCCATGCGCGGGCGCATCGAATCGCTGAACGCCTCGGTGGCGGCGGGGATACTGATGTACGAGGTCGTGCGGGCGAGGGCCAGATGAAGAGGAATTTCTCCGGCGAGCGCGCCCGCGTGCTGATCGTGGACGGCTATAATGTGATCAACGTGCGCAAGCCCGTGCGGGAGAGCCGGGGGCTGGAGGACGCGCGCAGGGCGCTCACCGACCGCCTGCACGACTACGCGGGCTGGTCGGGCCAGCGAATCGTGCTGGTGTACGACGCCTGGCTGTCGGACCGGATGCAGCGCAGCGTGGAGCGGCGCGGACCGCTGGAGGTCGTGTTTACGATGAAGGGCGAGACTGCCGACTGCTACATCGAGCGGCTGTGCGACGAACTGGCCGAGGACGTGGCGCTGCGGCGCGTCGAACTGCGCGTGGCGACTTCGGATTCCATCGAGCAGACCATCGCCTTCGGCCGGGGTGCGGTGCGGCTGTCGTCCCGGGAGCTGCTGATGGAGATGGACATGGCCAGCGCCGCGCGCGGGCCGAGCGTTCGCAGCGCCGGGCCCCGGGGAACCACCGTGGCGGAGCGGCTGCCCGCGGAGATCCGGGAGAAGCTCGAGCGGATGCGCAGGGGAGAAAATTGACCTCGGGAGGTACGGATGACCAATCTGGATTTTGAAAACATGCCGGATGAGGAAGTGGTGCAGCTCGCGCAGGACGCGGACGGCGCGGCGCTGGAGTATCTTCTCAATAAGTATAAGAACTTCGTGCGCACCAAGGCGCGCAGCTACTTCCTGATCGGCGCGGATCACGAGGACATCGTGCAGGAGGGTATGATTGGCCTGTACAAATCCATCCGGGACTATCGCCGGGACAAGCAGAAGTCCTTCCGGGCGTTCGCGGAGCTGTGCATCACGCGCCAAATCATCACCGCCATCAAGACGGCCACGCGGCAGAAGCACATCCCGCTCAACAGCTACGTGTCCCTGAACCGGCCCATCTACGACGAGGATTCGGATCGAACGCTGCTGGACGTCATCACCGAGGAGGCGCCCACCAATCCCGAGGAGATGCTCATCGACCGGGAGGACCTATCCGTGATCGAGGGACGCATCGGCGAGATGCTCTCCGACCTGGAGAAGCAGGTGCTGGTGCGCTACGTTGAGGGCAAGAGCTACGCGGAGATCTCCGAGGAGATGGGCCGCCACGTGAAATCCATCGACAACGCGCTGCAGCGAATCAAGCGAAAGCTGTTGAAGTATCTGAAAGAGAAATAGATGTCCGCGAAACACGAACATTCCGAAGAATAATTTGTGAATTCAACGGGGAAATTACATTAGGCTGTTGACAAATCCAACACTTTCCTTTAAAATATTTTCTGTATGACGGCGTATGAACGGCGGGGACGCGCGGGTGTAGCTCAATGGCAGAGCCCCAGCTTCCCAAGCTGGTCACGTGGGTTCGATTCCCATCACCCGCTCCATACGAATTTCATTCATTTTTGTTGGGAGGAGTTCACCATGGCAAAGGCACATTTTGAGCGGACGAAGCCTCACGTAAACATCGGAACGATCGGACACGTCGACCACGGGAAGA
>CANQEW010000106.1 GCA_947596085.1 uncultured Clostridia bacterium | reverse complement strand
GTTTTGCAGCTACATTCTATCACTTGGCTCTCTGTTTTTCTTCCTCCTTCTGTTACCTATCTATTGTATCAAAACAGCAGTGAATTAGAATCATCCAAGAGAAAGGGGTGTGGCGGCAGTTCACGTCAATAAAAAGCATCTTACATCGCAAACATAACCCATGTCGGGTGAATCGCCGCGACATGGGTTTTCTCTAAATTTCGAGTTGTATAGCAACCCGCAAGCGCGGGCCGTGGGGGGCTTTTCCCGCTTTTATTCCTTTTCCAACGTCGCCTGATTGATGACGGTGCTGCCGGCGGGGATGGAGTAGGTGATGAACGTGCTGCCGCCGATCACAGAGTTCTCGCCCACGACGGTTTCGCCGCCGAGGATCGTGGCGTTGGCGTAGATGATGACGTTGTCGCCGATGGTGGGGTGGCGGCGCTTGCCGGCGAGTCGCTGGCCGCCGCGCGTGGAGAGTGCGCCCAGCGTGACGCCCTGGTAGATGCGCACGTGATCGCCGATCACGCAGGTCTCGCCCACGACGACGCCAGTTCCGTGGTCGATCATGAAGTGCCGGCCGATCTGCGCGCCAGGGTGAATGTCGATGCCCGTCTTGCCGTGGGCGTACTCGGTCATGATGCGGGGGATCATCGGAATCTCCAGCAGGTACAGCTCGTGCGCGATGCGGTAGATCAGCGTGGCGCAGAAGCCGGGATAGCAGAAGATGATCTCATGCAGATCCTTTGCCGCGGGGTCACCGTCGAAACATGCCTGTGCGTCCAACAGCAGCAGCTCGTGAATCTTCGGCAAGCGCGACAGAAATTGGTCGGCCAGGGCCTCGGCGTCGTGCGGACGATCGACGGAGCGAAGCGCGGACGCGATCTCCCGGGCGAGCCTCCGGCGGACGCGGGAGAGGTGTTCGTCGATGGGAACGGGGGCGTCGTCCGCAGGATAGTGGTCCGGAAACAGCACGCTGCGGATGTCGAACAGCACGTCGATGATGGCTTTACGCTTCGGAAGATAGATGTGCGAGCGGCCGGTGGGCAAAAGGCCGCCTTCGCGTCCGCGCGACAGCTGTTCGGCAACGGTCTCGATGACAGGATTCATGGGGACACCTCGCTTTATGATTGTTTGGGCGGCGGCGCGGGGATGCTTTGCGTACCGCGCCGCCGTGCGGTTTAATCGCTGAACATGGGGGTGGACAGGTAGCGCTCGCCGGTATCCGGCAGCAGTACCACGATCAGCTTTCCCTGATTTTCGGGCCGCTTCGCCAGTTGCGCCGCCGCGAACGCCGCCGCGCCGGAGGACACGCCCACCAACAAGCCCTCGCTGCGCGCGATGGCGCGGCCGGTGGCGAGAGCGTCCTCGTTGGATACGGGTATGATCTCGTCGTAAATGGCGGTGTTGAGCACCTTCGGTACGAAGCCCGCGCCAATGCCCTGAATCGCGTGCGGGCCAGCTGCGCCGCCGGACAGCACCGGCGAGTTTGCGGGCTCCACGGCGACGACCTTCACATTAGGATTCTGCGCTTTAAGGTATTCGCCCACGCCGGTGATGGTTCCGCCCGTTCCGACGCCCGCCACGAAGATGTCCACCTTGCCGTCGGTGTCCGCCCAGATCTCTGGCCCCGTGGTGGCGCGATGGACGGCCGGGTTGGCGGGGTTGACAAACTGGCCGGGAATGAAGCTGCCCGGCGTGGCCGCGGCCAGCTCGTCGGCCTTGGCGATGGCGCCCGACATGCCCTTTGCGCCCTCGGTGAGCACCAGCTTCGCACCGTACGCCTTCAGAAGGTTTCGACGCTCGACGCTCATGGTCTCCGGCATGGTCAGAATCAGTTTGTAGCCGCGCGCGGCGGCGACGGCGGCCAGGCCGATGCCTGTGTTGCCGCTGGTGGGCTCGATGATGGTCGCGCCAGGCTTGAGCAGGCCCCGGGCCTCGGCGTCGTCCAGCATGGCCCGGGCGATGCGGTCCTTCGCGGAGCCGGCGGGATTGAAGTATTCGAGTTTTGCGACCAGCCTGGATTCCAGGCCGTTGGCGCGGGAGAAGTTGTTCAACTGAAGCAGCGGGGTGCGGCCGATCAGTTCGGTGATGCTTGCGGCGATCTTCATGATGATTTCCTCCTTGCGAATCCAATTTTTCGGGCGGCGCGGCGGCCTCCCTCGTCCCTTGCCGCCAAAAGAAAACATGGGACGAGCTTTTCTTTCTCATCCCATGCAATGGCGGCGTATCGTTGTTTCAGCGCACAGCGGAGCAACCCCTGATGAGATGAACATCATGGGCACAACAACAGGCGCAATGCGAGCGAACGAACATACCGTCCATCTCCTTTCAAGATTTCCCCGGTGGGTTACTAGTATTATATCCATGGGCCAGGACAAAGTCAACGAAATTCCTCATTATTTTACGATTTTGGCACTTTGGCAAAAAATGCGGATTCAGAGAATGGTTCGTGTGCCCGCGCGTTTGGCACATGGGGAATAAAGTCGCGACCCTATGAATATATAAAGAAGCGATATGTTCCGCAAAAACTGGACTTTATTGCGATCAAACGAGACTTTATTTCAAATATATTACAAACCAATTGAAATCCGAAACAAAGTATAGTATAATCCTTGATGGAAAGAGAGGGATGCGCCATGCGAAGGTGGATCGCGGGACTGATTATGCTGGCGATGGCCGCGTGCGTGTTCGTTCCCTCCGTGCGTTTCACGGAGGATCGGGACACGGTCCGACTGGCGCGCACCCTCTACGCGTTGGGCAAGGCGGAGAGTTACGAGACAAAGTTGGCGCTGGGCACGGTGGCGATGAACCGCGTGGAGAATCCCTGGTTCCCCGGCAGCCTGGGCGGAGTATTGAGCGACCAGCAGCAGTTCCCCGCCGGGAGCCGGTACGACGATGAGAGCCTGCGCGCGGCGCATGCGCTGATCGCGGGAAGGCGCGGCCTGCCGGAGAGCGCGCTCTACTATCAAGCTATAGACGCGACGAACGAATGGGGCGAGGAAAATCGCATAGACAGCGTGGGGGGATATAATTTCTATTCCCAAGACGGAAATCTGTGATATATGCATGGAGAAAAGCCGCGCGATTGATTTCGCGCGGTTTCTCTCTATCTTTCGATTTTTCGGGCTTCGAAGTAATAGCGCTTTTCGTGTGCGTGGCCCATGGAGAAGGTTTTGCGGGGCAGCGCGCCCCACTTTTCCACATAGGGGAACAGATCGGACTTCGCGAAGCCGCAAAGCAGCAATCCCAGCGCGTCCGGGCGGTCGGCCAGGCGGCGCAGCACGTCGTTCCCGTGGATGTAGTCGATGCCCGCCTCAGGGTGGGCGGCCAGATAGGCGTCCAGGAATTTCTGCAGCGCGCGCAGCGGATGTTGGGCGAAGCCGTAGCTTTGCTCGACGCCCCGGGACACGGCGGTCAGCCGGAAGCGTTCGCCGGATTCCGGATGGGCGGCTTCCCACGCGGCCAGCAGCGCCGATGGATTGACGCCCGTCAGCACGCGGTGCACCGGTTCGAACTGAATGGCCGGGCAGTGCAGGTTTTCAATCTCCGCCAGCGCGTAGCGCGCCGGATGGTTCGCGCGCTCAGCCTCCGGAATGGTTTCCCGGAGTTCCAGCCAGTAGGCGCGCGCCGCCGCGAGGGAGTGATTGCCATCGCCAACCGCCAGGAACAGATCGCCGCACGCGGCGGCGACCGCATCCAGCGCCGCCTCCACGCGCCGTGCCGCTTCGCCGTCCACCTTCCAGCCGCGCAGATGGCCGCCGCCCTGCATCAACTCGAAGTCGTACAGTTTCGCGAGCGCGGCGCGCGATTCATAGAGGGGTTCGATCACGCGGCATGCCGGATCGTCCAGCAGCATCAGTATGTGGGGCAGTTCCAGCGCCGCGCCCCGGCGGATGCGCACCCGGGGCGGCACGCGCTCCAGCACCGTGCCCTCCGTGGCGCGGATCGGACTGCGGGAGCCAACGGCATAGTCGTAGGCCTCCAAATCGAGACAGGCCATCAGGCCCAGCCGCACGCCGGTCTCCGTGGTTCGTTCCACGAGGATGTAACCTCCCTGCACGGCCGGCGTCAGCGTGCCGTCCGCGAGGTATGCGCGCATGCGCGCCTGCATCGCGGGGATGCGCGCGTCGCTTTCGGACAGGTAGATCTCGGGCAACGTGAGACGCAGCGTCGAGGGCGCGTCCCCGACGGCACGCTCCACCTCGCGCCAGTACTCCGGCTGAGAGGTATATTGATCCACCGCGACCACGGCCCACCGCTTGGGGTCGATCGCGGCGGCGGGCAGCAGAATGTCAGCGGGGCGCACGGCGGTATTTTTCAATGGCATCGCTCCTGTTCTCTGGTTTCATGGAAAGCGGGGAGATTCCTCCCCGTTGTCCTACGCACCCTTGCGCGTGTACTCGATCTTTTGGATGTTGTGCTTGTCCTTGTCCGCGTCCTTCGGCGGGGTCATGTAATCGCCGAAGAAGTGGGTGAGGAAGGCGTCGTATTGCTCCGGGCCGCGCAGTTTCAGCGTTTCAAAGGAATACATCTCGCCCTCGCCCAGCAGCTTTTTATCGACGATCTCCCGGGTCATGTACGCGCCGAACAGGCTGACCATGTATTTGGCCTCGTCATAGGGATATTTGAGCAGGAGGCGCTCGATGCGGGCCATGAGCTTCTTCGTGTCCAGGTTCGCGCCGATGTGCGTCGTCTGCATGAATTTGATCAGCAGCTGCTGGTACTTCGGACGTCCGGGACGGCGCAGATTTACCAGCTGCTTGAAGCAGGAGGCGTGATAGAAAAAGCGCCAGACAGTCAGGTGCCAGAAGTGAATCATGCGCCCGGGCGCGGTGCGCGGCATGCCGTCCAGCGGAAAGATGTCCAGCCAGGCGTTTTCGACGAGTTTCTTGGTGTTGGAGGCGTTGGTAACACGCACGTTTTTATCGACGATGCGGCTGAAATAGCGCATATAATCGGCGTCCTGCTTATAATTCAAAAAGGTGTAACCCGCGGGCAACTCGTCGCGCACGATTTCGATGAACTTTTCGTAGTCGGGCCGGGGCATGGCGACGTCCATATCATCATCCCAGGGAATGAAGCCCTTGTGGCGAATCGCTCCCAGCATCGTGCCGCCCACCATAAAATAACGCAGGTGGTGGCGCTCGCAGATTTCCGCAAAGATGCGGCCGATATTCAGAATTACCAACTGCAGGGAGCGCAGCTCGGAGTTGTCATATTTGTTGTAAGCCATGCAATACCTCGTTGCCTCAGCGCCCCTGAAGGGTCACAACGGCAATAATCGTTCCAAAGATGATCTTCCAATCCACCAGAAAGCTTCGCTCCCGAATGTAGCGGACATCCAGCTCCATCCAAGTGCGGAAGTTGAGCTCATTGCGCCGGGGCTGAATCTGCCAGTAGCAGGTCATGCCCGGAGTGATGTAGAGCCGTTGGCGCTCATATGCGCCGTATCGCTCCACCTCGCGGGGCAGCGGCGGCCGCGGTCCGACGATGCTCATGTCGCCTCGAAGCACGTTAATGAGTTGAGGAAGCTCGTCGATGCCGGTTTTGCGCAGGAATCTGCCGATGCGCGTGATGCGCGGATCGTTCTTTATTTTGAAGGCGGGACCGTCGCGCATTTCGTTGTACTTGAGGAGCTCCCTGAGCTTTCCCTCCGCGTCGGGCACCATGGTGCGGAATTTATAGAAACGGAATTGTTTGCCGTCCCTGCCCACACGCGTCTGGGTAAAGACCGGACTCGCGCCAGGGCTGTCGATAACGATCAGCAGCGCGACAAACAGCATGGGGATGAACAATACGACGAGCGCCAGGGCCGAAAGGACGATGTCCTGCGCGCGGCGGACGATCCAATAGCCCCGCTTTCCGGCGAGCGCCTCTTCGCGGGTGAGGATGTCCGCACTGTATTCCGCCGTATTCCTTGCGCTCATTCGCTTTCTTCTCCCGCTGCTCAAGCTTGCATACTTTTATGCATATTACAACATCATTATTATAACATGACCTGTATAAAGAATCAAGCACGATTCCCGAAGGAAGCGTGTCTGTTGGCGTCAATCATAGGTAACAGCGAGGGAGGGGGCTGTCAAGGGAAAGGGTGGAGATTTTCCGGCAGGG
>CANQEW010000105.1 GCA_947596085.1 uncultured Clostridia bacterium | reverse complement strand
CGTTGACGCGTGTGTGCATCCTGTGCTATCCTATTCATGCAGAGAGCCCCTCCTGTGATAGTCCTTGTGTTTTGCAGTTACATTCTATCACTTGGCTCTCTGTTTTTCTTCCTCCTTCTGTTACCTATCTATTGTATCAAAACATGCCGTGCAGGATTTTTTGCGTGGCCATCCATTTCAAATGGAAAATTGCAGGAACGGAAATCAAAAAGTGCAATCAAGGCAAAAAAACCTGCTGTTTTTGAGAAAATTTGCATTCCATGCACCAAAATATGCACAAAATCATAACACGCGGATATATGGACATTGTCCGCAAAACAGAGTATACTGAAAGATGCCATTTGATTGCATAATTACTCAATGGGGAGGAATTTTCAATGAGCATCAAGAACGCGTATCTCCAGCAGCTGATGGAGACCGTCGAAAAGCGCAATCCCAACGACAAGCAGTTTCTGATCACCGTCCGCAGCGTGTTGGAATCCGTCGAGCCCGTGGTGGAGGCGCACCCGGAGTACGTCACGATGGGCGTGATGGAGATGTTCGTCGAGCCGGAGCGTGTGATCAAGTTCCGCGTGCCGTGGACGGACGACAAGGGCAACGTGCACGTCAATCGCGGCTATCGCGTGCAGTCCAACAGCGCCATCGGCCCGTACAAGGGCGGCCTGCGCCTGCATCCCTCCGTCACGGAGGATACCGTGAAGTTCCTGGCCTTTGAGCAGACGCTCAAGAACTCCCTGACCGGCCTGCCCATCGGCGGCGGCAAGGGTGGCAGCGACTTCGATCCCAAGGGCAAGAGCGACATGGAGGTCATGCGCTTCTGCCAAAGCTTCATGAGCGAGCTCTATCGCCACATCGGCCCGGACTGCGACGTGCCCGCCGGCGACATCGGCGTGGGCGCGCGCGAGATCGGCTATCTCTACGGCCAGTACAAGAAGCTCACCGGCCAGTATCACGGCGTGCTCACCGGCAAGGGCCTCTCCTACGGCGGCAGCCTGGCGCGCAAGGAAGCCACCGGCTACGGCCTGTGCTACTACACCGAAGAGATGCTCAATTCCTTCGGCAAGTCCTTCAAGGGTCAGACGGTGGTCATCTCCGGCAGCGGCAATGTGGCCATCTACGCCTGCGAGAAGGCCACGCAATTGGGCGCGAAGGTCGTTGCGATGTGCGATTCCAACGGCTATGTGTACGATCCCGACGGCATCGACCTCGACGCCGTGAAACTGATCAAGGAAGTGCGCCGCGGCCGCATCCGCGAGTACGCCGCCGACCATCTCAAGGCCGAGTACCACGAGGGCTGCCGGGGTATCTGGACGGTCAAGTGCGACATTGCGCTGCCCTGCGCCACCCAGAACGAACTGGATGTCGATTCCGCGAAGGCGCTGATCGCCAACGGCTGCTTCTGCGTATCCGAGGGCGCGAACATGCCCTGCACGATGGACGCCATCGAGGCGATTCTGGCCGCGGGCCTGTACTTCGGCCCGGCGAAGGCCGCCAACGCCGGCGGCGTCGCCACCTCCGCGCTGGAGATGAGCCAGAACTCCGAGCGCCTGAGCTGGAGCTTCGACGAGGTGGATGCCAAGCTGAAGCAGATCATGGTGAACATCTTCCACAACGTGGCCGACGCCGCGCAGGAATACAATTTCGGCAACAACTTCGAGAAGGCCGCCAACGTGGCCGGCTTCCTGAAGGTCGCCGACGCGATGCTCGCGCAGGGCGTCTGCTGATGCCGGCAGAGCCGGCGGCCACTTGCTGCCGCGCTTGAGCGACGGACTCCCGCCCCCACTGATTCAAGGGGCGGGAGTCCTGCGTTTCTATGAATGACTTTCCTCGCATGCGAGCGCTTGCGCCAGTTCCAATAATTCTTTCGCATAAGCGAGATGGTGAATCTGTCTCGGCTTCATTCCAAGCAATTCATCCGTTGAACAATCCAAGGCGTTGGCGAATTCACAGAGCGTTTCGAGGCTCATGATTCGTTCGCCTCGCTCAATCAGCCCGACGAAGGACGAGGCACGGTTCGCGCGTTCGGCCAATTGTTGCTGCGTCCACTTTTTTTCTTTGCGCAATCTTCGGATTCGATCCCCGATCATTTTGTAATCTAACTTCATTTTCAACCTCCATTATGTCCACAATCCTGTTACAGGAAAGGGAAAATTGACACTTATAAGGGTCAATCATGTAAGCCAGTATAACATAAGATGAGATCAGTTGCAACCAATACTGGTCAAAAAGAGTGATGGATATGCTGGAAGAACAAAAATTGAAGCGCGATCGGCATATGGGAGGGAATCTCCGCAAACTTCGATTGGAACACGGGCTTTCACAGGAGCGGCTTTGCGCCCAACTGCAGCTTCACGGTTGTGATATCGGAAGAACGACCTATGAGAAGTATGAAAGCGGCTTCCTCAATATCCGAATCAGCGTTCTGATCGAATTAAAGAAGATATACGGCTGTTCCTACGATGCCTTCTTTGAAGGCTTGGACGCAAAAGAATAGGCGCGGGCTTCCCGAAGGAGAGTCCGCGCGTTTATGTCCTTTATCCCTCCATCACACAAAGCAGATGCTCGCTTTTCATGTCGTGGTAGAGGGTGCATTTTTTGTCCGATACGTCGTAGATGCCGAGGATGTCTTGCAGGTCCGCGTCATCGGGATCGCATTCCGGCAGGAGATTTTTCAGGCGTTGCAGCTTCTCCGGCGCGAAGGAGAGCGTCTTTTCGTTTTCAAACACCGCCGCGTAGAGGATGTCGCTCTCGACCAGGTCCTGAAAGATGTGGCTGCCGTAGGAGAGCTCGGGCAGGTAACCCGCGCGGGACTCGGAAACCTCGCAGACTGCGTCGAAGCCGCTGACGTCCGAAAAGCTCGTGGGCACGCCCAGCTCCGGGGACGAAGTGCCGATTCGGCCGGGGGTCAACAGCATCAGATGCTTGCCGCTGTCCCGGAAGCGCCAGTTCAGCGCGCCGATGGCATGGGCGACGCGGCTCTTTTCGTTGTAGGGCATCTGATAGTAAGCCACCGCGTCCACCAGCACGATGTAGTCCATCTGGATTCGCTTGGACAGGCCCATGGAGGCGTGGCTGCATTCCAAAAACACCTTTTCCCGCTCCGGATTCTCCGGCACGGCAACCTCCTCGGTATCGTTGGCCACCTGCAGCGGCCGGCACTGGAGCAGGTTGACAACGTATTCGCCGCTCTCCGACAGGTTCACGGTATATTCGATGTCCACAGGATACTGATATTCGTGCTGGATCAGCCGGAGAATTTCGCGCATGTCGGCCATCAGCGCTTCGTTCCGAACCAATCCCTCACAGGAGACGAACAGCACGTTGCGGCGCTGTCCGCTGTTGCGGAAGTCGCGCTCGGCGTCGCGGTCGTGTTCCAGCAGCGTGCGCTCGATGTATGCGGGCAGCTTGCCCTCCAGTTTGGTGAGCGGCCAGCCGTCCACCGTGCCCCGAACCGTGTCGATCACGTCGATGCGCCGCTGGGAGAACTGGTGCTTCTCCCGGCTGGTGACGGCGGTGGTCGCCCAGGGGCGGTCCAGATTGACCAGCCGCGGATAGGAGCCCTCGATGCGGTCCACCGCGCCGGTGCCCAGGCCCATCACCAGGCGCAGCATGCCGGCGGAGGGGTCGATGTCCTCGAAGCAGCGATAGGGACTGTACGAATAGCCCACGCCCGCCGCGCAGGGCATGAAGAAATTTTCGTAGCGCGTGCCGGACACGCGCTGCACCAGCAGCGCCATCTGCTCGTCGCGCCCGGCCAGGCCCCGGCGCAGGCGGTAGTCCAGCGCGGACTTGCTCATGGTGCTGGCGTAGACCGTGCGTACGGCTTCCTCGAATTCGTGCAGCCGCTCCTCGGGCGTGCCGCTGTTGGCGCAGAACACGGATTCGTACTTGCCCGCGAAGGCGTTGCCAAAGCCGTCCTCCAATATGCTGCTGGAGCGCACGATGATGGGGTTCTGGCCGTAGTAGTCCAGCAGGCGGCGGAACTGCTCGCGCTCGGTGTCGGAGAATTCGCCCGTGCGCAGGCAGTTGGCAAAGGTCTCCGCCAGGCTGAAGTATTCGGCCTTGCGCCGCTGGCGGATGCGGATGTCCCAGAAGTCGTTGTGCACGATGTAGGAGTAGAATACGTCCGAGCCGATGTAGAAGGAATCGTGGGGTTCCAGCTTCGCGAAGAGCTCGGGCCGCCGGTTCTGCACCAGCTTGCGCGCCAGCAGCATGCCGCAGGCCTTGCCGCCGATCATGCCGGTGCCCACCATGCGCGCGCGGATCTGGAAGTAATCCTCGGGGGTGAAGTTGGCCTTGATGAGGTCGCGCATGCGGCTGTCGCGGGTCATCATGATGTCGCACATGCGATTGCAGGCGTCGCTCACGTCCATGCCCTGCCGGTACATCTGCTCCGCGAAGCTGAAGAAGCGGTCCCAAGCGTCGGTGTTCTGGTCGGTGGCGGTGGCCTGATCGTTCATCAACTGATAGAAGCGGCTGACGCGCACGCCGTCCCGCAGCACCCGGAAGGCGCCGGTCGACGGATCGTACTCGTGCGCCAGAAACATGGTTTCCGAGTAGCGGTTCCACACCTTCAGCGGCCGCACGTACATCTGCGCCGCGTCGGAGTACACGTCCAGCAATAGCTGCGTGGTATCGCGAATCTTGGCGATGGCCTTGAACGAGTGCCGGCCCCGAATCAGCGGGAAGAAGGCGACCGTGTCCAGCTTGAACAAGAATGGACAGGTGACGCGGAAGAAGTTGCCCATCATCAGATCCGTGGACCACGCCGTCTGCAGCTCCGACAGGCAGTCGAACACGTAGAAGGCGTCTCGCCCCTCCTGCTCGATCAGGTTGTGAATTTCCACCGTGAAGTTCTCAAAGCGGTGGGAGAGCTCCACATGCACGATCTTCACGCCCGGGCGCTGCGCCACCAGCGGCGCGTGGGAAGCGAAGCGGATGTAGATCAGGTTCCGCCCGTCCCGAATCGCCTGCTCCACGTAGGGATCGACAAACAGCCGAAATTCTTCCAAATTCGTGACCTGCCAGACCACGTTGTCGCCCAGCCGAATGTTGTCCAGCGCCGCGTCCATCTCGGGAATGCCCGAGAGCACGCGCTCAAATGCCGCCATGAGATCGCCTCCTCGCGTCAATCAGTGGATTTATAGTACTATCAGCAGCGTGCCCGCGCTGATGAGCGCGCAGCCGAACAGAGATTTCAGCGTGAACTTCTCGTGCAGAAACACGAAGGCCAGCAGGAGCGTGAAGACCACGCTCAGCTTGTCGATGGGCACGACCTTGGAGACCTCCCCGAGCTGCAGCGCGCGGTAGTAGCACAGCCAGGACGCGCCCGTCGCCAGGCCGGACAGGATCAGATACAGCCAACTCCGCCGGCTGATTTCGGAAACGCCGCCCTGCGCGTTCGTCAGAAACACGACACCCCAGGCCATCGCTACCACGACGACCGTGCGAATCGCGGTCGCGAGGTTGGAATTCACGCCGTCAATGCCGATCTTCGCCAAAATCGACGTGAGCGCCGCGAAGAGCGACGACATCAGGGCAAACACCATCCACATGATAGGGCCTCCGTTACTTTCGTTTGACGGGGTGCCGCACGACGGTCTTGAGCCGTGTAGGCTCGCAGTGGCGCGGATCGGAAAGGTAGATTTCGTGATGCAGCCGCGCGTCGCTCAGGTCGATCTCATAGCCGCTTTCTTCCGCGAACTTGTGCATCCTCGCGATCGTGGCGGGCTCGTCGTCATAGGAACCGATGTGCATGCATTGGACGCATGCGCCCTCGTCAACGGTGAGGTATTCGACCTTTGAAAAGTCCGCTCTTTTCTTTCGCTCCGCCTCGGCAACGGCCCAGTCGAACTCCGCCTTCGTGACGAAGTCGGGCAGGCGGATGACCGAGATGAAATGCAAATCCTCCTTGCGGGAATAGTCGATGTCCCGCGCGCCCTCCTGCCGCCAGAAGCCCTCCAGCGGGGGCACGACATACTCGAAGTAGCCCTCGATTCGATGGTCGCTCTTGTAGCTCATCTTGATCGTAAACGCGACGCCGTAGAGCAGGCCGATGGACGCCTTGTACTCGCCGCCCTCGTCGTTGGGATTGCCGCTGCCGCGCACCGCGAGATAGTTCATCTTCGGCACGGTGACGATGGCGGGCGTCGCCTTGGGCATGTAAAACTCCCGATATTCCTTTTTATAATCGAACGCCATGAAGAACTCCTCCACCCAAATTCCATTCATTTCCTATGATAGCACATGCGCCCGGCGAACGCAATGGCGCGCGGCGAGAAATCCCTTGACAGCTGTAGGATTACAATACATATTGGAAAGGAGAAGAAGAAAAAGGAGAGGGACTGGACACATCTGTTATAGTTGAAG
>CANQEW010000104.1 GCA_947596085.1 uncultured Clostridia bacterium | reverse complement strand
CGCAGTCGAAAGCGCGCAGGTGGGAAGTGGTGATGCTGCGGGTACGGCGGAAGCCGTTTTGCGACGGCAGGTCGCGACGGATAACAGCCCGGTAGATTCGCCCAAATGTGGTGAAAGGGGAGGAGAGCGCCGCGATTCGAGCCGTTTCGAAGAACGTGGAAGAGAGGCGCGGAGCGGCACCCGGGAAGACGAAGGTCTCGTCATGGGTCGTCGCAAGTCGGCCTCCGCCGTACGCGCAGGCAATGGCGCGCAGGTGGGGAGCGGCGACGCTGCGGGTACGGCGGAGGCCGGTTTGCGACGGCAGGTCGCGACGGCTGGCAGTTTGAGTGGGTCGTCCGTCCCGCCTGCGATGTCAGAGCGTCCTCACGAGGCGCAGGCGCACCGAAAGAGCGAGGCGCATCACCATCACACTCACGCCGCAAACTCCCGCCACCCCGGTCACCACCACCTGCTCCAGGTGGAGAACCTATCGGTATCCTTCGATATGTACGACCCCGGCGCCCCCTTCCTCAAGGCCGAGCGCCGCCTCGTCCCCGTCATCCACGACGTCTCCCTCGGCGTCCACGAGGGCGAGGTCATGGCCGTTGTCGGCGCCTCGGGAGCCGGCAAGAGCCTCCTCGCCGAGGCAATCATGGGCGTCGCAGTCCCGAACGAGCTCATCAAGGGCCGCCTTTGGTTCGACGGCGAGCTGCAGGATGAGGCCGGCATCGAGCGCCTTCGCTCGAGGGAGATCGCATTCGTCCCCCAGTCGATAGCCTGCCTCGATCCCCTCATGCGGGTAGGGGAGCAGGTACGCGGCATTCCGCATGGAAAAGGCGCAGCTCGCAAGGCCGACGAGGAGCGTCGTCGCAAGCGCCAAAGGGAGCTCTTCCAGCGCTACCGTCTCGACGAGTCCGTGGAGCATCTCTACCCCCACGAACTCTCCGGCGGCATGGCCCGCCGCGTGCTCCTCTGCTGCGCCCTCGTGGATGAGCCCCGGCTGATCATCGCCGACGAGCCCACGCCCGGTCTCGACCTCCAGCTAGCCGAGGCGGCCCTCGCGGATCTCCGCGCCTTCGCCGACGAGGGCGGTGCCGTCATGCTCATCACCCACGACATCGAGCTGGCCCTCGCGGTTGCCGACCGCGTGGCCGTCTTCCACGAAGGTACGGTGGTGGAGGAGACGTCGGTGACGAACTTCGAATCACCCGAGCTCCTGCGCCATCCCTTCAGCCGCGAACTCTGGCACGCGCTGCCAGAGCACGACTTCGCCGTCGCGTCGAGCTCGGTGAGGTAGGACCGTGCTCGAGGCCCGTTCCATCACCTTCGCCTATCAGGGAAGCGAACCGGTCTTCCACGACCTCACACTCGAGGTCTCTCCTGGCGAGCGCATCGCCTTAGACGCCCCGTCGGGCACGGGCAAGACGACCCTCTGCAAGGTGCTCGCCGGCTACCTGCGCCCCCAGCGGGGCGAGGTGCTCGTGGATGGCAGTCCGCTACCCAAGCGAGGCGTCAGCCCGGTGCAGTTGGTGAGCCAACACCCGGAACTGGCCTTCGACCCGCGACTCCGGCTGGGCGATTCCCTCGCCGAGGCAGGGGCGGTCCCATCGGACCTGCTGGAGGCCCTCGACGCCGACCCGGCCTGGCTCGAACGGCGCCCCGCCGAGCTCTCCGGCGGCGAGCTCCAGCGCCTCTGCGTCGCCCGCACCCTCACGGCGCGCCCCCGCTACCTCGTGGCGGATGAGATCTCGACGATGCTCGACGCCGTCACCCAGGCCCGCGTCTGGCACGTCATCCTCGACTGGTGCGCCCGCGAGCACACGGGCCTTGTCTTCGTCACTCATTCGGATGCTCTCCGCGCCCGCATCGCCACGAGGGTCGTCGAGCTCTAGCTCGAATATGAGGCGACATTCCAACGATTGATACGCCTTACCTATAAAGGCAAATCTCACTCCCGGAATGGAGGGATAAAAGATGCCATGTTCACCTAAGAATGCTCTGCGTACAGGCCGTCAGGTCGACTTCGACGATGCAGTGTCCTTCGCCAGTCGTAGGCAACCGTCGCGGAGAAGTTCGATGTTCTCTGTGTCGAAGACCCTGTCACGGCGGGTGTGGATGCGGTTCATGTAGTGGCCGAAGACGGGGGAGCGGCGCAGCGAGCAGACGCCGGCGGCCCGCTTGAAGCTCATGTTGTCCGAGGGGTAGAAGCCGAAGCCGCGGACGATCTCGACGTCCTTTCCGCCCCGCGGCTCGAAGGCGGCCTCCACCTCGGAGAGGACGGCATCCGCCTTCAGAACCTTGTTCGGGAAGAACTGGATCGAGTCGCCATCGGAGACGCAGTCGAAGTTGAGGACGAGTCCCGCATCCCGGACGGTGGGATGGCGCTTGGCGAAGGCGGCGGAGCCGAGGAGGCCCTTCTCCTCGTTGTCGAAGAAGACGAGGCAGACCCGGTCGCGATCCCCCGGCGGGAGGGCGAGGGCCGTCTCGATGAGCGTGGCCACGCCGCTCGTGTTGTCGTTGGCCGTATGCGGATTCGCCAGCCCGACGAGCATGAGCACGGCAAATATCACGAGGACGGCCATGTAGAGGGCGATGCGGAGCCAGCGGGGGAGTCCGAAGGGGAACGTGAGGAGCGAGGCTACGCTCGCGGCGACGGCGATCATGAGCACCACCAGAAGCACTTGGTAGAGCCCGTACCAGAAGACGTTTCGCGGCGTGATGAGGTTCGGTATCGGCAGCTCGGCGCAGGTGTCGTAGTGGGCGGTGAAGATGACCGAGGTGGTCTCCGGATCGCCGACCACGACGTTCGCCGCATGGCGGCTCGTCTCGACCTTTGGCTCGTAGCCGGCCTTGTCCAGCACGCCGCAGAGCCACCGGCGGAAGTCGGCCTTCTGCCGCTTCGTCTTCCGCACCTCATAGCGCTCCAAGAGGAGCCTCGTCGCGTCTGTCAGCGCCACCGATCCGCCCGCCAATCGGCCATGAGAAAGTACTCGGGAGTATAACGTGATTCCATAATCGGGCTATGGACGTTGTTGGAACCCCTCATATTCGGTAGTAGAACTGGAAGCGGATTTTCATAAAGCCCAAACAGGTACGTTCCAGGATCCTCGCCTTGAATCGGGAAGGTGCCTTTCACGTGGAGCCGTTCGCATCTCCCTGTCACGTCCCGATCTGTGAAATGGGGCATCACCGGCCCGAGTAGGCGGAGAATGCATTCGTCACGCCACCTCCCGGATGGCCGGCTCCGATGCGCTGGGGGATCCATGGACAGGTTCGCGGTATCGGTCAAGGGCGTGCTCGTGGTGGGCGGCAGACGGCTGCAAGGAGCCCGTCGAGTCGGTCGCCTCGATCATCCAGTCCTGCATCCAGACGCCCGATCGCCGATCGTAAACGGCTTGCGCCGAACCCAACATCTTCGTACTCGGCGCGAGCTTTCTCTGACAAGGACTTCTACACGGACACCATCCGCAAGCTGTACGGACTCACCGCTTCGACCTTCACCCCTCAGTAGGTCAGCCCGAAGGCCCAGAGGGGCAGGACGTAGCCGTGCCCGTACTCGATGTCGTCCAGGACCACATAGCCGTGCTCGACCCCTTGAGCTGGTCGGCCCCCTTGTTCCAGCTCCCCATCTAGAACGTCGGGTCGCCTACGGCGACACGCTGCCCTTCGACGAGGCCCGCGCCGTCATCCGCGACGCCTACGACGCTGGCTACCGCTTCTTCGACACGGCGCCCGCCTACCTCGGCGAGACGGCCGACGGCCAGGTCTCCAACAACGAGGTGCTCGTCGCCGAGGCCAAGGGCGCCACCCCGGCCCAGATAAGCCTCGCCTGGATGCTCTGCGAGAAGCCCTACATCATCCCGATCCCGGGCTCCAGGGACCCCGGGCGCATGCGCGAGAACCTCGCCGCGGCAGACATCTCCCTCACGCCCCAGGAGGTGGCCGACATCAACGCCCGGCTGGACACCATGGACCTCATGGTCTTCGGCGGGCACGCGGGGAAGCGAGGCACTCAGAATTCGCTCATCGAATAGCGAATCGTCACCACGAGGACCTGCCTCTGGGCTTCGTCTATGCGGTAGACGATGGCGTAGTTCCCGACGAGAATCTGGCGGTACCCCTTGTTCGCAAAGGGCCCCGTCCTCCTCTCGGGACATCGGTAGGGCATCTCCTCCAAGGAGAGGACGGCGTTCTCGATGGCATCCACGGTGCCGAGCGCCGCCGCCGGCTCCAGGAGCGAATGGGCGATGTATCCGTATATCTCGTCGAGGTCCCGGACGGCCCGGCTCATGAGCCTGACGGCGTAGCTAGCCAAAGTGCCTCCGGCGCAGGTTCCCGAAGACCTCCCGTGCGTCGTGGAGCTCCCTGTCCGTCTCGAACTCGCCCTCGGCCTCGGCGATGGCGCGATCGAGAGAGGCGCCCTCGATCATGTCCTCGTAGGTCTCGATGCTCATGACCACCAGGTCCCCGTAGCCGTTCTTGGTGATGAAGACCGGCTCGCGCTTGGCATGGCAGATCTCCGATATCTCGTTCGTGTTTCGGAGATCCGTGATGGGTCTGATCTGCGGCACGTCGTCCCCCTTTGTACATTCAACTGACATTCTAATGTACAAAGGTAGCCTGAGCCTCGGGCCCTTAGGCCTCCACCGTATGGGTCTCGCCCTCGCGTTAGCGCCACTGGTCGCTGAGCTTGGAGTTCGCAAATCTGGCAGATCGATGTGCGGATTCAAGCGGTCAGAGCAACATCCTCCCTTCGGATGTTTCACTGACCGTTTGAATCCGCAGGTTACGACCAGGGTGGCGGACGAGTCCGAGTCCGCTCCGGGATTCCCTAACGGGTAGGGTGCGGCCAGGGTCGGGCCCATCCGAGCACAGGGATGGCTGGACGTGACGGGACCCAGATCGTCGGGCCCGACGGGGACGTGCTCGGATGGGCCCGATGCGAGTGGCGACGAGCTGAGGCCCGTGAGGACGCTCTCACTCATGCCCTCCAGACACTTCAGTTTGTTTAGCGGCTCCTTGGGTACCTCGGCATGGCCTCTCAGCTTCGAGGATAGTCTCCGGGCGACTTCGGAATATCTCGAATCTTGACAATATAAATTCGCGATTCATAATGAAGTTAACGAAATCCATTAACTCAAAGGAGGCGTGCGATGGAACGGACGAGGATGGAGCGCATAGCCAGGGGGCTCGGCATCGCCCTCAAGGTCATCTGGATCCTCCTGATCGTGGTGGCGGCCGTCATGGGCGCGGCGCTCGTCCTCGTGATGGTGGTGCTGTTCGCGTGGCCCGAGGCCTTCTACTCGCTCGGGATGTCCGCACTGAACGTCGGCCCCTTCCACATCCAGCTCGAGGGGGTCGCCTACCCCTTCGACCAGGCGAGCTTCAGCCCGGGCGAGCAGGAGGCCATCGCCTTGGGTATCGTCGCCACGGCGCTCTTTGCGGCGGCCGTCATCGTCTGCGGCTTCATTGCCGTGGCGCTCCTGCGCCGCATCGTCGCCCCCATGGAGGAGGGACGGCCCTTCTCAGCGGCCAACGCCGACGACGTCCGCAGGCTCGCCTTCGTCGCACTTGCTTACTGGATCGCGGAGACGGTGGCCTCCTCCGTCATCCCCCTCATCTTCATGGGCGCCTTCGGGTCGACGTTCTCCCTGGGACTCCACGAACTCTCCGTCGAGCCCTCCTTCCAGATGGACCTGTCCTGGCTCTTCGTGTTCTTCGTGCTGCTCCTGCTCTCCTACGTGTTCCGCTACGGTGCGGACCTGCAGAAGCTCTCGGACGAGACCGTGTAGGGGAGGGGGCCATGCCGATCGTCGTGAGGCTCGACCGCGTGATGGCGGACCGCAAGGTGCGCCTGAACGAGCTCGCGGAGCGGGTGGGCGTCTCCAACGTCAACCTCTCCCGCCTGAAGAACGGCCACGTGAGCGCCATCCGCTTCTCCACGCTGGAGGCCATCTGCGCCGCCCTCGACTGCCAGCCCGGCGACCTCCTCGAGTACCGACCCGAATAGGGTGAGGGGCCGGTAGTGCGAGTTCCTTCTCGACTACTTCAGCTCCGCCGAGTTCTTGGATTACAGGGTGCCGTGCACACCACTCCCCGGGCAAAGGTGTTCCACTCCGGCTATGAGCGCATGGCAAGGATCGTCACGACATCACGCTCTTGAGGGCCCTGCAACCATCGTATTACAATAGTGCAATACGAGAAGGGCTTGCCCATGGACCGCTGCATCGTCGTGCATAGACGCGTCATGGAGCGTCATCCCGAGATCTCTCCCGATGACGTGGCCCATGCCTGGGTGAGCAGGGTAGCGTCTGCCACACGGCGGACCGGGCATGCGGACCAGACCGTCGTCGTCGGCTTCGACGCACGGGGGCGCCTTTTGGAGATGGTGGCCGTCGAGCTGGAGGA
>CANQEW010000103.1 GCA_947596085.1 uncultured Clostridia bacterium | reverse complement strand
GTCCACTCAATTGGCTCTCCCCGCAGGAATCTTTACTTGCCTTTCTTCTCCAAGATGTTTGACAAACCTACAAGTTTCTTGAAAGCGCCGGGAAGGCGCGAGAATAGTAGACTTTTGGAGAAAATTATGTTAAAATATATAGCATAAGGCGGTGATCGACGTGAATGAGAATCTGGAGCTATTGAAGTCCTGGGTGCGCGAGGCGAAGCGCATCGTATTCTTTGGCGGCGCGGGCGTGTCCACGGAGAGCGGCATTCCCGACTTTCGCAGCGTGGACGGGTTGTACAATCAAAAGTACGACTATCCGCCCGAGACGATCCTGAGCCACGAGTTCTTCCTGCGGAAGACGGCCGAGTTCTACCGCTTCTATCGGGACAAGATGCTGATCTTCGGCGCGAAGCCCAACCCGGCCCACGAAAAGCTGGCCCAGTGGGAACGCGAAGGCAAGCTGCTGGCCGTGGTGACGCAGAACATCGACGGCCTGCACCAGGCGGCGGGATCGAAGAAGGTGTACGAGCTGCACGGTAGCACGCTGCGCAACAACTGCATGCGCTGCGGCAAGTTTTACGGCGCAGAGTACATCAAGAACAGCGACGGCGTGCCCAAGTGCGAGTGCGGCGGCACGATTAAGCCGGACGTGGTGCTCTACGGCGAGTCGCTGGACTCCGACTGCATCGTCGGCGCGGTCAACGCCATCGCCCGTGCGGACCTGCTGATCATCGGCGGCACCTCGCTGAGCGTCTATCCGGCGGCGGGGCTGATCGACGAGTATCGCGGCCATCGCCTGGTGCTGGTGAACAAGTCTGCCACGCCGCGCGACGGGCGGGCGGATCTGATCCTGCGCGAGCCCATCGGGCAGGTGTTCGCGCAGCTCCCGTGACGGAGGAGCGCATCCGGGGCTTCGGGCCGGTGTGGCGGGCGGACGCGCGGGTGCTGATTCTGGGTTCGATGCCCAGCGTGGAATCGCTGCGCCAGAGCTTCTACTACGCGCATCCCCGCAACGCCTTCTGGCCGATGATGGCGGAAATTCTGGGCGAACCGGTCCCGCGAAGCGTGGAGGAGAAGCGGGAGATGCTCATGCGCCACGGCATCGCGCTGTGGGACACCGTGGCGGCCTGCGAGCGGGCGGGTTCGCTGGACAGCGCCATCCGCGCGGCCGAGGCCAACGACTTCGAATCGCTGTACACGAAGTGTCCAAGCATCCGCTGGGTGCTGTTCAATGGCGGCGCGTCGGAGGCGCTGTACCGGCGGCTGGTCGCGCGCGAGGACGCGCGCTTCCATTTCGCGCGGCTGCCGTCCACCAGCCCGGCGTATACATTGAGCTATGAGAAAAAGAGGGCGGCCTGGAAGCGGGCGCTCGAGGAGGCATTGCATGAATCCCTGTGACATCATCCGCAAGAAGCGCTTCGGCGGGGAGCTGACCGAGGCGGAAATTCGCGCCTTCGTGGAGGGCGTGGTAGACGGCAGCTTCGCCGACTATCAGATTTCGGCGCTGCTGATGGCGATCTGCATCAACGGCATGACCGACCGGGAGACGCTGGCGCTGACGCTGGCGATGGCGAAGTCCGGCGACACGCTGGATCTGTCCGACATTCCCGGCGTGAAGGCCGACAAGCACTCCACCGGCGGCGTGGGCGACACAACCTCGCTGGTGCTGGTGCCGCTGGTGGCCTGCTGCGGCGTGAAGATGGCCAAGATGTCCGGCCGCGGGCTGGGCTTCACCGGGGGCACGCTGGATAAGATGGAGTCCATCCCCGGCATGCGCGTGGAGATGGACGTCGAAACCTTCAAGAAGCAGGTGACCGAGGTCGGCTGCGCGATCATTGGCCAGACGGCGGAGCTCGCCCCGGCGGACAAGACGCTCTACGCCCTGCGCGACGTGACGGCCACCGTGGACTGCATGCCGCTGGTGGTGTCGTCGATCCTTTCGAAGAAGCTCGCCGCGGGCTGCGACGTGGTCGTGCTGGACACGAAGTGCGGCTCCGGTGCGATCATGGACACGTTCGAGAAATCGAAGAAGCTGGCAGAGATGATGGTGCGCATCGGCAACCTGAGCGGCAAGCGCTTTTCGGCGCTCTTGACCGACATGGATCAGCCGCTGGGCAACTATATCGGCAACGCGCTGGAGGTGGAGGAGGCCATCGACATCCTGGCCGGACGCGCGGGCGGCGACTTGAAGGAGGTGGCGCTCACGCTGGGCGCGCACATCCTGCGCAACGCCGGCGCGGCGCCGAGCGTGGAGGCGGGCATCGCGATGCTGGACGAGAAGATCGCCAGCGGCGAGGGCCTGAAGAAGTTCGCCGAGATGATCGCGGCGCAGGGCGGCGATCCGCGCGTGTGCGAGGACACAAGCCTGCTGCCCAAGGCCAAGACGCGGATCGACGTGACGGCCGGTGCGGACGGCTACGTATCCTCAATGGTCACCAGCGACATCGGCAACGCGGCGAAGCTGCTGGGCGCGGGCCGCGAGCGCAAGACGGACGAGCTCGATCTCTCGGTGGGCATCGTGATGAAGGTGCGCGTGGGCGACGCGGTGCGGAAGGGCGACGTGCTCTGCACGATGCACGCGGGAGAAAAGTCCGACCGAACGGGCGCGTATAACCTGCTGAAGCGCTCCATTCACATCACTCCCGAGAAGCCGGAGAAGCGACCGCTGATCCTGGGGGTCGTGGAGTAGGGGAGCGGACGGCGCGTCCGGAGAGCGTGGCCGCATACAGGAGGCCCATCCAACGCATCGTTGGATGGGCCTTGACGCGCCCGCTGGTTGGCGGGGATCAATTTGTGCCGGAGCCGTGGCAGGCGGGGCAGGTGACGGAGCCGGAGCCGTGGCACTTGCCGCAGGTTACATTCGTGCTCGCACTGTTGCTGCCCCGAGTGCTGCCGCTGAAATTGGGACTGGAGACGTAGCGGGTCTCGTGGCCGCTGCCGTCGCACTGCGAGCAGGTGACGGAGCCGGAACCGTGGCACTTGTAGCACTTTGTTTCCGGCTTGGAGGGGGAGTAGCTGCTGTCGAAGCTATAGCTGCTGCCGGAACTGCTGCTGGAACTGCTGCTGCCGCTGTAGCTGTTGCCGTTCGAAGAAGACTTGCCGGAACGATCCGTGAGACCGTCCGCATAGGGATACACATCTCCAACGTCAATGAATCTGAACGCGCTGTCGTAATAGATGGACAGAGAGCAGCGGCTTTCATCCAAGTATTCGGAAATCATGATAACAACGGCGCCGCTGGATTCACCGTCTATCATAGTGTGGATAGGTACCGTACCATCCCTTGAGTCAAATTCATAATTCGTATATCGCGATTGTGATAGCGGATACTCATCTACATGCGAATCCATATACCTCAAACCGAAGCGCTCATCCTTTAGCAATTCTACGTAAGCCTCTAACGCCGGGAGATCGTCCAAATTCAGGGTGAAACTCTTGAAGTAATAGTTGCCGCGCACCCCGCTGCCGTTTGAAGGGACATATTCATCCTGCCATCCCGATTGGGATTCGGCTATGTTGTTGCCAAACCAGGCATCCGGGCTGGGCAGATAGTGGCCGCCATCATTGGGAACGCTGTTTGCACCGGTATTGCTGTCACTGGTGCTGCCGCTGTCGTTCCCGTCGCCGGAAAGCAGCTCTATGATGGCGTTCACGGAATAATCAAAATCATCATAGGATATGAAGTCTAAGTCGTCAATTCCGCTTCCAAACGTACTGGCATACGAAATGATGGAAGTTTTGGGCCAACCGTCGGTATCAATATTGAACGTCGATTCGACATATGAAGCCGTCGCCCCTGCGTAGATTCCGCTTCCGCTGGAAGGAAGATACACCACATCGCAAATGTTTCCGCCGTCATCAATGTACAGGAGGTAGTAATCCGAAGAATCTTTGGCGAGGACGACGGGATAATTCCAATCCATGTCATACATTCCATCATTTTCGAGACCCACATCAAGAATCAAACATGCCGCAAGCATCGCACGATAATCCGAGGAGTCAAACCATTGCTTTCCGTTATCATTGAGCGTTTGCTCCATCGCGGAGGTTAGGGACGCATCAAATTCAAAATAAGAGCTATCCGCCATCGCCCTGCTGAATGGAGGCAACGTCAGGATCAACGCCAAGACTAGAACCAAGAGAATTCGTGGATGGTGGAATCTCTTCATGAAGCGACATCCTCTCTGAATCATTTTATCATATTTTACCATGATCGCAACGCTATGTCAATTTTCTTGACGCAATTTCATCAAATTTATCCCGATACACAGTGCTTTGCGGAGTTTTCTGTTAAGTTGATGCGAACGTTGTGTGCGGTGGCTCTTGTGTGAACCGGCGGTGATATGGTATAATGAAGCGGGATATGTGAATTGCGTGGAGCGCGGGCGAATCGTAATTTGGTTTTGTGCTGAGGAGAGCGGGTATTCGGCTCGGGAATATCGAACGCGGGATTTTTGCTGGGAGCTGGCTGCGGAGAGAGTTGGTGCGGCTGTTTTGATTGGAAAAGCCTTCGCTTTTCCAATCAAAAAGCGCCGCGGCGGCCCGCGCTTGGTTGATGACGGGGCGATTTTCGCACTGCCCGTGTTGGAGTGCTGCGCGGGCCGCTGGGGTTGCGCCGGGCGCTGCCCGGACCCGCTCAAGGGGCATCGCCCCTTGAGAATTCCTTTCTGCTGCCGCGCTGGTGTTCGGGGGACGGTTCTGAAGAGGAAAGTGGGATGAAAATTAAGGGCATTTTTCTGGACAAATCCGGCAGGCTTCGGCTGGTTTGGCTGTGGTTATTGGGATTCGCAGTCTATTTCACCTGGGTCTGGATTACCGATGTGGCTTTCGCGCGCTTCTTCGGTCGGCTGACCGGCTTGGTGCACGAGGGCATTCTACAAACGCCCATGTGGGAGACCTTCGCCGAGCGAGGCTGGGGCGCGATTGCGTCCATCGCGGAGAGCGCCGGGCTGATCTTACTGTTTATGTGGCTGTATCGGCGGATGGGCATCCACAGCCATTGGGAGAAGTTCGATCACCGCACTTGCGCGCGATGGATGATCGTGGGGGTTCTGGCCGCGCTGGCGGGAATCGGATTATGCCTGTTGACGGATTCATTGCGCTTCGACGCGTCATTGAGTAAACCGGCGTTTTCACTTTGGACGCTGGTCGCCGTTCCGGAGATTTATTTGGCCACGCGCGCGGGTGAGGTGTTCATGATGGACTACCTCTACGACGGCGCACGGCAGCGCGTGCCGCGTCCAGCGGCGCTGGCGCTGCTGATCGCGGTGGAGTTCGTGGCGGACGCGGCGTGGCACCTGAGCTGGATCGGCATGCTGAACCTGGCGCTGCAGGTGGCGGTGGTCACGGAGTTGCATGAGCGCTATGGCCTGGCCGCGGCGGCGGGACTGTGGTTTGGATGGGACTACGTGCTCTCGGCATTGTTTCCCATTGACGCTGCGGGCGTGTGGCCGCTCTACCGCGTGTCCGACGCCTGGCTCACCGGCGGCCACCACGGCCTGTTCGAAGGCGCGTGGATGACGGCGGTGATCCTGGGAATCATGGGCTTCCTGTGGCTGCGCGTACACTGGAAGCTGCTGATGGAGAAAAAGAAATAGAAGGGAGAATCCAAGGAACCTCAGGTTCCTTGGCAGGTCTGGGCAGCGCCCAGCGTTCCCCACTTCAAACAGAGGGGGTGCCCATCGGGCACCCCCTCTGTTTGAAGCCTAGCCGATATGCCGGAATGCCCCGCCCTTCCTTCTTAGGGACATGCGCTTACTGTATTATCCTTTTCATTGTTGTGCCTTTCCCGCGCAGATCACCAGATCCACGGGCACGTCGTGATCCTCCACGTCCAGGTGTTCGAACAGTTGAAACGGATAGCAGAGCGCGACCAGCTTGTGATGCGTATGCGCTTCCAAGTACCTGTCGTAGAACCCGCCGCCGTATCCCACGCGGTGACCCATGGGGTCGAAGGCCAGGCCGGGCATGACGATGAGCGCTTCCTCGTCGTCGGCCACGGGCTCGTCGAAAACGGGCTCCGGTATGGTGTAAGCGCCCTCGGCCACCTGCGTGAAGTCATCCAGCCAAAGAAAGCGCATCTCCCGCCCGTAGCACTTCGGTACGGCCACGCGCTTGCCGTCGGCCACCGCACGGGCGAGGATCGGCCAGGTGCGCACCTCCTGATTGTAGGGGAGGTAGCAGTAAATCGAGCGGGCATCCCTGTAGTAATCCGTCTCATATAGCCGCTCCGCCAACTCCCGGCTGTACGCCTCAATCTGCGCGGCGGTCATCGCCCGCTTTTTCAAGCCGATCTCCTTGCGAAGAGCTTTCTTGTCCAGCATGGTATCACTCCAATTCCAAAATCGTTTGACAAACGGGAATTTGTGAAATAAAAGAACTTATTCCTGAGCAAAAAAATTCAGCACGTAATCCTCACAACTAAGAATTAGCGTATCTGTTGCCTCTGTTCCATCCTCATATTCCGTCACACTCTTCACCATCTGACATACTGCGTCCTCAATAGTCGCTTCATAA
>CANQEW010000102.1 GCA_947596085.1 uncultured Clostridia bacterium | reverse complement strand
TTCCTGCGGCGCATGTCCCGGATGAGCTTCAGCTCCGCTTCCGTATGGGCGTTGGGATGGCTGTGCGGCCGGCGGGACTGACAGGCGAGGGATTCGATGCTGCCATCGTATCGCTTCAACCAGAAGTAGATGTACGACTTGCTCTTGTTGTATTTGCGACTGGCACGTCCGACGCCAAATCTCTGTGCGTACTTCATCAGGGATTGCCGGAAGCGCATATTTTGTGTTATACTGGTCATGAGGGTCTGGACTCCTTCCGTTCGTTTTGTTTCACAACTTCAACTATAACAGATGTGTCCAGTCCCTCCCCTTTTTCTTCTTCTCCTTTCCAATATGTATTGTAAGCCTACAACGCGCATAGAAAAAAATTCTCGCAAACTATTGACAGAGGCGTACCGATTGTGGTAAAATAATCTCTGCGTTGAGAGACGCGATGTCGCGGGGTAGAGCAGTCCGGTAGCTCGTCGGGCTCATAACCCGGAGGTCGAGGGTTCAAATCCCTCCCCCGCAACCATTTGCCGGCGTATCTCAGTTGGCTAGAGAATCCGGTTCATACCCGGAATGTCAGCGGTTCGAATCCACTCGCCGGTACCATTCCTACCAGCTTTTGTTGCAAAGCCGGTAGGTTTTTCTTTTTCCTATATAGCATAGAATCCACTGCAAGGGTTGTTCTTCGGTTCTACTTTGCGAAAACAAGCAAAAAAATGGCGAGGCATCGCGTTGCCCATGCACATGTTGAAATTATAGAAGTTGATCGGCCGTATCATCGCTGAAATCCGATGACCGGCGAACGCGCCTCACGACATCTTCGAACGCGCCCTGCGGAAGTCGCTGGGTGTGCTGCCGTAACAGCGGCGGAAGCTGTTGTAAAAATTGGTGCGCCCCGAATAGCCCACCTGCCGCATAATTTCGTCCACGCTCAGATCGCTCGCGGCCAGCAGCTCGGCGGCGCGCTTGAGGCGCAGCGCGCGCAGCACGGCGGAAAAGGTCTGGCCGGTACAGTTCTTGAAGAAGCGGCTGGCGTAGGATTCGCTGTAGTGAAAGTATTCGGCAAAGCCGGAAAAGCTCGCGTCGCTCAAGTGCGCTTGCAGGTAATCCATCATCCGCTTGGCCTGGCGCGACTGGTTGGGCGCGCTCGCCAGGGCGGAACTTTCATCGTTCATACCGCTGCGCAGCAGCCGCAGAAAAATCTGCTCCAGCGCGGCCTCGGCGCAGAGGCGCTCCATCGGCGACGGCGCTTCTTCCTCCCGGCAGACGCGGTAAATCTCCTCCACCCGCGCGCGAATTTCGGGATCATTATGCGTGGGTATGTGGGTGAAGGGCAGCGGTACATGCCCGGGTGCGGCACTCATGTGAATCCGTTCGAGCAGCTCCGGCTCCCGGGACAGGCGGGGAAAGATCAGCGGCAGAAATTCCGGCACGATGACGATGTTGATCATGTCCGAGCTCATATCAAAGATCTCGCTCAAATGGGGCATGTGTGGGGCGATCAAGCAGAAGTCCGATTCCCGCAGCCAGACCGCGTCCTCGCCCACTACCACCGTGCCGCTGCCCTGGAGCTGGTACTTCAACTCGTAGAAATTGTGCACGTGGGGCGTCTGCTGGGAAAAGCGCGGGTGGTGAAAGGCGTCCACGTGCTGTCCCGGCGCGAAGAACTGCTCCCACCGGATGCTGTCCATTTTCGTGAAATTGTCGTCAACGAATCTGCGATAGGCGGCCTCGTCCTCAAACATCGGGCGCAATTGCGTCTCGTACTGAGCATAGTTCTTCGCGTTGACGCGGTGCTCGTAGACGAACTGCAGCGCGCGCTCCTCCCGCTCCATTGCCCTGGTCATGTTCCCTTCCTCCTTTTTTCCATACTATCACAAATCATCGGGAAGTTCAAGAAACGGTACAAAGTCAAAAACAGGCGGCATTGCGAAATCATGCGGCGTGCTCTAAAATAGGGATGGCTCCATATTTGAAAGAAGAGGAGGATCAAAATGAAGAAACAAATGTTCGCCGCGCTGCTGATCTGCGCAATGGTACTCTCCATGCTCTCTGGCACAGCGATGGCCGCCAAGAAGGAAAAGAAGCCCGAGCCCATGCCCCCGACCGGCAACCTGGACATCGCCGACGCGCTGACCCAGGAGCTGACGGTGACGGTGGATGGTGTGGAGACGAAGGTCGCCGAGTATATCGACGTGTACATCCCCGAACCCAGCATCACCGACCAGAAGCTCAGCATCTTCATCCCCGAGGGCGCGACCAAGGATTCGCCCATCGTGCTGTGCGTGAACAATTCCGGTTGGATGGCCAACAGCTGGGCCGCCCGCACCAAGGTGGCCGACGATGATCCCGAGAAGCTGGCCAAATACACGAGCACCGACGACAAGGACAAGGTCGGCGCGATTCTGTCCCGCAACTTCGTGCTGGTCAGTTACGGCGGGCGCAGCCGCAATGGCGACCCCATCGACGGCAAGTACGACGGCCATTCACCAGGCATCGTGGCCGACACCAAGGCCGTGATTCGTTACTTGCGCTCCAACGCGGATGCGCTTCCGGCGGGCGATGTGGAGAAGATCGTCATCACCGGCACCTCCGGCGGCGGCGCGCTGTCCACCGTCATCGCGGCCAGCGGCGACAGCCCGGACTACTTCGAGAGCCTCTATGAAATCGGCGCGGCGGGCGTCGAGAAGAACGAGGACGGCAGCTACAGCTCCTCCATCTCGGACAGCGTGTTCGCTGTGATCGCCTACTGTCCCATCACCGACCTGGGCAACGCCGATGCCGCCTACGAGTGGACGTACAGGGACGCCCGCACCGCGCTCGCGGACATCGACTTTAACGACGACCCCGAGAAGGATCCGCAAATTTACTACAGCGCTGACGCCGCCACCGTCATGCCCGAGGTCTCGGACGTGCTCGCGGCCAACTACGCCGCCTATGTGGACGGCTTGGGCCTCAAGCTGGATGACGGGAGCGACCTGACCAGCGCGAACCTGAAAGACGCCATCGTGGGACTCATGGAGACCGAGATCGCCGAATCCATTGAGGAGATCGGCGTCGAGCAGATGCGGGCCGACATCCAGGCTCAGGACTACAACGAGCTTCCGGGCGTGGCCCTGGACTGGCTGACGATCAACGACGACGGCAGCTTCAGTTACGACGTCGACAAGCACCTGACCTGGGTGGCCGCGAACAAGCAGCTCAAGACGGTCTGCGCGTTCAGCAACCGGGGCCTGGGCTGGGGCAACATGAACGAGGACACGCTCTTCGGAACCCCGGATTTCCAATACAGCGCCTTCGAGCCGTACTCCTGGGACAACGACGCCGAGGCGGGCAACGGCTGCGGCAAGGACGACACCGGCATGAGCTGGGACGAGTTCATGCAAACCGAGGACGGCGCGCGGCTGGCAAAGCAGATTCGCATGACGAACGCCATCGAATACCTCAACGATAAGAGCGGCAGCGCGGAGGCGGGCAAGAAGGCGGCGCACTGGTACGTGCGCTACGGCATGAATGACCGGGATTCCTCCTTCGCGTTGGAGACGATTCTGCGCTACAGCATCGCCAACTGCGCGGACATCACCGACGCCAACTTCGAGTTCGCGTGGCTGATGCCCCACAGCGGCGACTACGACGTGACCGAGGCTTACGCCTGGTTCGACGCCGCGTTGGCGCAATAACCCTACATTGTGGAACCCGGCTCACCACAATCCGTGGAGGCCGGGTTCTATTATATACGAATATCGGAAAGAACGGTTGGTATATATCCATTTCTTTCGGTTTTCTTTTTGCGCATCCCCGTAACGAAGATGAGCCATCTCATACCATGCCGCGTGAATAAAAAACTATTTTGAAATCAACACGGCTATTTCCGCGCCTTCTTTATGACGGTTCCTACTCGTTTGCGTAGAATACATATTTTCCATCCGCCGCGCGGCGAATGCGCACGTTGAACACGGCCTCGATGGCTCCGGATTTATAGACGGCCTCCGGCGAACCCGCGGCAGCGAGCGCACCATCGCGCATCAGCAGCACCTCGTCCGCGGATTCCAGCGCCAGTGCCAGGTCGTGCATCACCACTGCCACGCCCCGGCCCTCGGCGCAGAGCTCGCGCAAGAGCTTCATCAGCGCAAACTGATTCGAGAGGTCGAGATAGGTGGTGGGTTCGTCCAGCAGCATGAGCTTCGCTTGCTGCGCCAGCATCATCGCCAAATATGCCCGCTGGCGCTCGCCGCCGGAGAGCTCCCGCACGCCGCGCTGGGCGTAGGACGCAAGGCCCGTGCGTCGCAGCGCTTCGTCGATAATCTCCCGATCCTCCCGGTTCAGCCCCCGCCCCCAGCCCATGTAGGGATAGCGGCCGTGGCTCACCAGATGCCGCACGCTGGTGTCCGGCACCAGGCGCGACTGCGGCATGTAGGAGACGCGGCGCGCGCGCTCCCTTTCGTCGTACTCCGAAAGCGGGTTGCCGTCCAACAGAATCGCGCCGCCCATCGGCTCCATCAGCTTCGCCGCGCACTTCAACAGCGTGCTCTTTCCGCAGCCGTTCGGACCGATGATGGCTGTGAGCTTGCCTTCAGACAACTCGAAGCTCAAATCGTGCAGCTTTTCGATTCCGCTGTAGCCCGCGCGGAGGCGATCAAACGCAAGCATCCTCACACCCCCTCACGTCGCGTCGTGGCGGCTCTGCCTGCGGCGAATCAGTAGCAGGTAGAGGAAGAACGGCGCGCCCAGCAGCGACAGCACCACGCCCACTGGCAGTTCGTAGGGCGCGAACAGCAGCCGCGCGAGCAGATCGCACACCAGGCACAGCGCTGCGCCGGTCAGCGCCGCGATGGGCATGCGCAGATGCTCCTCCCGCCGGCAGAGCAGCCGCGCCAGGTGGGGCGCGATCAGGCCGACGAAGCTCAAAAGCCCCGCGAAGCTCACCGCGCAGCCCGCCAGCATCGCCGCCGCGACCAGGAAGATCGCCCGCCAGCACTCCACCTTCAAGCCGAGGCCGTGAGCCACGTCGTCACCCAGTTCCATCACGCCTAATTCCCTCCCGAACAGCAGCGCAGTCAGCAATGCAAGCGCGCACAGCGGCGCGGCGAAGCCCAGCTGCGCGAGCGTGGTGTTGGCGAAGCCGCCGATGGAGAAGGCCGAGCGTCCGGTGATAGCGTCGGGAATCAATGTGACGATGGCGTCCATCACCGCGCCGAAGATGGCGTTTACCGCTACGCCCGAGAGCACGATGGTCGCCCGCGAGGCCCCGGTCAACCGCGCCAGCAGGTACACGGAGAACGCCGCCAGGCACGCGCCGAGAAACGCCGCGAAGGGAATCAGGCGGGGAAATGAAGGAAAAAACGCCATGCAGATCAGCGCGCACAGCCCTGCGCCGGAGTTGATGCCGATCACGCTGGGCGCTGCCAGCGGGTTGCGCAGCACCGATTGCAGCAGCATACCCGCCGTGCTCAGCGCCGCGCCTGCCAACACCGCCGCCAGCGCGCGTGGCAGCCGCACGTACCAGAAGATGCGAGACGCCGGGCTCTCCCGATCCGCGTCGAGCAGCGCCCCGAGCACATCCCGGGGCGAAAGCCCGCTCGCGCCCAGGCACAGGCTCGCCAGGAAGCCGAGGAACACAGTCAGCAGCAGTACGCAGAAGATCGCGCGGTTGCGGCGCATGGGGCTATCCCTCCCGCAGGATGTTGAGAATTTGCCCGTAGGCCTCCGCCCAGCGGGCGTTGGGGTGCTGGTGGAAGAGCTCCTTGTCCAGCACGAAGTAGCGGTTCGCCTGAACGGCGCTCAATCCCGCCCAGGCGGGGTTGTCGGTGAACAAGCTCGCCATGGAGGTGAGCGCGGCGTCGGTGCTCGCGCCCATCGTCGTCACGAAGATGTAGTCCGGATCGGCCATGAGGATGGTCTCCATGCTCAGGTTTTCGGCCAGCGGGCTGTCGCCGTCGGCAAGATTGACAAAGCCCATGTCCTTCAGGATGCACCCGGCGACGGTGCCCTCGCTGCCCTTGCAGCGCACGCCGGTGGAGTAGGCGCGCAGCAGGAGCGCGGTGGGCGGGTTCCCGCCCTCGAGTTCGGCGGCCTCGTCGATCATGGAGAGGATGGGCTTCTCCACCTTCTCCACCTGCGCCTGGTACAAATCCTCCCGGCCGGTGATCTCGGCGAAGAGCTTCACCATCTCCATGTAGCCCCGGTAATCCTGATGGGAAAAGAAGGCGTAGGGGACCTTTGCCGAATCGAGCACCTTGGCGATCTCCGCGTGCTCGGAGGTGTCGGCGGAGAGGATCACGAAGTCCGGATCCAGCGAAAACAGCAGCTCCATGTTCGGCTCGGTGTGGGAGCCCAGCTCCGCCGCGCCGTCGTCGCCCGCGGGAATGTCGGAGGTGGTGCCCGCCAGCGTGCCGCCCGCGATGCGCCAAACTTCGCCGTAGGAGCCGTAGAGCGCCACCACGCGCTGGGGATTTTCAATCGAAACCGCGCGACCGTTTGCGTCGGTGAACTCCACCGCCAGCGCGGCCGAGCCCAGCAGCAGGGCGGTCAGGCAGAGACAGAGCGAACAAAGCAACTTGCGTTTCATCGTTTTCCTCCTCGAAAATCACACGAAAAAACCGCCGTCGGCGGTCGTGGAACAGGCCCCAGTCCAGAGTGGTTTCCTAAAATCCCAAATGCACATCTTCGTAGAAATCCATTCTCACGATCGGAGCACAGCATCGTCTTTCCCACCGAAAAACACAGCCGAATTGTCGCCGGGCAGGTCTCCTGGCTCGAACTCATCCTCATCCTTCGCCTTCCCGGCGCGTGCGCCAGTGGCGAGAGTGGGTTTCTGAAAGCGGGGATTGCAGGTTCGAGCGGATCGGGATGCAATTCAAGGCGATTTTTCGCAGGCTTGCTGGAGGCAAGTCAAGGGAAATCAACGCAGAAGTGCTTCCTGATGCGCCGAAAATGCGCGCCCATGTTTTTAGAAACACACTCTAAAAAGATTCGTCGTTCTCACAGTAGCGGGGGCTGTCGCGGATTCGCACCGCGTTCCCTTTTTCGGGCGCGGGAAGCACCCGCGCGCGCCGGGCGACAGAATTTGTATGCCCATTATAGCGTCATTCTCCCCGCATGTCAATTCCAATTATACCGGGTGAAAGTTTTGTAAATGTAGGCTTACAATACATATTGGAAAGGAGGGGAAGGAAAAGAGGGACTGGACACATCTGTTATAGTTGAAGTTGTGAAACAAAACGAACGGAAGGAGTCCAGACCCTCATGACCAGTATAACACATGTTGTATGTTGTAAAGGGTGATTCACACATCACCCAATACATCACGACTGCGGCTCATTTGTGGCGAATGGTTTTCGGCAGTTGTGGGAAAGCCTGCAAATAAAAAGTCAAGCCCCCAAGAGGGGGCAAAGGGGGAAAATATCAAGAATTGAGATGAGAAGACC
>CANQEW010000101.1 GCA_947596085.1 uncultured Clostridia bacterium | reverse complement strand
CTATTTGCTCACAAAGATCATTATCGAGAAAAATGAGAACGCCATCTCCATGACCAAGATACTCGGCTATGAAAACAACGAGATCGCGCGGCTGTATCTGCTCTCTACGACGATCGTTTTTGCAGTATGCGACGCTGTCGGCGTTTTTCTCGGCACACTTGTTATGAGTGCCGCGTGGAAAGCTATCATGTTCAGCTACAGCGGTTGGTTTACCTTTATGATGACTCCGGCAGGATATGCAAAAATGTTTTTGTTTGTACTGATCGGATACCTTATCGTTTTGTTCTTTGATTTCAGACGGATTAAAAGGATACCGCTGAACGAGGCGCTGAAAAATGCGGAATAAATTAAAAAATACTTGCTGAGCTGCACCAAACGCAGCCTTGCGATGCTGGTTGGGGCAGTGCTCGCAGTAGCCGGGGCAGGGTTTGATGTCCTGATTTTCTAATCTATAAACAGGAAAGGAAAGATGAGCCATGAATAAGATCACAGTCAAAATCGACGGCATGATGTGCGGGATGTGCGAATCCCATATCAACGATGCTATTCACCGGGCGTTCCCTGTCAAGAAGGTCACATCCTCCCATGCGAAGGGCGAGACGGTAATCCTGACAGAAACGGATATTTCGGAGGAACAGCTTCGCACAGTTATGGAGCCGACCGGCTACCGCGTACTGGAAGTCTGCACAGAAGAATACGAGAAGAAAGGGCTGTTCGGCTTTCGGAAATAACCGACCAGCCGGGCATAAAAGCGATGTCATTTGCGGTTTTACAGGGTGTACTGCTCCCATTTCTGGGAACTACCTTGGGTGCGGCCTGCGTCCTGTTTATGAAAAAGAATCTCAATCCCCTGGTGCAGCGTGGTCTGACCGGCTTCGCTGCCGGGGTGATGGTTGCCGCTTCCATCTGGAGCCTGCTAATTCCGGCGATGGAGCAGTCCAAAGAAATGGGAGCGTGGTCGTTTGTTCCCGCAGTCGTGGGCTTTTGGCTGGGCATCCTGTTTCTTTTGCTGCTGGATAAGGTTGTGCCGCATCTCCATCAGGGCAGCAGTGAGCCGGAGGGACCGAAAGCACAACTGAAAAAGACTACTATGCTGGTACTTGCGGTAACGCTGCACAATATCCCGGAGGGAATGGCAGTTGGTATTGTCTATGCCGGGTGGCTATCTGGAAATGAAACGACCACTTTAGCAGGGGCAATCGCTTTGGCCCTGGGAATTGCACTTCAAAATTTCCCGGAGGGAGCGATTATCTCCATACCTCTGCGGGCAGATGGAATGAAAAAGGGAAAGGCTTTTCTCTGGGGAACACTGTCCGGGATTGTGGAACCGTTGGCAGCGCTGCTCACGATTTGGGCAGCCCATTGGGTCATTCCGGCGTTGCCGTATCTGCTAAGCCTTGCCGCAGGCGCTATGGTCTATGTGGTAGTGGAGGAACTGATACCAGAAATGTCTCAGGGAAAACATTCCAACCTGGGTACGGTTTGTTTCAGCCTTGGTTTTACACTGATGCTGGCGCTAGATGTAGCGCTGGGTTAATTCTGTGTTCGCAGCTTCATTAAAGAACAACATATAAAATAGGGAAGGACGGAGGGGCAATGAACAAGATCACGGTGAAAATTGACGGAATGATGTGCGGGATGTGCGAGAGCCATGTCAACGATGCTGTGCGACGAGCATTTCCGGTGAAGAAGATCAGTTCCAGCCACAGCAGAGGCGAAGCGGTGATCCTCTGCGAACAGGAAATCGACGAGGCTGCACTTCGCGCTGTCATCGACGCGACCGGCTATAAGGCGCTCGCGGTATATAGCCATCCTTATGAGAAGAAGGGGCTGTTCGGGTTCTTGAAATCATAATACCGGAATACGGATTCGGGAACAAAAGATTGGGACGATTTTCCGCTGTTATGTGAGCGCAGCGGTGAGACAGGGGCGGCGTGGAGACGCGATCCTGCGAAGTATTTGAAGGGAGCGTGGCAATTTGCAGAATGGACAGTGCATGAACACGAGCGTCGATGCGATCTATGGCGCGCAGGCGCAAGTCCTTTCCTCCGCCGGGGACAGAACCGCGTGTCGCATCCGCACGGAGGAAGGCTGGGGAGATGTGACGCACTACGATCTGTTTCCGGGAATCAGTTTGCAGTTCAACGAGATTCACGGGAACCCAATCTGGGAGGAACCGACGCACCTCTCCTTCCTGGAGCTGAATTACTGCCTGTCCGGGCGATACGAGTGCGCGTTTGGGCAGGGCGTCGTGGCGCGCGTGCGGGAGGACGACTTCGCCGCCTGTCCCATCTCGCGCCGAAAGGTGGAGGCGCGCTTCCCACTGGGCTACTACCGTGGCATCAGTCTGGCCGTGGACGCGCTTGAGGCGCAAGCCTACTTCGACGCGCACCTTTCGGATTTCCACCTGGACATTGCCGGGCTGAACGAACGGCTCTGCCCCTGCGCCTGCTTCGTCGCGCACACGGACGGCGCGCTGCGCGCGCTCTTTCGCCAGCTCTACGACGCGCCGGGTGCAAACGCGCTGACCTACTATCGCATCAAGGTGTTGGAGTTATTGGCGCTGCTGGGCGACTGGCGACCGGGTTGCGAACAGTGCGCGGCCTACCTGCGGCGGGATCGGGCGGAGCGGATGCGCCGCGTAGCGGAACAGCTTCGGCTTGATCTGCGCGGAGCGCGTCCCATTGCGGAGATCGCCCGCGAGAACGGCATGGGCCTGACCGTGCTCAAGCGGGACTTTGCCCGCTCCTATGGCGTGTCGCCGGGGGCCTACCGCAAGCGTTGCCGCATGGAAACGGCGGCGCGGATGTTGCTTCATCCCGGCGCACGAATCGCGGATGTGGCGGCGCAGGTGGGCTATGAGAATCCCAGCAAATTTGCCGCCGCCTTTCGCGCCGAAATGGGCCTATCCCCTGCCGAACATCAAAAAAGCCGCGACCTTTTGGGTTCACATAGCAGGGATGGTGGCCTTTTGGAGTAGAACACAACGCGGCTCAAGTGGTATGCTTTTCTCTGGCCAAAGGCCGGAAAGGAAGGTTTTATACCATGAAAAAGTTTCGCATTGCTTCCCTGTTGATGACGCTCGTGCTCGCGCTTTCGCTGTTCGCGTCTTCCGCGCTCGCTGAAGAGCCGGAGGGACTGATGGACGCGCTGGCGGGCAGCTATGACGAACTGTTTACGGTCATCTGCGCGCCGGAGTGCGACGAGATCTGGATGGAGCGCTGCATCGAGTACGGCGGGGAGGAAAACGCCCAGGCCGCATTCGACATGTTGCACGCCTCCTGCACGGGCACGATCTACGGCCAGGATGCCGTGGATGCCTATGCAGACGATCCCGCGAGCGCCGTGTTCGACTGCTACTTCACCGGCGGCGTGGCGCAGTTCCACTTCGACGGCCACCGCATCAGCGGCACCGACGCCGAGGGGAACGAGGTATTCTCCCACGAGTACAGCTATGTGGAGACGCTGCCGGGCGTGATCGCCTGCCATGTCTACCGCACTGAGGACGCGGATGCGGGCGAGTTTACCTACTTCCTGCTGTCGGACGACAGCCCCGCGAGCACCTATCACCTGGAGTTCCGCTACGGTGACGATCTGGACGCGCTGGCGAAGTACGATTCGGGCAAGTACGCCTACTGGCTGGCCGCGGGCATTCCCGCCGAGCGCGACGAGCAGTTGATCTGGAACGTCATCGACCTGTTCTGCGCGGAGAACCTCGCGGAGATGGCGGCCTGATTGCATCCCCGTGCCGGAGGAAGCCTTCACTTCCCCCGGCATCTCTTTGCGAATGGTGAGGTGAGATCATGAAAAGACAAAACGCTCTCACGGAGCTGATGGGTTACGCGGGCAAACGAAGGTATTTGACCTACGCTTCTTGGGTTTTATCGGCCATCAGCGCGCTCGTGGGCCTGCTGCCGTTCTACTACATCTGGCGGATTCTCGACGAAGTGCTGCGCTGTGCGCCGGATTTCGCGCTGGCTGTGAATACCGTTTCCTTCGGTTGGCGCGCGGTTTGGGCATCGCTGGCAGCAATGCTGATCTACTTCGGCGCGCTGATGTGTTCGCACCTGTCGGCGTTTCGTGTGGCGGGCAATCTGCGCAAGCGGACAATGCGCCACATCGCCACACTCCCGCCAGGGTTTCTTTCAGAGATGGGTACGGGCAGGGCGAGGCGCATCGTGCAGGATTCCAGCGCGGCCACGGAAACCTTTCTCGCGCACCAACTCCCGGACATTGCCGGAGCGGTCGCTACGCTGCTGGGCATGGCCGTCATACTCTTTGCCTTCGACTGGCGCTTCGGCCTGGCGAGCATCGCGCCCTTCGTTCTGAGTTTTGTCTTCATGTATGGCATGGCGGGGCCGTCGATGGCGGCGGACATGGGGAATTATCACAGCGCGCTGGAAGCGATGTCCAATGAGGCTGTGGAATACGTGCGCGGTGTGCCGGTTGTCAAGACATTTGGACAGACGGTATTCTCCTTCAAGCGCTTCAAGGGCGCGATTGACGACTATTACCGCTTTGTCATGGCCTACTGTAAAAAGTGCAGGCCGCCGATGCTCCGGTTTCAGCTGGCATCCAACAGTGTATTCGCGTTTCTGATTGCGGTGGCGCTGATGGCTCTCAGCGGCGGCGTGGAGCGAAATGTCGTTCTGACGGGCCTGCTGTTCTACACGATTTTCACGCCGGTCGTGGCGACGATGCTCAACAAGGTAATGTTCATGAGCGAACATTTGATGACCGTGAACGACGCGCTGGTGCGCATCCATACGATCCTGGACGCGCAGCCGCTGCCGGAGCCGCTCACTCCAAGGGAGGCGAAGGGCGCAGAGGTCGCGTTTGATCACGTCTGCTTCCGCTATGACGGAGCGGAGCGCGACGCGGTGCATGATTTGAGCTTTTCAATTCGATGCGGACAGAGCGTTGCGCTCGTGGGGCCGTCCGGCGGCGGCAAGACTACCGCTGCGGCGCTGCTATCGCGCTTCTGGGATGTGCAGTCCGGCTCCATTTCCATCGGTGGCGTGAACGTGCGCGACATGGGCGCGGAGCAGCTTGCACGCTGTGTGGGCTATGTGTTTCAGGACAGCAAATTGCTCAAGACTTCCATCCTTGAAAACGTCCGCCTTGCGCGACCGGATGCCAGCCGGGAGGAAGTGCTGGATGCCCTGCATCGCGCGCAGTGTGACGATCTGATCGCAAAGCTCCCGAACGGCATCGACACGGTGATTGGCGCGAAGGGCGTATTCCTCTCTGGCGGCGAACAGCAGCGCGTCGCCATCGCACGGGTCATCCTGAAGGACGCTCCCGTGCTGGTGTTGGATGAGGCGACCGCTTTTGCCGACCCTGAGAACGAAGCGCTGGTGCAGCGGGCGTTTCAGGAGATGGCGCGCGACAAGACGGTGCTGATAATCGCCCACCGGCTCACAACGGTGCGCCGTGCGGACTGCATTCATGTCCTGGTGGATGGAAGCATCGTTGAATCCGGCAATCACGATGCGTTGATCGAGCGTGACGGAGTCTATGCCAAGATGTGGCGGGACTATCAGACCTCGATCAAATGGAAGGTGGGAGGTGCCGCATGATCGCATATCTTCAAAAGACATTTGCCCTCTCCGAGCGCGGAGCGAGGGATCTCGTCCGGGCAACGCTGGCCTGCGCCGCCGCGAACATCGTACTGATGTATCCCGTGAGCCTGCTCTACATGCTCTCGGGCGATTTGATGGCGGGCGACATCACAGGAGGCCGCGTCGCGCTGTACGCCGCCAGCGTCGCAATCCTCATGGCGGCGATCTACGCGACGCAGTTCGTTCAATACAACGCCACGTTCTTCTCCACCTACCGGGAGAGCGGCGTCAAGCGCATCGGCATCGCGGAGAAGCTGCGGAGGCTGCCGCTCTCCTTTTTCGGCCAGCGCGACCTGTCCGATCTCACTACGGCGATTCTGGGCGATTGCGCCGCCACGGAGCAGGCGTTTTCCCACTACATCCCAGAATTTTTCGGCTCGATTCTCTCTACCTGCCTGGTGGCGATTGGCTTGCTGGTATATGACGCGCGCATGGCGCTCTCAGCGGTGTGGGTGCTGCCGCTGTCCCTGCTGATCGTGGTCGTGTCGATTCGCGTCCAGGATCGCTTTAATTTCAGAAAGAACGACGCGGTGCTCACCTGCACGGAGGGCATTCAGGAGTGCATGGAAACCATGCGCGACCTCCGCGCAAATCGCGCGGACGCATCCTATTTGAAGGGATTGGATCAAAAAATCGACGCCATCGAGCGCCGCTCCATTCAATCGGAGCTGGGCGTGGCGCAATTTGTTGTGACCGCGCAGATGCTGCTCAAGTTTGGCATCGCCACCACAGCGCTGGCAGGGAGCCGCCTGCTGATCGCGGGCGAGTTGTCCGTGCTGCGCTTCTTCCTGTTTCTGCTCGTGGCTGGGCGCATCTACGAGCCGATGGCCGGGAGCCTGATCAACCTGGCTGCAATCGTGGGCATTCGCGCGAACATCCGTCGCCAGCAGGAGATCGAGAATCACCCGGTTCAGACGGGGAGCACTACATTCCGGCCGAAGGGCTACGACATCGCTTTTGAGCATGTGAGCTTTTCGTACAATGAAGGCGAAACCGTGCTGCGCGACGTGAGCTTTACCGCGAAGCAGGGCGAAGTCACCGCGCTGATTGGCCCATCCGGGGGCGGGAAATCCACCGCAGCCAAGCTCGCAGCACGCTTCTGGGACGCGAACGAGGGCAGAATCATGCTGGGCGGCGTGGATGTGAAATCGGTCGATCCCGAAGCGCTGTTGTCCGCGTTCTCTATTGTGTTTCAGGATGTGACGTTGTTCAACAATACGGTGATGGAAAACATTCGCATCGGCAAGAGCGGGGCCTCGGATGCGCAGGTATTGGAAGCCGCGCGCCTCGCGCGTTGCGACGAGTTTGTGTCGCGCCTGCCGGCTGGATACGATACGCAAATCGGCGAGAACGGTGCGGCTCTTTCCGGCGGCGAGCGACAACGTATCTCCATCGCTCGCGCACTTTTGAAGGATGCGCCGGTGATCCTGCTGGACGAAGCCACGGCTTCGCTGGATGCCGAGAACGAGGCAGAGATCCAGCAGGCGATTTCTCGGCTCGTGCGGGGCAAGACCGTGCTCATTATCGCCCACCGCCTGCGCACCGTAGAGGACGCGGACAAGCTGATCTTCCTTCAGAACGGCTCCGTTGCCGAGCAGGGCACCCCTGGAGAGCTATCGCAAAGCAATGGCCCATACGCCCATATGCGAGCGCTGCAACGGGAAATACAATGAAAAGCCGTGACTTCTGTCGTAAAAAGGAATTCGCATGATGCAAAAAGATATTTCTTGTGGAGAAGATTCTGACAAAGCGATGCAAGTCGTTCATAAATTGTGGATACGCTGTCCGCTATGCAATCACAAGACGCGAACAAAGGTGTACCCGGATACAGTCCTGCTGAACTTTCCGCTGTACTGCCCGAAATGCAAACGAGAAACCATCATCAACGTCGTACA
>CANQEW010000100.1 GCA_947596085.1 uncultured Clostridia bacterium | reverse complement strand
CTGGCGGAGGTTCCGCGGGTGCGCAAGGACTTCGGCTATCCGCCGCTGGTCACGCCGACCTCCCAGATCGTCGGCACACAGGCCGTGATGAACGTCATCACCGGCGAGCGCTACAAGATGAATCCGAAGGAGTCCCAGGGCCTGATGGCCGGTGAGTACGGCACGTTGCCGGCTCCCGTGAACGAGGAAGTTCGCAAGAAGGTCATCGGCAGCCGCAAGGTGATTACCTGCCGTCCCGTGGACGATCCGAACTACGGCGCAAAGCATCTGGACGAGTTCCGCAAGGAGATCGGTCAGTACTACACGCAGGAGGAGGACGTGCTCTCCTACGCGCTGTTCCCGGCGGTCGCCGAGAAGTTCTTCCAGGCGCGCCAGGCCGCGCAGCTGGGGCTGGACAACTCCGTGCGCGACGCGAAGAACAACGCCATGCCGATCTGATTCCGTCAACCGTTCAGCGCCCGAGGGTGGGATTCCCCCGGGCGCTTATCTTTGCCGCGAAGATTGCAAACTGTGCGGAATTGTTACAAATGCATGGAATAACAGATAATTTGGCTAAAATTTCATGGAATATCAACGAAGCCACGATATAATTTATCTGAAGTTGTTTTAATGGGAGAACATACTTTCATGGCGAAGAAGAGGAAGAGGCGCACGCGCGCGCAGCGTCGGAGGCAGCAAAGGCGCCGCATGATTTTGAGCGTCGTCGCGCTCTGCACACTCCTCACGGCAATCGTCGGTCTGATCGCTTTCATGAATGTTCATACCGGGGAAAGCCGCGACGTTCGAAGGGTGGGTGTCTCCGCGCCGCAGGCGACGGTCTGGGCCGTGCTTTCCACGCCGGAATCGACCGCCGCGCCAACCGCCGCGCCCACCGAGCAGCCGTCGCCCACGCCTACGCCGGAACCCACCCCGGAACCGATGCCCGTGACAATCACCATCACCGCCACGGGGGACGTGACGCTGGGCACCTATACGACGGGAAACGGCAGGCCCAGCAGTTTCAAGGCCGCGGTGGAGAAGTGCGGTTACGAATACTTCTTGGAGAATTACCGGAACTACTTCTCCCAGGACGATTTGACCATCGTCAACCTGGAGGGCCCGCTTTCCGCGCACAGCGAGAAGCGTGCCGGCCGCACCTTCAATTTTCGCGGCTATCCGGAATACGCGAACATCCTCAGCAGCGCCAGCGTGGAGGTCTGCAACCTGGCGAATAACCATGCGCTGGATTACCGGCAGGAGGGCTTCGACGACACCTGCGACGCGCTGGCCGGCGCGGGCATCGGCGCCAGCGGCTACGGCCCGGAATACTACGCGGAAGTCAAGGGCCGCACGGTGGGTTTTCTGGGCTTCACCGAATGGAACTTTGAGAAGTCGGAGATTCTGAACGCGGTGGCCGAGGCGAGCCAAAAGTGTGATTTGTTGATCGTGTCGATGCATTGGGGAGAGGAAGGCTACGATACATTCACCAAATACAGCGCGCGAATGGGCGAGGCGCTCGTCGACGCGGGCGCGGACTTGGTGATCGGCAATCATCCCCACGTCCCCGGCGCGATCCGGAAGTACAAGGGCAGGTACATCATCCACACGCTGGGCAACTTCTGCTTCGGCGGCAACGATACGCCGGGCCGGAAGGTGCGCAGGAGCGCGGTGTTCCGCCAGCGGTTCGTGCTGCAGCCCGATGGCAGCGTGGAGGATGGCGGCATCGACATCGTGCCCGGCTGGATCAGCGGGCAGATCAAGTATAACGACTTCCATCCGATCGTCGCCGAGACGGAGGATGGGATCGGCATCCTCCAGGACATTGTGAAGGCGTCCAAGGGGGAGTTTCAACTGGAGGACGCGCTCTGGCTGGACGATAGCTATGTCTATCAGCGCGGCATATTGCAGAGGACCGGCGATGCAGCCGCGACGGAGGGCATCGAAAACATTGAAACCTGAGTGAAGGGGAGAGCAACCATGCAGAACGAAGAAAGACGGGCCGCCAATTTTATCGAGGAAAACATCAATCAGGATCTCGCCAGCGGGCGCTTCGACCACGTCAAGACCCGCTTCCCGCCGGAGCCGAACGGCTATCTGCACATCGGCCACGCCAAGGCGCTGTGCGTGGACTTCGGCATCGCGCAAAAGTACGGCGGCAGCTGCAACCTGCGCTTCGACGATACCAACCCTGCCAAGGAGGAGAAGGCCTTCGTCGAGGGCATCCAGGCGGACATCGAGTGGCTGGGCTTTCACTGGGACAAGCTCTATTTTGCCTCGGACTTCTTTGATAAGCTCTACGAGATCGCGTGTTCGATGATTCGCCGCGGGCTGGCCTACGTGGACGATCAGTCGCCCGAGGAGATGCGCAAGAATCGCGGCACGCTGACCCAGCCGGGCGTGAACAGCCCCTACCGCGACCGGCCGGTGGAGGAGAACCTCGACCTGTTCGAGCGCATGAAGAACGGCGAGTTCCCGGATGGCAGCCGCGTGCTTCGCGCGAAGATCGACATGGCTTCGCCCAACGTGTTGCTGCGCGATCCCACCATCTATCGCATCAAGCATATGCACCATCACCGCGCGGGCGACAAGTGGTGCATCTATCCGATGTACGACTTTCAGCATCCGATTCAGGACGCCATCGAGGGCATCACGCACTCGCTGTGCTCGCTGGAGTACGAGATTCACCGCCCGCTGTACGACTGGTTCGTGACCCATGCGGAGATCACCGATCAGCCGCCGCGGCAGATCGAGTTCGCGCGGCTGAACATCGAGCGCACGGTGATGTCCAAGCGCCTGCTCCGCCGCCTGGTGGAGGAGGGCATCGTGTCCGGCTGGGACGATCCGCGCATGCCCACGCTGGTGGCCATGCGCCGCCGCGGCTATCCCGCGTCCGCGATCATCGACTTCACGGGCCGCGTGGGCGTGGCGAAGGCGGATTCCACGGTGGAGGGCAATCTGCTGGACCATTGCGTGCGCGAGGCGCTGGCTGATACCGCGCCGAGGGCGATGGCCGTGCTCAATCCTCTCAAGCTGACGATGACGAACTGGCCCGAGGAAGAGTTCGACGCGCTGGAGGCGGAGAATCACCCCGACCATCCGGAGATGGGCACGCGCACCGTGCGCTTCTCGAAGCACATCCTGATCGAGCGCGAGGACTTCATGGAAGAGCCAGTGAAGAAGTTCTTCCGCCTGGCTCCCGGCAAGGAGGTTCGCCTGAAGGGCGCCTACATCATCCGCTGCGACGAGGTCGTCAAGGACGGCGCGGGGGAGATTGTAGAGCTCAAGTGCAGCGTTGATCTCGACAGCCGTTCGGGCAGCGAGGGCGCGAACCGCAAGGTGAAGGGAACACTTCACTGGCTGAGCGAATGCGACGCGCGGCCCTGCGAGTTCCGCCTCTACGAGCCGATTCTGGCCGAGGAGGCGGAGGCGTCCGAACCCGATCCAGAGGCCGTGGACGAGGATGCCGAGGAGACCGCCGCGCCGGCCGCGGACGATTTTATGTCACGCATCAACCCCGACAGCCTCAAGGTGGCGCGTGGCTTCTGCGAGCCCTGCATCGCCGATTCGAAGGTGGGGGACAGCTTCCAGTTCTTGCGCTTGGGTTACTTCTGCAAGGACCCGGATTCGACAGACGCGCTGCCGGTGTTCAACCGCACGGTGGGCCTCAAGGACAGTTGGGCGAAGGTCGCGAAGTAAAGGTGAAACGGAGGAGCGCCGCTCCTCCGTTTCGCTTTGCAAGCATGTTTTCCGCTTGACAGATTGTTCAGCCGATGCTATCATTATAAACAGGTAAAATGTATGGCACAGGAGGAGAGATCATAAAATGGGTGTGAAAATGATGGCGCTTCTCATGGCCCTGGCGACGGGAGTGACCGCTCCGGCGATTCCGACGGTGGAGAGTGTGGAATACAAGGGCTTCGGCGTCGTCGAGGTGGATTTCGTCGAGGACTGCGACTGGAGAAACGCGGCAGAGATCGAACTGAAGGACGCGGATGGCAATGCCATCGAGTATGAAGTGCTGGGCGGCGACGAGGACGAGTGCTTTTTGCGCATCGCCGATCCGCAGGAGAACGCCGCCTGCGAGATGCGCGTCGCGTCGGAGAGTCAGCGGCAGAATATCGAGTTTGACGTCGTCACGGGTCGCGAATATGTGGTGGGCGCCTATGGCGGCGTGGCGGTAAATTACAACACGGAGCCCTGCGATTGGTGCGGCAGCGTTGATCACGACGACGATTATTGTCCGAAGTATTGGCAGGGGAAGGAGTTCGTCTGGGGGCAGGGTCCATCTTCCACGGGCAATTCGGAAAGCGGAAGCAGCCAAAATCAAACCAGTGGAGGTTCGGCCACCGTTCGCTGCGACATCTGTGGACAGCTTGGGCACGACGACGACCACTGCCCGAACCGGCGCTGCGACATCTGCGGACAGCTTGGGCACGACGACGATCACTGCCCGGAACGGCAGGAGCGCTGTGACATCTGCGGGAAGCTTGGGCATGACGACGACCACTGCCCGAACCGGCAGAGTGGCCAGAAGCACGACGATGATCATGATGATCACGATGATGATCATGATGACGATCATGACGACGATCATGATGATCACGACGATGATCATGACGACGACAGGGATCATCGCAGTGAGCATGGTCGCGGCGAAAGCAAGGATCACGATCGGGGACATCACTCAGAACACGGCCATCACGATGATGACGACGATTGATTCCCTGTAAAAAAACGCACAGGGGCGGAAGCGCGATGCACTTCCGCCCCTGTCTGCGATGGTGGATTACAGCTCCAGTCCGGCCAGCTGGAAGCCTGCGTTTACAATGCTTTCGGGCAGCTGGCTGAACATGTCGTTCACCGATTCGCAGTTGTAGTAGCGCATGATGGTCTCGGCGAACATCGGCGCTACGGAGATCGTCTTGAATCTTTCCTTGCCGATGATGTTGGGATTGTATACCGTGTCGGTAGAAAATACCGTCCGAATCGGACTGTTGTTGATCTTCTCCACGCCGGCAGGGGAGATGATGTTGTGGCTCAGCATCGCCTGAATGCTGCGCGCGCCGCGGGCGACCAGGCTGTCCGCCAGGTTTACCAACGTGCCGCCGGAGATGGTGAAATCATCCACGATCAGGCAGTTCTTGTCCTTCACGTCGCCGATGACCTCGAGAATCGCGGCATTCTCGGTGTGATCCACGCGTTCCTTGTCGCCGATGGCGATGGGCAGGTTCAACATCGAGGCGAACTTGCGGGCCTGCTTGGCATAGCCGGCGTCCGGGGAGACGACCACCATGTCTTCCGTGCCGATGCGCTTGACGACCTCAGCCAGCATCGGCGTGGCGTAGAGGTGATCCATCGGCTTTTTGAAGAAGCCCTGCAGCTGCTGGGCGTGCAGATCCATGGTGACGAAGCGATCCGCACCCGCCAGTTCCATGCACTCCGCGCAGACGCGGGCGCGAATGGACACGCGCGGCTCATCCTTCTTGTCGCCCTTGCCGTAGCCGAAATAGGGCATGATCAGCGTGCAGGAATGCGCGTTGGCGCGCTTGAAGGCATCCATCCAGAACAGAATCTCCACGAACTCGTCGTTGGAGTGCATGCCGATGGGCTGCACCAGCAGCACATCGCGATCGCGCACGGATTCGTTGATGCGCACAAAGGTGTTGCCTTCCGAGAACTTGATGACTTCCGAGGAACCCAGGCGCTTGTTCATGTATTTGCACATGCGCTCCGCAAAGACCTGTCCGCCGCTGCCGGCAAAGATGGACACGTTCGCCGATTGAAACATGGGAAACCACTCCTCTTATGTTATCGTTCCGAGGTTGGGATACCGTTCCGGGTCTATTCGATGGAGGCGATGGCCTCCACTTCGACCAGAGCGTTCATCGGCAGCTTGGCCACTTCCACGCAGCTGCGGGCGGGATAGTCCGCGCCGAAGAAGTCCGCGTAGATGGCGTTAACCTTGCCGAAGTCGTTGAGATCCTTCAAAAACACGGTCGTCTTGAGCACTGCCGCGGGGGTGAGGCCGAGTTCCTTCAATACGGTGCCGACGTTATCCATGGCCTGCTTCGCCTGGGCTTCCACACCCTCGGCGAGCGCGCCGGTGGCCGGATTCACGCCCAGCATGCCGGACAGAAAGCAGAGGGAGCCGCAGATATTCGCGGTGGAGTAGGGGCCGATGGCCTTCGGGCCGTTCTGGGTCAGAAAACACTTCTTCATATCGCTGCATCCTTTCGGAAATTTTATTGATCAACTTTGTTTAAGCCTGCGGAACGCTCGTGCCGTCCGTCGCGCTGCCGTCGCCGCGGGGATGAATGCCGCGCCAGTAGATATCGTAGCCGGATTCATATTCGTCGTGGGAGAGTTGCTTGCGCTCAACGACCTCGCCGGTATCCCAGTCGTAGGCGACCAGCCAGCCGTCGCTGACGCAGGCCGGAATGCCCTCCTTGTAGAGCGCGGTTTCGTCGGTGTAGTAGCAGTGCGCGCCTTCGGAGTCGGCGATGTAGGATACGCGCACGGCGGTGGAATCCTTGCTGACGATGGAAGATTCCAGCTCGTAGCGGTACGCGGGGCGCACGCCGTATACGCGGACGCGGGCGTACTCCTTGGTGACCTCGGTGTAGAGCGTGATGGGGTACGCGGTATCATTGCGGAAGCGCAGGTCCTTGTTAGTATCCGTGACGGCCGCATCGATGCTGGGATCCACGTAGGCCACGGTCATCGAATGCGCGGAGCGCTCCATGATGGTCATGCCGGCCTGGAGCAGCGCGCCGTAGAGCGTGGTGCTGGCCTGGCAGACGCCGCCGCCGTAGCCCTCCTGGGTCTTGCCGCCGCCGATGTACTCGGTGCCGGGCTGCCAGCCGCGCTCCTTGGTGCGGGGGCCAACGACGGCGTTGAAGCTGACCTCCTCGCCGGGCTGAACGACCATGCCGTTGAAGGGGGTGAGTGCCTTGCGCACGTTGAAGCGGCCGTTGTAGCCGCGCGCGGTGGTGTCCGTTCGGTAGTCGACGATCAGTTCCAGCGTGCTCATGGCCTCGTCGGTGCTCAACGCGGGCTCCAGCGTGAGCACGGGGAGCACTTCGCCTCCCTCGCCCGTTTCGAGCAGGGAGATGATCTGCGCTTTGGCGGTCTCCACATCCAGCTCCTGGCCCTCGGACGACTGCGACGCCAGGAAGGGGTTGTTCATGTCGGCCGCCACCGTCGCGCTCACCGGCGCGATGTAGAGCTGGTTGTAGAGATCTTCCACAAAGGCGTCGATGCGCGATTCATCGTAGTTCAACGGCGCGGTCAGACTGATGGGGTTGTTCTTCAGCGAGCGGATGGAGGCGCTGCGGTCAAATATATTGCCCACGTGGCCGATGTTCCACGCGCGCTCCATGACGGCGTCGGTCTCGATGGTGCCGCCGAAGTCCGCGGCGGTGAAGCTCCAGGTGCTGCCCTGCCAGCTCAGCGTGTGCACGGCGTTCAGGCGGGCGTCGATTTGATCGCGCACGTATTGACTGCCCTCCTCCTTGGAGTAGGGGGACACGTCGATGCCGTTGATGTAGATGTTGCTGCAGTAGGTGGAATTGTTGACCGTGGAAATGAGCCAGGAGGAACCCGTGTATACCACGCCGGCGAGCAGCGCCAGCCCCATCAGTATGGGTATGACAATAGCCGCAGGATCGCGCCTGCGCCTGCGGGGCATGGGTCTCGCGGTTGCCGGGCGCCCGGTGCCGCGCTGCGCCGCGCGGGGTTGGGGAGCGTACGGCTGTCGGGCAGGGCCGGAGGGATGGGTTCTCCTGTCGGAGGCATCCGGCCGGCGATAGGGTTTGTGTTCCATAGTGGCCCCACTTCGCCTCCTTGCACAAATATTATAGCATAAGTCCGGGAAATGATAAAGTATATTTCGTTTTATATGTATGGAAAATATCTGTTGGCGTCAATCATAGGTAACAGCGAGGGAGGGAGCTGTCAAGGGAAAGGGTGGAGATTTTCCGGCAGGGGA
>CANQEW010000099.1 GCA_947596085.1 uncultured Clostridia bacterium | reverse complement strand
GTTGACTCTACCCCTTCCCCCGAAAGGGGGATTTTTTTCTTTCACCCCCTTGACTTTTTATTTGCAGGCTCATGTTCTGCTCCTTCCTGACTCATTACTCTGCGCCGGAGACGGTGATCTGCACGGTGCTTTCGTCCGTCAGCGTTGCCTCGCCGCCGGTGACTTTGCCGGACTCGTCCGTCGTGAGCTTGATCGCCTTGACGGACGCCCCGGCTTTACCGGCCGCCCCGTCCTTACCGGCTGCCCCGTCTTTACCAGCGGGCCCAGCCGGGCCGACTTGCTCGTTCTGGACTGCCTGCTCCAGCTTGTTCATTTTCTCGGCAGTGATCACGTCGCCGTCTTTCCACTCCGTCGGTGTGTATGCCATGGGTTACTCCTTTCCGAGCTTGGCTGCTCCGATCTTCCCTCTGCCGATTGCAGCAGATTCAGCAGAGGGATCTATTCCCCCTGCATGACATTGGCCACGATGAACGGGGTCTCGTTGTTCGGCATGCAAAGCGGCGCAGAGCTGAGGATTACCTCGCGGACATTGTGCGTCGCGTCGCTGAGGTACTTCGGGACGTTGATCCCGGTGTAGGTGTGGAACTCGCCGTCGGCCTGCTCCACCTGAGTGATCGCGCCGTAGACGGTGCGACCGGCGGCCGGAGCGCATGCCGCGATATAGCCCGCCGGGATGTACTGCGTCACCGTGCCGTCCACCTCGGTGTAGGTGTCGTCATAGGTGAGGAAGTCGATCATGCGGCCCTTGATGTTGAGGCGCGCGATCCGGGCAGCGCCAGAGGGGAGAGTCGCGGGATCCACGCCGCCGATCTGATAGTTGCGATTGTCCAGCAGTCTGAGGATCCACTCGTTTGCGAGGATCAGGTCGGCCACGTCGGGGGCCACCAGCACCTCGGTGAACGGCAGGCCGCGAGAGGTCAGCATGTAGCCCATGGCGGCGACGTCGGCGAGGATCTGTTTCCCGCTCTCCTCGGTCGTGTCCCACTTCTTGCTTGGAGTGTAGACGCCCGGGTTCTCGTCGCCCTCGTAGTAGCGCACCTCGCGCTCCTCAAAGTTGTGCAGGTCGTCCACGTACTCGTCCATTACGCAGCCGCCCGTGAAAATGACCTGCGCGGCCATAGCCTCCTTGCGGCGCGCGTTTGCGTCGCGCAGCTCGTCGAGGTCGCCGAGCATGATCACGCCCTGCCGCTGCTCGGGGGTGAGCTGAGTATAAAGCGCCTCGCCGAAACCACGCTTGCGCAGGTCGTCGATCGTGAGCGGGCGCTTCGGGGCGATATACGACGGGGTGAAGCGCCGCATGTTGTAGCCGTCGCGCATGATCGTGATCCCGCCCTTGCGAGGCGCGACGAACGGCGACGCCTTCTTGCTGCCCTTCTTATACTCCACGATCACGTCGTCAGTGGCGAACACGTCCGTCGCGGCGTTGGTCGGGAAATAGCGATCCAGCAGGAACGTGTGGAGCGGCGGGAGCTGCTGCACGCTGGCGAGCAGCGTGTGGGTGTCGTAGATGTTGAAAGCCATGTTTTTGTCCTCCTTTGTCAGGCTTCCACCGCGTCAGAGAGCAGGATCCCCACGGATCGGAGCGCCTCTTTGTCGGCCGCGGTGACGCTGTATTCGTCTTTGACGATCAGCGCGTTGGTGTTGAAGTGGCCCGTGCGGTAGGCGACGGCCACCACGGCCTCCTCGCTGCCGGTGTCCACGTCCTCAGCGAGCACGGCGTTCGCCTTGCCGGTGGTGGAGGTGCTGATCAGCTCCAGCTCGCCCTCGGTTTCGCCCGCAGCCAAAAGACTGCCGCGTTTGAGAACGCCCTGCCCCTGCTTCACCTTCACACTGAAAACCTCGGCGGGCGGGTACGTGCCGTTGATCAGGTTCTCGAAGCCCACGCTCACGAGCGTTTCGTCCAGTCGCTTGCTCATTACTTGCTACCTCCCTTGCTCTTGTTATAGGCGTTTACCACCGCCGTGATGTCGGCGGCGTTCTGCTCGTCAGTGGTGATCGCGTCGCCGCCGTTCGGGGCCGCGCCCACTTTGGCCGTGCCGGATACTGCGCCGTCCTGCTGGTAGTTGCTGAGGAACGTCTGCCCGGCCTTGGCGCTTTCCTGCATGACGCGGAAACAGAGCTCCTGCGCCGTGCAGGGGTGCTCTCCGTACTTGGCGTCATTGACGAGCTGCTGGTTCGGGATCGAGGTCGCGATCGAGTCGATCGCAGCGAGGCGCTCACGCTCTGCCGTCGTAGCGGCGGCGGCTGCCTGCGTCTGGGCCTCGTTGCGGGCGTTCTGCTCGATCTCGGCCACGACGTCTGGGTGCTGAGCCCTCAGTTCTTCGGGTGTCATGGTGTTGTTACCTCCTCCGTTATTATTTGCCGCCTTGTTGGTCGGCCTCTTATTTGCCGCCGGTCTCGCTGCCGGTTTGGCGCGTTGCTGGATCGGGATTGTCCCCGGGATGTTGTGGAAGTCGCCGACGTTGTGCTGCACGCCGTTGACGATCAGCAGCTTTTTGTCGGCGCTCAGACTCATGGTGGGCTCCTCTGCGTCTGTGATCAGCGCGTCGGCAAATCCACGCTCCACGGCCTCGCTCCCCGTGAACCATGTCTCCTTGTCCATCATGCTTCGCAGGCTATCGACCGAGATCCCGGTCTTTGCGTTGTAGATCTCCGCGACGGCGCGCTCGCTCGCGTCCATGCCACGGAGCAGCTGCTTCACGTCGCGGATGTTGAGCGAGTCCCAGAGCAGCACACTGACGCCGTGGATCATTACAAGCGATCCCGGGAACACGGTCACGGTGTCACCGGCGCACATGATCACGCTGGCGGCGCTTGCGGCGATGCCCTCGACGACGACGTTCACCTCGCCGCTGAGTGCTTTCAGTGCGTTGTGGATCGCTATCCCCGTGTAAAGATCGCCGCCGCAGCTGTTGAGCTTGACGGTGATCCGCGCCTTGTCCTTCACGGCGGCCAGATCCTCCATAAAGCCCTCCGGGGTGATAAATAGACCGGGCTCCGGCTCGCCAGTCCACCAGTCGATCGGCTGCTGGCTTACTACGTCGCCATAGAGCGTGATCTCGCCCTCGTCGTCGCTGACGCTGGCGACGTTCCAGAAGCGCGGAGCCGCTGCGGCCGGGGGCGCAGCCGGGGCCGGGCCCATGAAATAATCAGGTCGTTTCATTCCCTTGTCCTCCTCTGATCGTTTGCCTGATCGCCTCAGCGATCACGAGGCTGCGCAGCGCCTCTGCTCCACGGGTGCGCGCCGTCTCTGGGTTGTGAGGGTTGTCCGGGTTCTCTGGATCCCCTTCGGTGCCCTCCTCGGGTGTCTGCTCCTCTTGTGTGTCGCTGGCGTTGCCGCTTTGGTGTGGATCCGGGGCGTTGCCACCGAGTTTCTCGTTCTCGCGGGTCAGCTGCTCCACATTGGCGTCCCATTGGCCGCCGTTTAGCCTGATCGTGCTCTGTTCATGCGTCGAAAAGCCCTCAGAGCACGCGAGGATCTCCGCGGTGATTTCTTTCACCGGGTCGAGTTGCCCCTGCGACGGCCCCAGCCATTCGCTGCCGAGATATGCCGCATGGATTGCGGGATCCTCAAAAAATCCCGGGGCGTAAATACGCCCGCGAGCCACGGCCTCGCTCAGCCATACCTCGTAGACGGGGCGGCAAAAATCGTCCGCCAGCCATTCTCGGCGCATTTTGAACGCCTTCCACGCCTCCAGCAGAGCCGCACGGCTCGCCGAGTAGCTCGCGTTAAACGATTTGAGCAGCAGGTCGGCCGGGATCTCCAGCGCAGCGCCCACTTGTGCGCTGATCGCCTTTGCAAATGCGTCAAAGCTGCCGGTCGGGTGCTTTGGATCTGCAAACACGACGTCCTCGCCGGGTTCCATGACATTTATCTGGCCGGGCCCCATGCCGTACTCGTTCGGGCCTTTCGGTTCGCCCGGCCGATCTGGCTCGACCTCATTAAATGGCATTTCGTCCGTGGGGGCGGTCGTCTTGATGAACGCAGTAAAAAAGCTCTCGATCACGGCCGCCATGAGCTCGCTCTCTGTATAGCGTCGGAGCTGGAGCAGTGGCTCGATCACCTGCGCCAGATAGCTTACACCGCGGTATTGATCGCAGCGCTCTGAGTCCATGATGTGCAGCACATTCGGGAGCCCTGTGTGCTCTTGGTACGCCAGCACACGAGCCCACTCCGTTGTCGGTGCTCCGACCTCGAACGGGTAGTTGCTGCGGATATGGTAGGCCACGACGGCCCCGGAGTTGTCAACCTCCACGCCGTCGAAAATGGTGTTTCCGTTCTCTGGATTCTTCCCGGTCGTGAAGTAGAGGGACTGGCCTATGCCTCCAAACGCTACGGGGGTTGCGATCCTGTCGCTTTCGATCAGGTGGACGCGGAGCGCATAGGGCAGCAGCCGGGTGGTGGCGTATTGCTTAAACACGCCGATGCAGTCGCCAGACATGAGCCACGTCACCATGGCGAGCTGCTGGAGCCCGTAGAAGTTGTTCATCCCTGTCGCGTCGCATGCGCGCTTATTCCCGGCCCAGATTGCAAACTCTCGCTCGGTTTCTTTCTGCCACTTCTCGGCCTGATCCGGGGAGAGGCCCAGCACTTCGCGGTCGATTCGGCTTTTTAATCTCAGGCCGACGCCGACCACATTCGTGCGATTTGTTCTGATCGCCGAGGTGGCGATCGGGGAGGCCATGTACAGCATGCGGGCGCGCTGCCGCATGGTGTAGTTATTAAAGTCGATGTCCTCATGGGGGGATCCGCTGCTGGCGTTAAATCCTTTGAGGGATTTCTTTCTCCAGCTTGCCCCCGCGTCGCCATAGCCCTTGTTCTGCGGGCGTGCTCCACCGGGGTGCCTCGCTCTCATTTCGTCGGGTTTGATTTTGCTCACCTCCTTGCGCGCAAATAGAAACGGCAGGCCGGTGAGGGAAGGAGCCGCCCTCTCCGTGTCTGCCGTAGTAAAGCCGGGGATCCGGCGTTTACTCGTTAGAAGTCGCGGGGGACTACGCCCACCGCGCGCCGGGGCCGCTGCCCGGCGAGCTCTGCCTCCAGCTCGTCCACACGCTTGCGGAGCTTGTCGATCTCGGCCTGTATGGCCGCGAGCGATGTCTGGTAGTGCTGCAAATTACGCGAGCCGATCGTGTAGAGCTGCACGCCGTCGTCGAGCATTTTCTCCTCGCGTTTGAGATAAAGCTCCAGCCGTTTGCGGGTAAAATCCAGCTCGCGGCGAATGATCTCGCGGGTTCTAATTGTCATGGGTGCCTCCTTTACCAGTCGTCAAAGGCCGAGAGCGGGCTCCGGGGTTGCTGCTGCCGCTCTCGTTGCGACGTCTTTCGCGGAGCCTTTGCAGGCGTTTCTTTTAGCCTGCGCTCCACCGCGAACGTGTCGGGATCCAGTATCTTGAAGCCTGCCATTCCATAGTCGCGGCAGTCGAGCGCCTCGTTTCGGTTATGGCCGGGCAGCTTCACCCACGCCCAGCGGTTGCCGCGCTTGGTCTTTGTGAGTTCGAGCTTCTCCGAGAGAAGCCCGTTAAAATAATTGAGGTCATAGCCGTAGTAGTCGCCGAGCGGAAAATGGCAGTATTTGGGGCCGGGCTCTTGCACTTTCAGCGCGGACATGATCGCCGCCTTTCCGGCGTCTACGCCGAGGGTGTAGAGCCAGCAGGTGATCCGCTTGTTCTCTCGGATTGGCACTTTTGACGGCGGCGAGATGTACGGGATCCCGTCGCCGCCCTTGCCCTTGATAGCAAAAACGCGCTTGTTTTTGCGCGCCCGACACGCTGCATAAACTTCTTGGGTGTAATGGCCGCCGGAGTCCACGCATGTGATCGAGATCCGCAGCCCGCGAGTCGAGTCTTTGAAGCGGTAGACGTGATCGGTCACGTCGTCGAGACGTTCCCACACTTCCGGGTTGTCGGGTTTCCCCATGATATAGCCCTTTTTTATTCCCCACGTTTCGCCGTAATGTCCGTGGCCTATGACCTCATATTCCAGTCGGTTGTCTTGGGTGTCTACGCCACATGTCAGCATGAGCACGCCCTCGGGCACTTCCACGGGGGAGCCGTCGGCGTTTTTCCCGTAGTCCTCACGGCGCGCCAGCATGGAGTCCTCGTCAGCTAGATCGCCGCGATCCTCCCACAATTCGCCGAACAGGGTGTTAAAGGTGACTTTGAGCTCCTCGGGGTCGTCTTTCGTCTCCAGAAATTTGAGGATTATTTTCTCCCACGATGTCCACGGAGACGAAAACGCATTAAGCCAGAACGAGCGGACGCCTTTTGCGTATGCTTCCGGGTTCTCTGCTACCCACTTTGCGGGCTGTTTGCGCATGACCTCCTCCGGGATTAGGCAGCCGCAGTTCGGGCAGGCCCATTCGATCGCGCCGACGGTGTACTGCTTTTTTCCTCGCACGCGCGTGGTTTGGAAGTCGAAGTGGATGCGGTCGAAAATTATTTCTCCGTACTCGCCACACTCCGGGCACTTGTGGAGCCACCGCTCTTGTGTCCCTTTGAAGTAGCTCCTCTCTATGTTTGAATTGCCTTTTATTGTCGGGGTTGAAACCTCGACGGACTTCGCGTTGTAAAAGGTGGCCTGTCTGGCCTCGGCCAGAGCCCACGGATCGCCCTCCGTGCCCGCGCTGGCCGCCCAGCGGTCGCGCTCGTCGCCTATAATGTAGCGGGCAGGGGTTGAGGCCAGCGCCGAGGCGCTGTTCGAGCCGGTGATCGTCAGCATGCCACCGGGGAAAGTCTTTTGCAGGATCGTGTTCCCGCTGTCGCGGGTGCGCACGTCTGAGACCTTCGCCTTGATCCGCTTGGTGTCTCGGATCATGGGTGCGATTCGCAAACGGGAGAACTTGCGCGCGTCGTCAAGCGTGGGCTGCACAAACAGCACGCTGCCGGGGTCTTGGTCGATGATATAGGCGATTATATTTAATTCGAGCTCTGACTTTCCGACCTGAGACGCTGCCACCATTACGATGTTGCGCACCTTTGGATCCGTAAACGCCTCCATCGGCTCTTTGAGGTACGGCGTGCGCATTGTGCGCCACGGGCCCGCCTCTGCTGAGCTCTCCGGCGACAAACGGCGGTATTTGTCGGCCCATTCGGCCACCGTGAGAGCCTCCGGCGGCTTAAAGTTGCGGACGGCCGGAGCTATGGCTGCGTTTAACTTTGTGGCGGCCTTTTTACTCGTCGCTTTCATCGGAGATCGCGTCGCTCCAGCCTTCACGATCCCGCACTCGCCGCCGGTACACGTCGGGGTCGTATTTGTACTCCGCGAGCTCGTTCAAAATTTGATTGCACTCGGAGCGGATCATGGCCGAGCACTCATTCGGGTTTGATACCTGCGCTATGTCCATAGCGAGGCGGCCGGGCAGCGCCATGATCATGCTGCGGACATTGTACACGAGGTCGTTCGTCATGGCCTCGACGTCCTCGCTGCGGTGCATTTTGCCCTCCAGCTCTTTGAGCTGCATTTCTGCGATTTTCGCCTTGGACTGTTTCAAATCGGCCTCGGCCCTGAGCTTGTCGTTCTCTGCCTGCACCGTCGCGGCCCCTTTTTGTTCCTTCCCGTTGGCCTTGTCGCTCAAATATTTTATATAAGCCTGCACCGTTGGAAGTAGATCGAATTTATAGGGCCGCGTAGATGCGGCGGGAATTATGCCGTCTTTTGCGAGCTGCTGCACTCTGCGCTCCGTGAGCCCGAACAGTTTCGAGATTATAGCCGAGCCTTGCAGGTTTTTCTTTGTGTCTGCCACGGCGCGCTCCTCCTTTCCGCGGCTCCGGGGCGAAACGAAACGGCCGAAAAAAATTTCCCCGAGTCTGCGCACGTTTTGGGCTCGCAAGCACCGCAGGGCCCCGGCGGCGCTGACAGTACCTGCCCGGCCGTTCGGCCCGTTTCTTCGCGCTGTTCGCGCGCTTGATCGTTCTTTGCTTTGCTTCGCTTGTTGCTTCGCTTTTTCGTTTCGCTTTATGAACTGTTTGCTCGTTTCTTTGTGTTTTGATACAATAGATAGGTAACAGAAGGAGGAAGAAAAACAGAGAGCCAAGTGATAGAATGTAGCTGCAAAA
>CANQEW010000098.1 GCA_947596085.1 uncultured Clostridia bacterium | reverse complement strand
TTGCAGCTACATTCTATCACTTGGCTCTCTGTTTTTCTTCCTCCTTCTGTTACCTATCTATTGTATCAAAACAATTTCGTTTTATATGTATGGAAAATATGTATGGAGAAAACCGTTCGGCGCCGCGGCGAAGGAGGCGCGAATCCGCTTCGAGCGCCGATCAAACGCGAACGCCCTCCCGGCCTTTCGCGGCACGGGAGGGCGTTTTTCTGGCGATTCGCTTATACGTCGCCCTGAACGGCGGGCTTGCCGGGGGCGAACACATTGTTGTCGGAGGGAGTTTCCTCCTCAGGTTCGGGAGCGGGTGCGGGCTCCGGCGCGGGCTTCGGCTCGGGAAGCTCCTTGCCCTCCATGAAGCAGGCGAACTCCTCCTCATCCAGCTTCTCCCGCTCGATCAGCAGCGCCGCCAACGCATCCAGCTGGTTGCGGTGCTCGGTCAGGATGCCTTCGGCGCGCTTGTAGGCGCCGTCGATCAGCGCGTGCACCTCGGAATCGATGGTTTCGTTCACGTTCTCGGAGAAGCCGGAGTTTTGCTGGGAGAAGCTCTTGCCCAGGAATACCTCGTGCTCCGAACCCAGGAACACCGGACCGAGCTTGTCGCTCATGCCATATTCGGTGACCATGCCCCGGGCGATCTCGGTGGCCTGTTTGATGTCGCTGGACGCGCCGGTGGAGATGTCGCCGAACACGATGGCCTCCGCCACGCGGCCGCCCATGAGGCTCGCCATCTGCGCCTTGAGGCGCGCGGTGGTGATGTAGTTAAATTCCTCCTGGGGCAGGTACATGGTATAGCCGCCCGCCTGACCGCGGGGGATGGTGGTGATCTCGTGCACCTTGTCGCACTCGGGGATGTAGTAGGACACGATGGCGTGGCCGCCCTCGTGGAAGGCCACCAGCCGGCGGTCGAGGTCGGTGATGCGCTTGGAGCGCTTCTCCGGACCCGCCATCACGCGGGTGATGGCCTCCTCGATGGTCGCCATGGTGATCTGCGCCAGATCCTTGCGGGCGGTCAGCAGGGCCGCCTCGTTCATCACGTTCATCAGGTCCGCGCCGGTGAAGTAGGGCGTGCGGCGGGCCAGCGTGTGCAAGTCCACGTCCTCCGCCAGCGGCTTGTTGCGGGAGTGCACCTTGAGGATGGCCTCGCGGCCGATCACGTCGGGATAGTTCACGACGATGCGCCGGTCGAACCGGCCGGGGCGCAGCAGCGCCGGGTCGAGCACATCGGAGCGGTTCGTGGCCGCCATGACGATCACGCCCTCGTTGTGGGTGAAGCCGTCCATTTCGACCAGCAGCTGGTTGAGCGTCTGCTCACGCTCGTCATGGCCGCCGCCCAGCCCTGCGCCGCGCTGGCGGCCCACCGCGTCGATCTCGTCGATGAACACGATGGCAGGGGCGTTCTTCTTGGCCTCGCTGAACAGATCGCGCACGCGGCTCGCGCCCACGCCCACGAACATCTCCACGAAGTCCGAGCCGGAGATCGTGAAGAAGGGCACGCCGGCTTCGCCCGCGACGGCGCGCGCCAGCAGCGTCTTGCCCGTTCCGGGCGGGCCCACGAGCAGTACGCCCGTGGGAATCTTCGCGCCCACGCGGGTGAACTTCTTCGGGTTCTTGAGGAATTGGACGATCTCCTTGAGCTCCTCCTTCTCCTCGTCCGCGCCGGCCACGTCGTCGAAGGTGACTTTGTTGGCGTGGGGATCGGTCTGGCGGGCGCGAGACTTGCCGAAGCCCATCATGCCGCCCTTGCCGCCGGTCTGCTGGCGCATCAGGAAGTACCAGAGCACGCCGACCATGATCAGCGTGATCACCATTGGCAGCAGCTCCGCCAGCCAGCTCGTCTGCGCGGGCAGCTCCGTGGCGAACTTGAATTCGTATTCAGTGGGGCTCACGCTGTGGCCCAGCACGTTTTCATAGATGAGGTTCACGTCCGCGTAGAACTGCGTCTCGCTGGGGACGATCACCTTGAAGTCGTAGCTGTCCGGGAAGTTGGTCTCGGGGATGAGGCTGTTTTCCTTCAGGCCGTACAGCGTGTTCGACTGGATCACGATGCTGGAGATGGACATCTGCTTCTGGTCCGCAGGGAGCTTTTCGCCGTTGGCCGCGCGCAGATCCGCCTCCACCCACGTCAAAAAGTCGGAGTAGTTCAGCGTCACCGAGGGCGCGGAGTTGCCCGAACCCAGCATCCAAACGACGCCGAGTATGGCTACCAGCAGCAACAGGTACATCAGCGGGCCCTGCAGCAGGCTTCTCTTTTTCTTCAAAGCGGGAATCCTCTCTTTCCTGTCTCCGAAAGTTTACTACAATTCTATATCGGTTATTTTAACGCAGTATGAACCATCACACGCTGGCGTAGATCTCGGGCTTGAGCACGCCGATGTAGGGCAGGTTGCGGTAGCGCTCCGCGAAATCCAGGCCGTAGCCAACCACGAACTCGTCCTCGATGGGGAAGCCCACGTAATCCGGCACGAGCGACACATCCGGATCCCGCCGCGACGGCTTGTCCAGCAGCGTCACGATCTTCACGCTCTTCGCGCCGCGCTTGAGCAGCAGCGGCTTGAGCAGATTCAGCGTGCGGCCCGAGTCCATGATGTCCTCGACGATCAGCACGTCCCGCCCCGCGAGGTCGGTGGTCAGCTCCTGGCGAATGTGGATCGCGCCGCCGACGGTGCCGCTGCGGTAGCTGGACACGGACATGAAGTCCAGCGCCAGCGGAATCTGCATGTGGCGCAGCAGGTCGGTGTAGAACATCACCGAGCCCTTCAGGATGCACACCACCGTAGGCGTCTTGCCCGCGTATTCCGCGACGAGCTGCTCCGCCAGCTCCCGAACGCGGCGCTGGATCTGGTTCTCGTCGATCAATATCCTCTGAATGTCGTTCTTCATGGCTCTCTCTTCGCCTCTTCCTCTGTAATGGGCAGTGCCGTCAGGCGCGCGCGGCGCCCGGAGAAATCCTTCACCTTCGCGGTCTCGCTCAGTCCCGCGCCGCAGACCCACAGCACGCGGTTTCCGACGGCCACCAGCGGCAGAAAATCCCGCAGCGGCCGGTCGATCTTCCGGTCCGTCAGATAGTCGGACAGCAGCCGGTCCCCCGGCGCGCCCAGGGGGTGGAAGCGGTCTCCGCTTCGCCGGGTGCGCAGTACCGCGCCGCGCAGCGCGTCGGGATCGAATAACTCGGTATTTTTATCGTCCGGCGCGAGGGAAAATTCTCCCAGCTCCGCGCGAATCCGCGCCAGTCCGCACAGCTCCGCCTCTCCGGGGATGGCCAGGGGAACCGCCTCCGGCGCGTCTCGCCGCCCGCGCAGCAGATACAAATGATTGCCCGCGCGCTCCGCGCGCAACCCGCCGGGAAGCGCTTGCGCGCTGCGCCCACTTCGCGCGAGCGCCGCCAGCGCGTCCACATGCTCCGCATCGAACTCCGGGCACAGCGCCCGGAGCGCCCGTCGGAGCAGCGCCTCCGGTTCGTCGCCCGCCAGTCGCAACCTGTGGCCATAGGGGCCGGTTTCCAGGCGTTCCGCGAGAAACTCCCGCGCCTGTGCCGCCACGAAGTCCCGCTCGATGCGCGCCAGGCGCGCGTGCCGCGCCAGCGCGGCCTTCGCCGATGGATAGCTTTTCTCGATTTCGGGAAAGACATTCAGGCGAAGCGCGTTGCGCGGCGTATCGCCGATCGCGTTGCTGGCATCCTCTCGCCAGGGAATGCCCTCGGTTTCCAGAAATTTCCGCAGCACCGAGCGGGGCACGTCCAGCAGGGGGCGGTACAGATCGCGCTCGAGCCGCGCCATGCCGCAGGCGCCGTCCGGGCCCGCGCCGCGCAGCAGGTGCATCAGCACCGTCTCCGCCTGATCGTCCTGGTGGTGGGCCAGAGCGATCCAGTCCGCACCGCAGCGCTCCTTCGCATCGCGCAGAAAGGCGTAGCGCGCATCCCGGGCGGCGGCCTCGATGCCGACGCCCCGCTCCCGGGCGAGCGCGGGCACGTTGCCGCGCCCTTCGATCAGTTGGACGTTCAGCCGCGCGCAAAGTTCCCTGCAGAATTCCACGTCGGCGTCGGCCTCCGCGCCCCGGATGCCGTGGTGGTAGTGAGCGGCCGTCAGGCGAAAGCCGCAGGCGTCCCGCGCGCGCGTCAGCAGCACGAGCAGCGCCACGGAGTCCGCGCCGCCGGAGAGCGCCGCCAACAGGCCGCGCCCGCGAGCGTCGTCAAAGCGAACTCCCGCAAGATCGCGCAGATCCATGGCACAATCCCCCCACTATATTTTAATTATAGACGTTTTGCGCCCCGGACGCAACCACTTTTCGGCGAAAATTGGTTTATTCCGAGGGAAAAGCGGTTAAAATCGTGCTACGAATGGAAAATGCTGGGGGAGAGCCGCGGCGTCGCGCGGCTTTTCGCCGCCCCGCGCCAGCCATTCCCAGCATACCGGGGAATTGGAAGCATGGGCGCATTTTCCCCCGGAGAGAATGAGACTTGCGATCGGGGCTGGATCGCGAAATGGATGGGGGATGATTTTAATATGAAGGAGTTGAAATGGAAGCCGGCGCGCGGCGCGTGGGCGTTGGCGATCGCGGCGGCGGTGAGCTTCGCGCTGGCGTCGCCCGGCGTACGGGCGCTGGGAGCGCTCCCAGAGAAGCTTTCGCTGGCGGCGGGGTCGAACGCGGTGCTGGACATCGACCTGCCCGGCAGCGCGCAGCTCGATTCGGGCAGCACGCGCGCCACGCTCACGCAAAGGGACGGAAGCATTGAGATACTCGCGGGAGAGGAGAGCGGCAGCGCGAACCTGATCTTTCGGCTGCTGGGCATCGTGCCCGTGAAGAAGGTGGAGGTGGAGGTCAGTCCGGAGCGCAGGCTGATTCCGGGCGGCCAGTCGGTGGGCATCGCCATCGAGACGGAGGGGCTCGTCGTGGTGGGCACCTCCGATTTGGGAAGAAGCGCGAGCCCCGCGCGGTTGGCGGGGCTCAGCTCGGGAGACGTGATCACGGAGGTGAACGGCAACGCGGTGCGCACTCCGGCCGAACTTGAGGCGCAGCTCAGGGCGGGGGAGGCCGCGACGGTCACGGTGATGCGCGACGGCGCGGCGCGAACGTTCACGCTGACGCCCGCCGCCGATCCCAGGGACGGCAGTTCGCGCATCGGCGCGTGGGTGCGCTCCAGCACCGCGGGCGTGGGCACGCTGACCTTCGTGGATCCCGAGACGGGCGCGTTCGGCGCGCTGGGCCACGCCATCTCCGACGTGGATACCGGCATCACGCTGCCCGTGGCGGACGGCGGATTGTACGAAAGCAGGGTCGTGGAGGTGCGCAAGGGCGAGCGCGGCGCGCCCGGCGAGATTGTGGGCGACTTCTTCTCCGATGAGAAGCAGATCGGCGACGTCCGCGTCAACTGCGCCTACGGCGTCTACGGCACGGATTACGAAGGGGACGCAAGTTCTCTCTATCCCGACGGCCTGCCGGTGGGAACGCGCAGCCAGACGCACACGGGCGCGGCCCAGATTCTGACCACCGTGGACGACCGCGTGCGCACCTATGACTGCGAGATCGAGCATCTCGAGCCGGAGGGCGGCGAGGCCATGCGCTCCATCGTGGTGCACGTGACCGACCCCGCGCTGATCGAGCGCGCCGGCGGCATCGTGCAGGGCATGTCGGGCAGCCCGATCATTCAGGATGGGCGAATCGTCGGCGCGGTGACGCACGTCTTCGTGGGTGACCCGACACGGGGCTATGGCATCGGCATTGAAGCGATGCTCGACGCCATGCCCACCGCGGAGCGATCCGCGGTTACATACGCGTCACTTCATGTAGTCCATGTCCAGATCGGACACGCGGCGAATCTTGTAACCGCGGCTGGTATAGTAGGACTGGTCGCGGATGCAGGTGGATACGCAGTTTGAGTAGAGGTCGTTTCCGCCGCCGCCCTGCTCAATGATGACGAACTGCGTGCGCGCCTCGTTGGTGTAGTAGAGGAACATGGCCACGTGGTGGCCGCCCAGGCAGAGCAGGTCGCCGGGGCGCAGATCCTGCCAGTAGTCGCTGTCGAGCGTCTTGTAGTAGTTCGCCTTGGCGATGATGGAAGTGCTGTCGCCCCTGCGGCCGCTGTCCATGCCCCAGATGGCGATGGATACGAAGGACGAGCAGTCGCTGCCGGGATACCGCCTGCTGGTGAATTTGGAATCCTGCAATAGATAGTAGCCCTTGCCGCTGTCCTTGTAGTAGCCGTCGCTGATGACCGAGGCGCGGCTGTTGACGCGGTTGGTCTGCGTGTAGGGCAGGCCGTAGTAGACGATGCCCGGCTTGAAGTTCTTCTCGCCACCCTCGGAGTTGGCCTCCTTCCAGTAGAGCTGCAGCGTCTCCGTCATCCAGGGGAAGAGGTACATGTCGAACGCGCGCTCGACGTAGCCCTGACGCTTGTTCTTCTCGGAGGAGGAGATCCAGCCCTTCGCGAGCAGCTCGTCCAGCTCCTGATAGGCGGAGCTGCGCACGTTGCGGATCTGCTGCAGCGTGTTGCTGATGGCGGAGGTGTCCGTGCGGTGATCCGGCATGATCAGGCAGCGGCCGGGGGAGAGTACGATGATCTCATAGCTCAGCGAGAGCTTTGCGTTGCGCCCGGACGTGCCCGTGATGGTCGCGCGGCCGTAGGACCGGGCGGTTACCGTGCCGGAGACCGCGTCCACGCCGGCGATATCCGCGTTGGAGGTGGTCCATTTCATGTCGGGAATGGCTGTCGCTGGGAACACGGTGAGCTTGGGCGTGAAGCTGTCGCCGACGTTCAATGCCGTGGGTGGCGTCTGCGCAAAGTCGATGGTCTCCGGGTAGTAGGGATCCACCACCCACACCGAGGTGCTGGCGGACTTTCCGTTGTGCGTGGTCACGGTCACCTTGCTCTTGCCCAGCGCGGCCGGCGTGACCAGACCGTTTTCGTCGATGGTGAAGAAGCCGGGATTGTCGATCTTGTATGTCAACCCCGCGGCGGTATCGTTCGGCAGCGTGGGCAAGAGCCGCAGCGTTTCGCCGATATTGACGATGTATTCGCTCTGATCGAACGATATGGAACCCGGGGCCGCCTTGACGGTGATCGTGTGCTCCGCGTACACCCCGCTCACGTGCGTGGACGCGCGCAGCACGGCGGTGCCCACCTTTACCGCGACGAGTTCATCGCCGTCGATCTGCACAGCGTCGCCGGAGACCAGGCTGTAGTTGAGCGTGGTGTGGCTGTCGGCGGGCGTCACCTCGGCCGCCAGTTTGACGCGCTGCTTCACGCCGAGCGCGTCGGGCACGTCGAGTCGAACGGAAGCCGGCGCGGACGCAACGGTGACGACGCAGATCGCGCTCAGGTTGTTGTGCGTGGAGACGGTGATCTTGGCCGCGCCGATGCCGCGGGCCGTGACGGTGCCGTCCGACGCGACCGTCGCGACGCTTGCGTCCGAACTCTGGTAGCGCAGCGTGGTGGCGGAATCCTTGGTCAGCGTCGCGCTGACCTTGGCGCTCTCGCCGATGCCCAGCGCCATCTCCGTGGGCGACACCTTGATGGAGCTGGGCTTTTTCTTGACGTTCACGGTCAGCTTGGCGCTGAGGCCGTTGTGCGTCTTGACCGTAACGGTGGCCTTGCCGGTCTTTACCGCGGTCACAACGCCGCTGGCGTCCACCGTGGCGATCTTCTTGCTGCTCGAACTGAAGGAGAATCCGGCCACGCTGCCGAGGTCGATCATCGGCTCGATCCGGAAGCTGTCGCCCACGCCCAGATTGATGCTCGTGGCGGCGAGGCGCAGGCTGGCGGGGGCCGGCCGGACCTCGACGTCGGCGTAGGCTTCCACGCCCGGAACGTAGGTGCAGGCGATCAGGCGCGCCCTGCCGGACTTGAGCGCCGTGACCACGCCGTCGGCGTCGACGGCCGCCACGCCGTTCTCCTCCGCGAAGCGGAAGGAGATCTCGCCGGCGCTTCCTTCGTTTACGGCCGCGTTCAGCGCCGCTGTCTGCCCTTCGCCGAGCACGATGGAAGCGGCGGAGAGGGCGATGAAGGAGGGGGCCTTCTTGACCTCGATGGAGATGGCCTTCTTGGGCTTCTTGCCGTTGAAGGTGGAGGCGGAGACGGAG
>CANQEW010000097.1 GCA_947596085.1 uncultured Clostridia bacterium | reverse complement strand
CCCCTGCCGGAAAATCTCCACCCTTTCCCTTGACAGCCCCCTCCCTCGCTGTTACCTATGATTGACGCCAACAGACTCCGGCAAATCGGGCTTCGGGCCGAGGATTGACAAATCCCGACGAAAACGCTATACTTTTTTGGAAGGGGAGGGATGACCATGCGGCGCGAGATGCGGCGATACAAACAGGCGCTGAGCGAAGCCGAGGCGCGCGAAATATTGGAGGCAGGGAGCTTCGGCGTGCTGGCCTGCGTTGGGGATGAAGGCTGGCCCTACGCCGTGCCGTTGAGCTACGCCGCGGAGGGCGACCACATCTACATACACTGCGCATCCGAGGGCGCGAAGCTCGACGCGCTGCGCCGGGACGAGCGGGTTTCCTTCTGCGTGGTGGGGCGGGACGAGCCGCAGAGCGGCGAGTATACCACGCACTATGCGAGCGCCATCGCCTTCGGCCGGGCGCGCATCGTCGAGGACGGCGCGGAGAAGCTCGCGGCGCTCATGTGCATCAGCCGCAAATATGAGCCCGGACGCGACGAACAGTCGCGCGCGTATGCTGAGAAAAGCCTCGACCCTGTCGCGATCATCGACATTCGCATCGAGCACTTGAGCGGGAAGCAGGCCAAAGGTCTGCTGAAGAAGCGTGGAGACTAAAAACCTGCTGACCGCCCGGAAACGGGACGAATTCCGCCGCTGTACCGGCGGGTGCGCGTGGACAACGTGCAATACTTCCGCAACCGGCCCGAACTTTATGTTCCCCGCCTGCGCAGACTGATCGAACGCACGAAGCGCGGCGAGATGTACGGCGCGTGGAACGACGGCGGGCGGCTGGCGGACGACGAGTAACCGCACCCGTTTCGCCGCAATCTTTTAACCTTTACGCGTTGCCACGGCCCTCCGGCCGTGTTACAATAGCGGCTGGGTGAATGGAATTGAGGGGCACGTTACTCGAAGGGAACATCCGGAGAGAGCTCGTCGGACTGGCGCTGCCGTTGCTGATCGGAAACGTATTGCAGCAGCTCTACAACACGATGGATTCGCTCATCATCGGCCGCTTCCTGGGCACGGAGGCTTTTTCGGCGGTGGGCGTCGCCGGCACGATCATGAACCTGATCATCTTCGTGCTGACCGGCTTCTGCACCGGCATTTCGATCCTCTTTGGGCAGATGTACGGGAGTGGAGACAAGCGTGGCTTCCGGCGCGAGGTGTTCGTGGCGGCGAGCCTGGGCGCGGCGATCACACTGGGATTGAGCGCGCTGTTCCTCGCGCTGATGCGGCCCATGCTCGCGCTGATCAACACCCCGGCGGAGCTGACGCCGCTGGTGCGGAGCTACCTAAATGTCATCATTGGCGGGATGCTGTGCACCTATTTCTACAACCTGTGCTCGGCCATGCTGAGCGCCATCGGCGACACCCGCGCCTCGACGTTCTTCCTGGCGGTGGCCGTGGCGGTGAACACGTTCGTCGACTGGCTGTTCGTGGGAAAGTTTCGCCTGGGCATCGCGGGCGCGGCCTGGGCGACGGTGATGTCGCAGCTGTTGTCGGCGGTCTGCTGCCTGTGCTACATTCTGCGCCGCGACCGGGATCTGATCTGCACCCGCTACGATCTGGGCTATGAGGGCAACCTGGTGCGCCGCACGCTGGCGTTTGGCTCCACCTCGGCGCTGCACATGTCGAGTTTGTATCTGGGCAAGTTCTTCGTGCAGGGCGCGGTGAACCTGCTGGGCACCCCGGGCATCGCGGCGTTCGCGGCCGCCTCGCGCATCGAGGGCTTCGCCAACTCCTTTGGCACCAGCCAGGGCCAGGCGACGGCGGTGTTCGTCTCCCAGAACCAGGGCGCGGGCAACCGCGCGCGGGTGCGGGAGGGCTTCCGCGAGGCCATGCAGCAGGCGATCCTGCTGGGGCTTCTGCTGGGGGCGGCGCTGTTCTTCGCGGCGCGGCCCGGCGTGCGGATATTTCTCGACAGCGGAGAGACGGAGGCCATCGGCTACGGCGCGGCCTATCTCCGCCAGATCGGGCTGTTCTACGTGATGTGCTTCACGGGCAACACCTTCGTGGGACTGTTCCGCGGAACGGGCAAGATGTACGCGCCGCTGACGGGCACGACGCTGCACATCGCCATCCGCGCGGCGCTGTCCTACCTGTGGGTGGGCAGCTTCGGCCTGCGGGCGGTGGCGCTCGCCACGGGCACGGGCTGGGTGTGCATGACGCTGTATCAGCTGTGCATGACCGCGCGCCTGCGCCGCCGCGGCGAGCTATGAGCGAATGAACGGAAAGGAAAGCGACGATGTCAGAGCGTCTCTGGAATATTCTGGTGGATTCCTTTGGGAAGATCCTGCTGCCGGGCCTGACCATGACCATCCCGCTGACGGTGATCGCCTTCAGCTTCGCGATGGTCATCGCCATCGCCGTGGCGCTGGTGCAGTACGCCAACATCCGCGTGCTCAAGCAGATCGCCCGCTTCTATATCTGGGTGATTCGCGGCACGCCGCTGCTGGTGCAGCTGTACGTAATCTTCTACGGCCTGCCCGGGGTGGGCATCGTGCTGGATCCCTTCCCGGCGGCGGTGATCGTGTTCTCCATCAACGAGGGCGCCTACTGCGCCGAAACCATGCGCGCGGCGCTGGAATCGGTGCCGGTGGGCCAGCTGGAGGCCGGCTACTGCGTGGGCATGAGCTACCTGCAGGTGATGCGCCGCATCGTGCTGCCGCAGGCGTTCCGCACGGCCTTCCCGCCGCTGTCGAACTCGCTGATCGCCATGGTCAAGGATACCTCGCTGGCGGCGAACATCACCGTGATGGAGATGTTTATGGCGACCCAGCGCATCGTGGCGAGCACCTATGAGCCGCTGGCGCTCTATGTCGAGGTCGGCCTGATCTATCTGTTGTTCTCCACCGTGCTGACGAAGGTTCAGAGAATCGGCGAAAAGCGGCTCGCGCACTACGGCGCGCAGAAGGAGTAAATCATGCTGGAAGTGAAGAACCTGCGCAAGCGCTTCGGCGAGCTGGAAGTATTGAAGGGCGTGAGCCTGTCGGTGAACAACGGCGACGTGGTGGCGATCCTGGGCCCCAGCGGCTCGGGCAAGACCACGCTCTTGCGCTGCATCAACTTTCTGGAGACGGCCGACGGCGGCGAGCTGGTGCTCGATGGCGAGAGCTTCGCGCCCGGCAAGGCGAAGCGGAGCGACATCGCGCGCTTTCGCCGCAAGACCGCCTTCGTGTTTCAGAACTACAACCTGTTTCGCAACAAGACGGCGCTGCAAAACGTGACCGAGGGCCTGATCGTCGCCCGCAAGACGCCCAGGGCGCGGGCGGAGGAGATCGGGCGGAAGATGCTGGAGAAGGTGGGCCTGTCCGACCGCGCGGATCACTACCCCAGCCAGCTCTCCGGCGGACAGCAGCAGCGCGTGGCGATCGCGCGTGCGCTGGCGACCGACCCGGAGATCATCCTCTTTGACGAGCCCACCTCCGCGCTCGACCCGGAGCTGATCGGCGAGGTGCTCGCCGTGATGCGCCAGCTCGCCGAGGAGGGCATGACGATGCTGGTCGTCACCCATGAGTTGAGCTTCGCCAAGAGCGTGGCGGACCAAGTGGTATTCATGGAGGCCGGCCAGGTGGTGGAGGCAGGTCCGGCGGGTCCGTTCTTCATGTTTCCCCGGGAGGAGCGCACGCGCGCCTTCCTGCGCACCATCAGCGGCGAATCGGGCGAACAGCCCGTTGACCGATAAACCCCTGAAAGGAGAACCCCATCTATGAAGAAGTTTGTGTGCATGCTGTTGTGTGTAATGCTGTTGACGACCGTCGCGTTCGCGGAGGAGGGCGACCTGCTCGCGCGCATTCAGGAGAAGGGAGAGATCGTGGTCGCGACCGAGGGCGCGTGGCGGCCCTGGACCTATCACGACGAGGACGACAAGCTGGTCGGCTTCGACGTGGAGGTGGCGATGAAGGTCGCGGAGAAGCTGGGCATAACGGCGACGTTCGTCGAAAGCCCGTGGGACGGCATCTTTGCCGGTATCGACGCCGAGCGGTACGACATCGCCGCCAACGGCGTGGAGATCACCCCGGAACGCGCGGAGAAGTACGACTTCACCGTTCCCTACGGCTACATTCGCACGGCGCTGGTGGTGCGCGGCGACAATGAGGACATCACCTCCTTCGAGGATCTGGCCGGCAAGACCACGGTCAACTCTCTCGGCAGCACCTATCTGGAGCTGGCGGAGGACTACGGCGCGACGGCAAACGGCGTGGATACGCTGGATGAGACGATTTCCGTGGTGCTCTCCGGCCGCGCGGACGCGACTCTCAACGCTGAGGTCAGCATCTACGACTACCTGAGCGTGCATCCGGACGCGGACATCAAGATCGTGGCGCTGACGGAGGAGGCCTCGGAGGTGGCGATGCCGGTGCGCAAGGGCGAGGACAGCGCGAGCCTGCTGGCGGCGATCAACGCGGCCATCGACGAGCTCCGCGCCGACGGCACGCTGACCGAACTTTCGAACAAGTACTTCGGCAGCGACATTTCGTAAATTCCGATCGAGCGCGAACCAGCCCGAACCATCTTCGGTTCGGGCTGGTTCATTTGTCCCCCCAGTTCAACTGGGGGGGGGAAAAGACTTATAGTGAAAAATGAACCTCCTATGATAAATTAAGAGCGGTCTGGCAACCAAACTTAGAGAAGATAGGAGGTTCAGTCATGAAAGATGACGTAAGAAGTTTATCACATGTTGTATGTTGTAAAGGGTGATTCACACATCACCCAATACATCACGACTGCGGCTCATTTGTGGCGAATGGTTCCTGGCAGTTGTGGGAAAGGAGGAGGTTTCGTTTCCGGTTCAACTGTCCTCATTCGACCTTGAAAGGAGGCCGCAATGGATCAATCCAATTTGGCTCGTTCCCTTGATTTTCCCGGTCCGGCGCTGCTGAATACGCGGCGCTACGAGATTGGGAGGTATGGGCGTTTGCGCCTTGCGTTTCTCAGAGAGAAGCATCCCGATGTCTATACCACGCTCATCTTTACTGGCGAGCTGGGATCGCGGCTCGTGGAATTCGACGCCGCTTGCCGCGAGAGGGTTTTCTCACTCACCGAGGAACTGGCGCGGCGGGAAGGCGTGACGGAACAGCTCAAGCGCACGGATCAGCTCGCGTGGGTCGGGCAGATGAACAATCTCCGGCACTCTGCCGAGGAGATCGTCTTGCGGGATATGGTTTACTCTCTGTAATTGAATCGATCCGAAGTGCCGCTGTGCTTCCCGCGCGGCGGCACTCTTGTATTATTCGCCGCGCTCGCGCACTTTCCTGCGTCCTTGCCAGATTTTTTGCTCTTTCATCGTTGAGAACGGACACCGCTGCTATAGTATGCCCTATGCCTTCAACTGAGCTTGCACTTCCCGTCTGAGCCGGATTCGGCATATGCCGTATCTTTGCGGTGCGCGCTCTATTATCGTGTTCGGCAGCCGGTTCAACCATTTTCTGCTGAAATTCGTGTTCCCGTACCAGCAATCAAAGCTTGCCACGGGAAGCACGATCCACTCCGTATCCTCCCATTGGTTCGCAAGGCAGTAGCAGATCACGTCCGATGCCACCTCAAGCGGCACTCCGTTCAAGTCTGTTTTCTTCAGTTGTTCGACGAAGCTCTCTGGCAGAACGTATTCCTCCATCCGCAGACTTCCGGCCTCCAGCGCGTCCGCAAGGATGTCGTCGAAGCGCAGTATCCACGCGCCTTTTGTTCTATGATCAAAGATTGGTATTTGAAGCTGCCGCACCTTTGATTTCCATTCGCGGGTAAAACGCATTGATATTTCTCCGCATTTTTTCTGTGCGTTGGCGCTCGTCGCCTCCGGATGCTTTTTTACAAACTTGATTACGTTCCTGACGTGCCGCCAGTACCAGCCTTCTCCGTTGGCGTTTACCAGCTCCGGGAACATGCCGGAAAGTTCCCGGTAATCCACGGGTGGAATGGATTCCCGCTTCTGATCCGGCACGCTGCACCACGCGCACAGCGCGCTTCGTGCCCGGTCCATCCGTTCATAGGGATTCCCGCTGAGAACGCTTCCGTCTGCGCCATGATACAAGTATCCCCTCGCAAGCACGGTCAGAATGCGTCCCAGTCCGGCATGATCCGTGATCGTGTCAAAGGTCATCCTGCCCAGATAGGAAGTATCCCGCTTGCCTGTTGCCGCATATTTCACTTGCCCGGTATAGGCCTTGAATTCCGCCCACTCATTTGTCATTTGCGAAACAGCCTCCGCTTCTTTTTCTTCCCTCCGCCAGCATTGTTTTTGCCCTGCTCTTCGCACGCCAGTTTCAGCACAGAGCTCGTCAAAACCTCCAGCGCGAATTGCCGCTTGCCCAGCGCGATGGCGCACTTGGCCGCTTCCTCATAGTCGATTCGCTCCCGGGCTTCGTGCGCTCCCAGTGCGTAGAGGCAGCGCCGGATGAGCTCTTCACGGGTATCGCCGGATTTTGTTATGCCGGCGAGCATGAGCCGCAGATCCGCGCTGTCGTTCTTTTGCACCGTCATGCGACTCTGTATGAGTGCGTTGGTGTGGAGGTCGTCGAAGTCGCAGATGATGTCCCCCAGCACCCGATACCCGCCGCAGCGAAAATCGCACAGGACACCGGCAAAACGGGTACTGAGGATGCCCGGAACCATCCCCGCAAGTACCTCCTCTCGCTGTTCCGGCGGTGTGAGATGCCACTTCTCCTCCGTCAATCGCGCGCGCAGCCTTTGTATTCTTTCCGGGGCGATAGAATCGAACAGGGAATAGAGCGCATCGACGGAATACAATTCCTCCTGTCCGCGCGCATAGAGGATTCGCTCCACATCGCTGCGCCGGCGCATTTCTCCCGGCGCGTGCCGCAAATACCGCAAGCGGCGCTGCGCTTCTTCATAGTCGCCGATCAAGCTGCGCATTCGCTCCAGAAGCGCCGGATTCAACTGCTCTCTCCATTCCGGGCGCTTTGCAAAGTCAAACAGCTCTTCATCCCGCGCCGGCATGGGTGCATGTTTCTTTGTTTTCCACTCCAATTCCCGCGCGTAGTACGGCAGTTTCTCCAGATTGGAACTAATATACTGCCAGTCCACGCCCGCGAAGTATCTCTTCAGGCGCTCGGTTTTCGTGGGTTCGTACCACTTGCGCGCCGCGGCGTCGTCCCTGACGATTGCCTTGTAGCGAAGAAACAGATTCTTGCCTTTTCCATTCCCGTTTAGATACTCCGAAAGATCAGGCTTGATTCCGCTCTTCGCGGAGTCAATCTCCAATCCCGTCAAGATCGTCAGAATCTCAATCTCATGGCGAAGCGCCGTTCGCTCCGGTGCGCCGCTGTTTTCGTTGTAGGCGATCATCCCCAGCCGCAGCGCGGCATTGCTGATCTGGCCCACCCGCGACGAAAACGTGCTCCTTACACATTCATATCGCGCGCGCCAGTCGTCTGCGTTCGCGGTCAACGGTTCCGCCGTGGGAATCTTCAAAAGCGGCAGAGCTTCGCCGTTCGCATAGCCGCGCCGCACGCAGCGGTTGACCAGCGGATCGGCGATCGTCTTGACCATATCCCCGTCAAAGTCCGCCCCGCCAAGGCGTTCGGGCATGAGCGAGCGTGAATCCACCATCAGGATGTAGTGCAGGTGGGAAAAATAGCGCTCGCGAATCTCCCCGACATTCTCCAATGGCCGCGCCAATGCCTCCTCATTCCGGGCGATGTGTGGACTGCGCAGGAGCGTATATGTCTCATTCGGGGCATACTGCGGGTTCGGTGCGTAGATCTCATTCCCGGTAAGGCACTCCCGTTCCAAACGCTCGATTGCGGCGCTGGAAGCACCCGCAGCCTTGATGATATAGACAAAGAGGCGCATCAAATCATCCGAGAGGTAGCGGTTGTCACCCGCTATGAGAAGCTGTCCGGCCCCGTACTTGGTCAGAATCCCCTGCGCCTTATCCGCGAGCTCCTTCGCATAGATGGGTTCTTCCAGAAACAAGCCGTTCTTTTTCACAATCTCCGCCCGCAACCTGCGCCTGTCGAGTATCGGGAGTTCCCCCTGTGTCAGTTCGGAGAGAAAGTATTCCCGGCGCTTTTCCGAATTGGCAATCAGATTGAAATAC
>CANQEW010000096.1 GCA_947596085.1 uncultured Clostridia bacterium | reverse complement strand
GGCGTCCGGGTGGAGTGTGTACAGACCGACAACGGCTTCGAGTTCACCAACCGTTTCTCCGCCTCCAAGCGAGATCTCCCCTCGCTCTTCGAGGCCACCGCCGCCGAATTGGGCGTTCGCCACAAACTGATCCGCCCTTACACACCAAGGCACAACGGCAAGGTGGAGCGCAGCCATCGCGAGGATCAGAAGCGTTTTTATGATACCCATCGCTTCTACTCCCTCGCCGACTTCCGCTCCCAGCTCGCCGTCCATCAACGCCGCTCCAACTCCATGCCGATGCGTCCACTCAATTGGCTCTCCCCGCAGGAATCTTTACTTGCCTTTCTTCTCCAAGATGTTTGACAAACCTATATTTTTCAGGAAATTCACACGCCCGGCGGAGGGAAGCACTCATTTGACGAAGTGCGTCTTTCCTTCGCCGATGGGGTGGGCCTCTTTGGTGGCCGTGTTGTGGCCGATGACGATGGCGATGGCGAAGTGGTGGCCCGCCGGGAAGCCGAAGCGCGCCTCCCAGGCGGGATCGGCGTCAAATACTTCCTTCGGACGGCCGAGAATCACGCTGCCCATTCCCATGCCCATGGCCGATAGCGCCAGGTTCTCCACCGCGATGCCCGCGTCCACCTGGGCAAAGCGCGATCCCGGGGCTTCGGGCAGCGTGATAAACACGCACAGCGGCGCGTGGAACAGCACGTCGTAGGTGTTTCCCTCCGCCGCGCCGGCGGGCATCAGTGGCCGGTAGGCGGCGCTGAATTCGTCCAGCAGCGCGCGGTTGGTGACGAAGGTGAAGTGCCAGTCCTGGCAATTGCGCGCCGTGGGGGCGGCGAGCGCCGCGTCCACGAGCGTCTGAATTTCGGCGTCGGTGAGGGGAACGTCGGAGAAGCCGCGGGTGCTGCGGCGGTCGAGTATGGCCCTTTGAATCTCGTTCATGTGCAACATCCTTTCGTAGGTGGTCGTCATCAGCGGCAGGCAACTCTTGAGAAAGCCGCGGGTATAGTCCATGTCGAGGTAGCGCGCGGGTCCCTCCATGGGGCAGGGGCGGTCGTAGAAGTTCAGCGTCATTTCCCGCCAGGCATCGAACTCATGCAGGGTCAGCATCGGGTGATCCTCCGGCGCGCGCCCCCGGCGCACGAACTCCATCAGCCGCGGCGTCAGCGGAGATTCCGCGTAGAGCTGAAAGTCCGTGGCGCAGGTGTCGTTGTAGTAGAGCTTCGGGTCGGGCTTGCCGCTGGGCAGCAGCATCTGCGGGAAGGTGCGCCGGAAGTCCACCGCCCACTGGCCGTCCAGCAGCACGTGTATGCCGTAGCCGATGTCGAAGGGCGTGAAGCGCTTTCGCCAGTAGGCGAGCACCGCGTCCGGATCCGGCGAGCGCCAGTTGTTGAAGTGAACGGCGTTCTTGCGGGACTTGTCGTCGCCGTCGCGAATGTGAATCGCGTCCGGAGAGATCGCGCCCAGGTAGTAGTCAGGATTCTCGCGAAGCTCCGGCTTATCCTGCGCCCAGTCCCAGGCCGCGAGCAGGTGAACCATTGGAAGCGCCATGGCGGCATCTCCTCCTTCTCCGTCCATTTTATTCGCCGCGCGGGGGAATGTCAAGACGCAGCGGCCGCCTTTCCAACATTTCGGGCTTGACATTGCTTCTTTATTCATCGTATAATGGAAGGGATGGGTGCAAGCCCGTCCATATGAAATACGTGGGGCTTGGTTTTGTGTTCGATTTTAAGCGGCTGTTTCAAAAACCCGATAAGTGGATTTCCGTGGATGTGGAGCTGGACGGCAACCGCCCCAGCCGGATCATTCAGCTTTCCTATTTGATCATCGAGGGGCGCAGGGTGCGCGGCAAGAATTTCTATTTCGCCGCGAAGAGCATCAACCGTTACGCGCGCAAGGTGCACGGGCTGGGCGTATACGAATTGAAGAAGCTGTCCGGCGGCGACGTGTTCGCCTATCACGCCGACGAGATTTATCGCGACTTTCAGGGTTGCAAGCTGGTGATCGGACATGACGTGGGGGGCGACCTTCGCTACATCCGCAGCGAGTTCAACCGCATCGGCGTGAAATTCCCGGACTATCCGATCTTCTGCACGCTGCGCCACTACACGGAGGAGGCGCACATTCCGCTCAAACAGAATCCCAAGGTACTCAAGCCGCCGAAGCTGGAGGAGCTGTGCCAGCACTTCGGACTCTCGCAGGAGTTCATCGCGGCCAAGTGCCGCAAGTGGTACGGCGGCGGTGACCACGCCCACGACGCCCGCTACGACGCGGCGGCGGCCTATCTGTGCATGCTGGTCGGCGAGAAGATGGCCTGAATCCGCTTAACAAAGGGAACGATTTGATGACAATGTTCGTCTATGATAAGCACAGAAGAAATTCTGTGCTATAATTGTGGTATCGAGGAGGTGGTTCTTTGAATTACCGAAGGAACAGTGGAAAACTGCGCGCGCTCACGGCGCTGTGCGCGGCGCTGGCCGTGCTTTGCGCGGGTCTGGGGACCTGGGCGGTCGTGGGTCAGGTGCGCGTGTCAAAATTGACCGCACGGGTCGCCGAATTGGAGGCCGCCGGAGCGCAGGCGCAGGGAGCGATTGAAGCGCAGGCGGATTACGACGCGGACGCGATCGCCGCGGAGTTCGAGGGCGGCGTGGTGACCGTGGGCGAGGCGATGGCCGAGTACCAGACGCTGGCTTCCTACTACGAGATGCTGGGCGTACAGCCGGAGGACTACGCCGAAGACGCCAAGACGACCGTGCTCAGCGGACTGGTGGAGACGAAGATTCTGGCGCTGAAGGCCCAGGAGCTCGGTCTGGACGCGATGACCGACGAGGAGCGCGCGGAGATCGAGGCGCAGGCCGCGGCCGACTTTGAGGAGCTGGTCGATTACTACATGGCCTTCCGTGCCGAGGAGGGCAAGTCCGAGGAGGAGGCACGCGAAGAGACGATCTCCTATCTTGCGGAGAGCGGCGACACGCTGGAGAGCGCCATCGAGGACGCGCTCTTGAACGCCACGCAGCAGCGCCTCTACGACTACGTGACGGCGGAGATGTCCGTGGACGACGCGCAGCTTCGCTCCTTCTACGATGAACAGTTGGAGAGCGCCGAGCTGATCTATTCGGCGGACTTCAGCCAGTACGAGCTGGACGCGGAGTCCGGCCGCCCCGTGCTGTGGAACCCCGAGGGCGTGCGGCGCGTGGAGACCATACTGATTCCCTTTGACGCGGATCAGAGCGTCGAATACCTGAGCCTTTCCGCCGCCGTCGAGGAGGGAGACGCGGCGAAATCCACGGAACTCGACGCGCTCTACGCGGCGCTGGAACCGGAGGCGCAGCGCGCGCTCGACCGCCTGAACGGCGGGGAGGACTTTGCGGCGCTGGCGGCGGAGTACGGCAGCCTCGGCCCCGACGGCGGCAGCTTCGTCGGTTCGCAGAGCACGCTCTATGGCGACGAATTCCGCGACGCGGCGCTGGCGCTGACGAACATCGGCGATACATCCGGCGTCGTGCGCACCGAGGGCGGACTGTGCATCCTGCGCTACGCCTCGGACGTGACGCCCGGCGCGGTTCCTTACGAGCAGGTGGCCGGCACGCTGCGCGGCGACTACGAGGAGGAGCTGAAGCTCAAGCAGTACAACGATACCGTCGTGCGGTGGATCGCCGACGCGAATGTGAAGTATTACACCGATCGCTTCTGAGGGAGACGCTGAGGGCGGCGCGATTCGCGCCGCCCTCTTCCTGTGTCCGTTAATCCAGCCAGTCGATCTCCTGATTCACGTATTCGTCGATGTTGAACAGCCAGTCGGTCAAAAAATCCTCCCAGCTTCCGCCGCTGGCCTCGTCCAGTGCGCTGACCAGATCCATTTCGGTGAGTACATCCTTCTTCAGCCCCCGCTCATAGAACCGGCGCAGGCCGGTGATCAGCTCGTCCCGGCCCATGGCGGTGCGCAGCTCGTGAAACACCGCCGCGCCGCGGTCGAGCGTCACGGTGCGGTATTCGTCCGCCGTGAAGAGGGAGGCGTCGCTGTTCACGCGCAGGCCTCCGGGGATGGTCAGCTGCAGCGAATCTACCAGGCGCTCGTTCAGCGCGGCGAGGTAGGCGTCGTGCCCGCCGGCCTCCTCCAGCAGAAGGTAAGCCAGGTACTCGTCGAGCGAATCGGAGAGCCACGCATCCGACACGGGCCGCCCGCCGGTGCGCTGTCCGAAGTACTGCCGGGCGACGAAGACGCGCACGGCATGGTCGCGCTCGGACGCGTCCCGCAGCAGGGAGGCGTCCATCCACAGGCAGGCGGCGTGGGAGAGCGCACCCGTCGCGCCGTCCGCCTGCGCGAAGTCGATCTGGGGATAGGGGAAGGGCCCGAACCACGCCTCGCAGACGTCCACGGCCTCGGCCGCGACGGCGAGCAGATCCTCCGCCACACCGCGCACGTTGGTCAGGCAGCGCAGCTCCACGCCGCCGGCGGTCGTTCGCGCAAACTCCCGATAGCGCTTGCCGAAGGCCAGTGCGAAGCCGCGCACGTCCCGCGCGGAGATCGTCCAGAGGCTCATGCCGCCCTCCTGCGGCTCGCGGCGCTCCGCGCCGGTGGCGGCGAGCAGGTAGTTTTCCGGCAGGGAGATCGAGGCCTCCACGGCCATCCTCGGGGAATCGACGTAATCCGTGAAGGATAGCGGGGGATTGAGGATGAACTCGCCGCGCTCGTCCAGCGAGGCCGGGGCGAAGTAGAAGCCGCTCAACCGCCAGCCGTCGTCGGACGCGCCGAGAAAGGCGGCGTTTCGCGTGAGCAGCAGGTAGGCCTCAAACTCGAATACGCCAGATTCGCCCGGCGCGAGTGCGCAGGCGACGCGAAGGTACGCCTCATCCTCGCCCTGAAAGCCATAGTCCGCCGGTTCGCCGTCCACGGTGACGCCGAGCAGATCCGCGCCGCCGGGCAGGTAGCCCTCCGGGAGCGCGGCGTTGAGCGCCCCCGCGTCGTAGGGGAGGCTGTTCAGGCGGCGAAACAGGTTCGCGGGCGCGTAGAAGAGCACGCGGTCGAGGCTGCGGCCGGAATCGTTTGTATATACAAGGCGCTGCGTCATGCGCAGCGCTTGTTCTTCCTCAAGGTATTCCATTTCGATTGTCATCCGGTTTCCGGCCGGGGCGGCTTCCTCCGCGTAGGCCAGCGTTAGCACCGCCGAAACCACCGCCGTTCCCGCCAGCAGAACCGCCAGCACGATGGCGACGATCCGGATGATTTGTTGCTGTCTCTGCTTCATGCGCGCCTCCCTATTTCACGTCGCGAATATCGCTGATCGGCCAGATCACCTTGCTCACCTTGCCCACGATCATGTCCCCGGTGATCGGGCCCACGTCCATGGATGGGTCGCCGTCGTTCCAGTCGCGGGAGTCGTGGCTGTTGTAGCGATTGTCGCCCACGACGAAGTATTCGTTCTCGCCCAGCGTGTAGGGCGCGTAGTCGTCGGAGGCGGGGGTGAAGAAGTATTCCAGCATGCGCTCGTCGAGCATCTCGTCCACGACCTCCACGGAACCGTCGGGGTTCTCGGCCTCATAGACCACGTGGGTCACGCCCATCGCGCGGTACACCTGGTCGCCCGGCACCGCCACGGCGCGCTTGACGAAGTTCGTGCTGCCGCGGTTGGGATAGTGGCAGATCACGATGTCGTCGCGGTCCACGCCATGCAGTCGCACATCCAACACGTCCACCAGCAGGCGCTCGTTGTCCAAGAGCGTATCGAACATGGACGAGCCGTCCACCCGGATGATCTGGAACAGGTAGTTGCGGCAGAAGAACACCACCAGCAGCGCCGCCGCGATGGATACGATCCACTCGCGCGCCTCCTTCTTCCAGTCCTTTTTCGGCTTTTCGGGAGCGGCGCTTTCCGCGCTCTGAATCGCCTCGGCCTGCCCGGCCGCGCCCCCCGCTTCGATGGGATTCTGCTCCGGCTGGATGTTTCTGTTCTCTTCCATGATCGGTACCTCGCTTTGCGTCATTTGATGATTCGGAAGGGCCACAATGCGCAGCGCGCGCGGCCCAGAAAGTCTTCGCGGGAAATCGGCCCCATGTCCTCCGCGCGGGAGTCGTAGCTCTCGGGGCGGTTGTCGCCCAGCACCAGGTATTCGTCCGCGCCCAGCTCGACGCGGTAATCCTCCATCGGGCCGGTCGCGTAAGGCTCAGACAGCGGCGCGCCGTCGATGTGGACGCGCCCGCCGCGGATCTCCACCGTATCGCCCGGCAGACCGATCAGCCGCTTGAGATACGCGCCGTCCCGGCCGGGAAAGCGGCACTCCACCACGTCGCCGCGCCGGGGTTCGCCAAGTCTGTAGTCCAGCAGCGTCACCAGCGCCAGATCGCCGCCGTTGAGGGTGGGCGCCATGGAAACGCCCTCCACGCGCACCAAGTGGAATCCCCAGAATCGCAGTGCCAGGCACAGCGCCCCGAAGGCGGCCACCAGGGCGATCCACCGCAGGTTCCGCCGGAGCAATCCGCTCATGCCTCAGGCGCGACGCTTTCCAGGATCTTCTTCACGCGCTTTTCGAAGGTGGGGCGGTCGAGCATCACGACGCGGCCGCAGCCCATACACTTCATCTTGATGTCCGCGCCCACGTAGGTGATCGTCCATTGATCGCTGCCGCAGGGGTGTGCTTTGCGCATCCGCACCAGATCGCCGACGTTCAGGAGCATGAGAGCCGCCTCCGTTCCCGATTCATTTTCTCACGGGAAAATAAACTCTGTATCAATTCTAGCGCACCAATGTTAAAAACCGTGGTTCATTCCGGGTCAATTTCGTAGCAGAAGCAGCGTCCGGACACGTCGCTGACGCAGAGGGCGAGCTGTCCTGCGTAGGCGGGGGCATCCAGCGCATCGGCCAGCGCGGGCTCGCGCCGTGTGCGCGCCGCCTCGGCCATGGCGTGGTACTCGCCGTCGCGGATGTAGCCCACCGACCAACAGTCCACGCCGTCCAAACCGTCGAACGCGCGGTCCAGCAGGCCGGGCTCCAGCGCGAAGCGCTCCAGGCGCACGTGGTAGAAGCCCACGCCCGGGAAGGCCGCCGCCGCGCAGGCGGGTTCGCCTTCGAAGGGTGGATACTCGAGCGCGTAGGCCGCGCCGCGCAGGCGGCGGCGGGCGACGTTCAGCGCCATCGGGCAGCGGTCGATGCCGATGAAATTCCGCTCGAGGCGCTTTGCCGCCTCCAGCGTGGTGGAGCTGCCCGCGAAGGGATCGAGCACCGTCTCGCCGGGCCGGGAGCCGCAGCGCACGATGCGGTCCAGCAGGCTCAGCGGCTTCTGCGTGTCGTAGCCGGTGCGCTCCGGATCGCGCTGCTGGAGGTGTGAAAGATCGTTCCACACGTCGGTGGGGGCCACCGGATCGTCGTCGTAGTAGGTGTACACGCGCTCGCCCACGCGCACCGAGCGATATACGCGGCCGTCCGGGTCCACGTGCTTGCGCATGTGGTTCGTGCGCGGCTCCGTGGGCGGGGCCATGACCGCCTCCACGTTGAAGTCGTAGGCAGCGGAGCGGCGGTAGAACAGAATCACGTCGTGCTTGCGGCTGAAGTGCTTGAGCGAGCGCCCCCCGGTCTGATAGACCCAGATGATCTCGTTGAGGAAGTTGTCCTCGCCGAAGATTTCGTCCATCATCAGGCGCAGATAGGGGTGGGTGCGATAGTCGATGTGCAGGAAGATCATGCCGTCCTGACGCAGAAGCTCCCGGCAGCGGACGAGCACCTCGCGCATCAGACTGAGAAATTCATCTCGATTCAGCGAATCTGAGAAGGTGGGCAGCGCCAGCGTGCCGCGGCCGGACCGCCACTCCCGCTCGCCCACGCGCACGCGCATGACGAACTTTTCGCCCGTTTGGAAGGGCGGGTCGAGGTAGATCAGCTTGATCTGTCCGGCGTGGGTCTCGAGCAGCCGGTCCAGCCCCTCGCGCACGTCCGCGAGCAGAAAGCGGCCCTCGGGACCCGCTCCCTCGTGGATTTCCCGGGAAATATTGGCGCGCCGAAGTGCCATCTTCCCACCTCCCATTGTAATCTCAACCTATTATAGCATTCTTTGGCCGTCGGGACAAGAGGGATAAATGCCAGTACAATCGGTGTCATCTGTTGGCGTCAATCATAGGTAACAGCGAGGGAGGGGGCTGTCAAGGGAAAGGGTGGAGATTTTCCGGCAGGG
>CANQEW010000095.1 GCA_947596085.1 uncultured Clostridia bacterium | reverse complement strand
GTCAAGGGCGGCGGGGTCACAATAGAAAAATTCTTCATTTCGTTGCTAAACCCCTTGACTTTTAATAGTTAGTCTCCATAGGTAGGGAGCCGCTCTATCGAGCAGCCCCCGGTCGTCGTCAGGCCGCCTTGATCTTCAGTGTCTTCACGGCTTCGGCCAGCACCAGGCGGCCATCCACGCGCTGGGTGGCGCGGAAACCGACCTGACCCGTCGCCGCGAACAGCTCGTTCAGGCGCTGCATGGAGCGGCCTTGGCGGTCAGCGATCCAGTAGTGCTTCAGATCGCCGAACAGCACAGCCTTGTTGCCCGCAGAAATCTCCGGCATGAAGCTGGAGGTCACGAGGCGGTAATTGAGCAGCATATCCGGCTGGCCTTCCTTCAGGCCAGGCTGCCACAGGTACTGGCCGTTGCCGTCCTTGAGCTTGCGCAGCGCCTTCACGCTGCCGTCGTTCATCAGGAAGATAGCGTTGCGGCGATAGACGCTGCGCACGGAGTGGACCAGGTCGATGATCTCGTCCGCCGTGAAGCTGTTGCCCGCCGTGGTCACGCCGATGCCCGCGCCGTTGATTTCGTGCAGCAGGCCCGTGGGCTTCGCGCTGCCGTCGCCGGTGAGGAAGGCTTCCTCCTCAGCAGCGCCGATGCGCCGCGCAAACTCCGTGGCGATGTAGTTCTCGATGTCGAACACAGCATCCTGCAGCAACTCATCGCTGACCTTGATCATCGTGGCGACCTTGTGCGCGCCGATGGAGATCTGGTTGAAGGAATCATCGGACTCGGGTATCTGGCCCTCCTCCTCGACCCAGCTCGCGGTTCCGTGGGTAGCCACGACCGGGATCTTGCGGTCGCCGGACTCCGTGCGAATGATCGTGCAGAGGGAGCGCAGCACGTTCTCCTCCTCCAGCGCCTGCACCAGTGTGCGCTCGTACTCATCCGGGACGAGGTAACCGCCCTCGCTGTCGGTGCCGATCTGCAGAGCGTTCATCACGCTGGGCATGGAGCCGCGATGCCGGATCATGTTCCAGAAGGCCGCCTTGTACTCATCCGACGCGCGGCCCGGCTTGTCTGTGATACCGGACTTGGGCCGCGAGGTCAGCGGGGTGTTCGCGGGATCGTTCAGCTCGCGCTCCACCTGCTGGGCGCGCTCCAACCGGTCGATGGCCGTGCCGAGCTCGGAAACCTCACGCTCCATGCGCTCGTACTGTTCCGTGTCCTCGGCAGACAGCATGCCGTTCTCGTCCTGGTGTTCGTCCAGAAACGCCTTGGCCTTGTCCCAGATTTCGCCGCGCTTCAGGCGCAGCTCGTTCACCTTACTCATGGTTCAGTTCCTCCTTTTGCTTTGCCTCATGGGGCATAATCAAACCCAGCCTCGTGCGAAGCTGGGCGATGGGTGTGCCGGTGGATTCCGGCTGTGCGGTTGTGCCCAGTTCCTCCGGGCCGGAGTCTTCCGGTGGCGGAGTGGTTTTCACAACCTCCACCGGCTGTCGTGCGGGTTTTACCACGGAGTCTTCCGTAGAGGATGTGTTCTGACTGTCAAGGCCCACAGGCTTGTGGCGCTCGAACCATGCCTTGACCTTCTTCTCAGCCTCGGCACGGTTCTCCACGCGGTTGGTCGTCTGCGCTCCCGCGTCCACGATGCTGTCCACGAAGCCGTAGTGCTGGGCGGCAGTAGCGTCCATCCATGTCGTCGCGGTCATCATGGCTGCGACAACGTCGCGGGCAAGCGTACAACGCTTTCCGTACACATTCAGGATGGAATCCTTGCATGCACGCAGCAGCGCAATGGCATCGTTCAGGTCGCGCTCATTGCCATACGCCAGCGTGGAAGGATCGTGGATCATGAACAGCGAGCCAGGGGTGATCTCCAGGTTGTCCGCCGCCATTGCCAGCACTGTCGCAGCAGACGCCGCCGTACCGGAGATGGTGATATTGACCTTGCCCGCGTAAGCTCGGATGTCGTCGTGCATACGCACAGCAGCGTTGCAGCTGCCGCCGTAGCTGTTCAGGCGGATATGTACGTCCTCCGCTGGATCAATGTCTCCATCGTAGAGCGCCTCATGCAATGCTTCCGGGGTGATCTCATCGCCAAACAACAGCGCATCGTCGATGTAGCCGTTCAGGTTGATTTCCCTCAAGGGTATCTACTCTCCCTTCGTCGTTTTATCGTTCTCTGCCGCGCCCGCCTTCATTGTTTGTTTGATTGGGATCATGTTGCCGTTCACCAGATAGGTATTGCCGCCATCCTCATCTGCGATGGGGTTCATGTTCTCCAACTCGCGGATGTCGTTCGCGCTCATCCAGCCGTTTTGCCGCCCGATGGCGTAGCCCTCCATGCGGCTCTTGTAGTCGCCGCGCATCAGGCCGTCCAGGTTAAACTGCGCATAAAAATGGCCCTTCTCCTTGTCGGTGAAGAGCGCGCGATTGAGTGATTGCTCGATGCGGGATAGCCACGGTCGAATGGTGTGGACGGCGAAGGAAATCGACTGATGCTCGATGTTCGAGAAGGTCGCATGCTCCAGATCGCCCACCAAATGCGGCGGGACGCGGAAGATCCGGCAAATCTCGCTGACTTGGAATTTCCGCGTCTCGAGGTACTGCGCGTCGTTATTGGGGATCGAGATGGGTTCATAGTGCATCCCTTCCTCGATGACAGCGACGCGGTTGGCATTGGAGGAACCCCCATAAGCGGCGTTCCAGCTCTCGCGCAGCGCCTTGGGGTCTTTGACCGTGTTGGGGTGCGTCAGGATGCCGGACGGTCGCGCGCCGTTCGCAAAGAACTTCGAGCCAAACTCCTCCGTGGCGATGGCGAGACCCACGGCTGCCTTCTCCAGCGCGATGGGGCTGTAGCCCATGACGCCGTCAAAGCCGAGGCCGGGGATGTGCAGTACCTCCTCCGGTTCGAGCCGCACGATCTTGCCGTCGCTGGTGGTATAGGTGTAGGTGAGCGTTCCGCTGCTGTCCCGATCTACTGCCATGTGATCCGGCAAAAGCGGGTACAGACCAAGGATGCGGTTCCGTCCCGAGCGAATGATCTGGCAGTAGGAGTTGCCCCACAGGAGCAGGTGCGCGAGCATGACTTCCCGAAGGACGAACGAGGTCATCTCGGGATTGGGTTCGTCGTGCAGCAGCCGGTACAGCGGATGCTCCACCGCCTTGACGCTCCCGGCGTCCGTGCTCTCGTACACATGCAGCGGCAAACTGGCGATGGTCTCGGAGATCACGCGCACACAGGCATAAACCGTGGATACCTGCATAGCGGTGCTCACCGTGATGGACTTGCCAGCGCTGCTCATGCCGAAGTAGAAGGTTGGCGCGGCAGACACGCTGTCTTTCGGCTTGTCCCGCGCCCGAAACAGAGATTTGAAAGGATTCTTCATAATTCGCCTCCTGAAGCGATTTTTCATTCGCCTCGTCCCGTCTTCCGGTCATGGCAGCTCTTGCAAAGGGGCTGCCAGTTTGTTTCGTCCCAGAACAGTCGCGCATCCCTACGATGGGGCACGATGTGATCCACCACCGTCGCAGGGGTGAGCTTGCCTTGGCGCATACATTCCGCGCAGAGCGGATGATGACGCAGAAAGCGCGTCCTCGCCGCGCGCCATTTGTTGTCATAGCCTCGCTTGCCCGCGCTCTCGCGCTCATATAGTTTTCGATGTTCTTCGCAATAAACACCATTTTCGGTCAGGCGCGGGCAGCCCGGATGCCGACATGGGCGCATGGGTTTCTTTGGCATAGTGCCTCCTATAAAATGATCAACCCGCGAGTATCATAGACGGAGCCTTCGTTCTGGTTCTTCATCGCACGATCCAGCGCCATGACCAGCGCTACCGCACCGTCCACCTTCTCCGTGGATTTCTCCTTGTCGATTTTCAGATTGCCTGCCGGGTCGGTGCGGACAAACACATTGTCCATGTTCCAGCGCAGCACGGGATGCCCGTTGTGCAGCAGGCTTCTTTCCAGTACCAATCGCATCAATTCCTTGGTCGGCGGCGACATGTCGCGGAAGCCCTGGCCGAAGGGGATCATGGTAAAACCGTCATCCTGCAGCGCCTGTACCATCATGGTCGCGTTCCAGCGGTCATAAGCGATTTCGCGGATGTTGTAGCGCTCGCCAAGTTGGATAATGAACTGCTCGATAAAGCCGTAGTGGACCACGTTGCCCTCCGTGGTATTGATGAAGCCCTGGCGCTCCCACACATCGTACATCACATGATCTCTCCGGACGCGAAGTTCCAACGTATCCTTCGGCAACCAAAAGAATGGCAGCACAATGTATTTTCCCGATTCGTCCATCGGGGGAAAGCAAAGCACCAGCGCCGTCAAATCACTGGTCGAGGACAGGTCGAGCCCTGCGTAGCATGTCCGGCCTTCCAGATCATCCGGCGTATACCTGCCCGCGCAGGCGTCCCATTTGTCCATTGGCATCCAGCGCACAGAGGTGTTCGTCCATTGGCACAAGTGAAACTGCCGGAATTGAATCTCTTCCGCTGGGTTTTCCTTCGCGCTCCGGCATCTTTGCTCGTAATACTCCATATCCACGGTTCTCCCCAGCGACGGATTGGCGCGCTTCCATACCTCCGGATCTGTCCAATCCGCATCCTCCGGCGCGCTGTAGACCACGGGATAGAACGTGGGATCATACTTTCTCCCTTCCAGCTGATCGACCGCTTTCTGATGCACTTCATAGCAAATGCTGGTGCGGTCGGAGCCCGCCGTGGTAATGACAAAGTTCAGCGGCTGCTTCCTCGCCGCGCCCGAACCTTGCGTCATGGTCTCATAGAGCTTTCGGTTGCTTTGGCCCAGCAATTCGTCAAAGATACACGCGTGGACATTGTATCCATACTTGCTGGCCACTTCGCTGGACAAAGCCTGATAGATGCTCCGCGTGGGCATGTAGACCAGCCGCTTCTGCGATTCCACGATTTTGATCCGCTCGCTGAGAATCGGCGACTGCACGACCATATCCCGCGCCACGTCGAATACGATGCTCGCCTGCTGTCGGTCGTTGGCGCAGCCGTAAATCTCCGCGCCCTCCTCATGATCCGCGCAGAGCATGTACAGCGCGATGGCCGCCGCCAGCTCTGATTTTCCAGCTTTTTTGCAGATTTCAATAAACGCCGTATTGAACTGCCGGTATCCGTTTTCCTTTATCGTCCCAAAGACGTCCCGGACAATCTGCTCCTGCCACGGGAAAAGCAGGAACGCCTCCCCCGACCAAACGCCCTTCGTATGCTTCAGGTTCTGGATGAAGGATACCGCGCGGTCGGCCTTCCTTTTGTTATAATGGCTGGTGGGCAGCATAAATCGGGTCGGCTGGAACAAGGGCTTCTTAACCGTCATGTTTCCCACCTCCCATCAAATCCTCAAATGTCGGTACGTCCCGAAGCTCCAAAAGCTGCTCTTTCGGCAGCTCCCCCTCCGTCACAAACAACGTGGCCAGCGGCGGCCATTCGTAGCGCTTCGCGTCCTCCAAAAACCGCCGCAGCGCTGGCGCGAGCTGCCTCTTGATTTCCAAAAACGCATCCCACTCACAGGCGGTAGCCGTTCCATTCGCCACACGTTCGAACAGTCTGCGTCTCTCCTCTTCCATTCTCAAAATCTTTTCCGCATTTTGGCATGCGTCACGGAGCCGGCGTCGTTCTTCCTCGCCGCTTCCCACGACGCGCTTCGACGCCAGTCCCGCCCGATACAAAAATTGCCCCCATTTCGAGAGCGCCGCGTTACACTCGCGCATCATTCCTTCTCCTCATCCGAAAAATTGCTGCCGCCGACGATCTCTACATCCGCATCCGCGTCGGAAACCAGAATCGCTTCCATCGGGTCGATCTTGGATTTTGCGGCGGACAATACATTGGCGATCATGGCGGTTCGGTTGGACGGCGTCAGGCCAAAGTCCGCCGCAAACGACTTGATCTCGCGCATCTGCTGGTTGGCGATGGCGATGTACGGATTGGGTCGGATGCGTCCCTCTCCGTCCTTATAGATCGAGCCGTGGCGCGTGATCTCATCCTGCGCCTCACGCCATCTGGCGTATGCCTGACAATAGCCCGCGAAGGGAACCGCGTCCGCTGCGGTCAGCAGCCCCATGCTCATAAGAACCGGCGCGAGCCGCCTCCATTCCTTTCGCGCTTCGGGAAGCAGGTAGTTGGGACAGCGCAGCTGCGTGGCTGGCGGCACGGGTTCCAGTTCGTTCAGGGGCCGCTTGCCCGGATTCCCTTCCAGCTTTTTCAGCGCTGTGGGCTTGGGCTTTCGTCCTCTCGCCATGCCGCCTCACCTCGTCTCACCGTCTCATTACGCACTGGTTTCCTCTTCGAACGAACTTAAAAACGTTCTGCAGATTGACAACTCCGCGCGCTTCATCGCCATCCACCTGTACAGTTACGTTTGTCATTTCCTCCCAGCCTTTCCAGCAGCGCCTTTCTGCCTATCGTTCACGCTTGCCTCCGTGTACTCAAAGTCATCTGCCGCAGGATCATATACATCAGAGCACGGTAGCTTTTGGCCGCCGCGAATGACAAAAACGTCGTCCGTGGTTCCCCGATATGAGATGTACCTGCGCACGATGGCTGAGGCGTATTTGGGATCGAGCTCCATTGTATATGCAATTCGGTTCAGCTGCTCCGCTGCCATAAGCGTAGAGCCTGAACCGCCGAACAAATCCATTACGATACCATTCTCCTGCGATGAGTTGCGCATCGGGTACGCGACCAGCGGTAGCGGCTTCGTCGTCGGATGCAGCTTCGACTGCTTGGGTTTGTCGAACTCCCATATCGTTGTCTGCTTTCTATCCCCATAGAACTTGTGCTTCGCAGTATCCTTAAAGGCGTAGATGATCGGCTCATGCCGCATCTGATAGTCCATCCGTCCGATTACGAGCGAGTTCTTTACCCAGATGCAAGTGGTACTGTAATGAAACCCGCTGTCCACCGTGGCTTTGTAGAAGTTGACTTTCTCCGCGTCAGAATGGAAGGCATAAAACGCACCGCCGTCCGCCAGGTGATCGTAGATGTTCTTGAAGGCCGCCAGAAGAAATTGATAGAACTTCTCGCTGTCGTCCCACTTATCGTTCATAATCGTCATGCCTGTGCCGCCTTCGTAGGCACAGTTGTACGGCGCGTCTGTGATGCACAGGTTCGCCACCGCGCCATCCATCAGGGTATCCACCTGCTCAGAGTCAGTTGAATCTCCGCACATCAGTCGATGCTTGCCAAGAAGCCAGATGTCACCCGGCTCGACGAACGCTTCAGCTTCAATGGCCGCGTCCTCGTCAAAATCGTCATCTTCTTTCACGTCCTTGTTATGAACGTTGGAAAAAAGGTCGTCCACCTCGGCGGCGTCAAAGCCCGTGCTGTCCAGATCAAAGCCGTTGCTTTGCAGCTCGGCGAGCAGATCAGCCAGCGCGACCGGTTCCCAGTCGCCGACCGCCTTATTCAGCACGACGTTCAGCGCCTTTTCCGCATCAGCATCCTCGATGTGAACCACCACGCACGTGATCTCGGTATACCCTTCTGCTTTCAAAACTTTGAATCTCTGATGCCCGCCGACGATGTTTCCGGTTGCTTCATTCCATATGATTGGGTCCACGTAACCGAAATCGTTCATCGAGCGCTTGATTTTCTCATAGGCCGGATCGCCGGGTTTCAGGTCTTTGCGAGGGTTATATTTTGCAGGTTTTAGCATGGAAACGGGCACTTTTCGGATGTTCATTTCCGCATGCGTAGAGGTCGAAATATCCAATAAAATCAGTCCTTTCTGCGATTCTGTGCCTTTGGGCAGTTCGGGAAAAATCGTTTTATTTTCGCGCAAAAAATTATTCGAGGGGGCGGCGGTCTCCAGCGAAAAGTTCCGTAAGAAAGACGACCCCCTTCCCTATCACAAAAAACCACTTTCGCCTGCGAAAGTAGACCGGGCCGGTCGGACTTCTGCGTGGCAAAGCGGAGAACCCACCGGAGCGGTGGACTTCTGCGTGGCAAAGTGGCAAAGCCGACCAGGGCGGTGGGACTTCTACGTGGCAAAGCGCAGAACCCACCGGGCCGGTGGGACTTCTGCGTGGCAAAGCGGCAAAGCCGACCAGGGTGGTGGGACTTCTGCGTGGCAAAGCGCAGAACCCACCGGGGCGGTGGACTTCTGCGTGGCAAAGCGGCAAAGCCGACCGGGGTGGTGGGACTTCTCCGTGGCAAAGCGCAGAAGGGGTTTGGGGCGCGGGCGGGCCGGGGCGCGGCGGGCGGGG
>CANQEW010000094.1 GCA_947596085.1 uncultured Clostridia bacterium | reverse complement strand
AGCTTAGGCAACGAGCTGTCCCTCGTCTGTGGCTGGCGGCCACAAACATGGGGCAAATATTATAGTAACAGGAGGAACTCAACCGCATCTTCATCGACATCTACGGCTTGCAGGACGAGCTGACACCCAAAGTGGAGGACAAAGACGTGACCGTCCGCCGCGCCGATCTCAGCCGCGACATCCGTGCCCTGATCTCCTACGCTGTGGGTTGCATGTTTGGCCGCTATACCCTCTATGAGGATGGGCTGTTTTATGCTGGTGGATACTGGGACTATGGAACGAAGGTGGATCGAATCAGTGACTCGGCGAGGGCAAATGGCTTCTCTCCGTGGAATCCCTCGGCGCTCTTCCTTCCGGATCGGGACAATATCATTCCCATCTGCGATGACGAATACTTTGCCGACGACATCGTTGGGCAATTCGTCCGCTTCATCGAAATGGTCTTTGGCAAAGCTCAGTTGGAAGAGAATCTGAAGTTCATCGCCTCCGCCCTCGGTGGCAGCGGCACCCCGCGCGAGGTCATTCGCAGGTATTTCCTGAATGACTTCTACGCCGACCACCTGAAGACCTACCAGAAGCGCCCGATCTATTGGCTCTTCGATAGCGGCAAGAAGAACGGCTTCAAGTGCCTGATCTACATGCACCGCTACCGCCCGGACACGATCGCCCGCATCCGCACCGATTACGTCCACGAGCAGCAGTCCCGCTACCGTACCGCCATCGCCGATTTGCAAAAGCGCGTCGCCGATGCCGACACCGCCAACCGCGTCCGCCTAACTAAGCAGCTCCAGAAGCTGCAGGCCCAGGCAGAAGAGCTGCGCAGCTACGAAGAGAAGATCCACCATCTCGCCGATCAGATGCTCCAGATAGACCTTGACGATGGCGTAAAGGTAAACTACAATAAGTTCAAGGATGTGCTGGCGCCGATCAAGTGAACCGTGATACAGAGGAGGAAGCTCATGACAACCGTTGAACGCCTGCTGGATAAGGCAAAAGAAGCTTTTGTGCTGGCAATCGAGATCTACAACAAACCATCTATTCGTTATCGACTTGAAGGCTTTAGCTTCTTAATTTGCAATGCTTGGGAACTCATGCTAAAGGCGCATATCATCAATAAGATTGGCGAAAACGCAATTTACTATAAAAATAAGCCGGGGCGTACGATAAACTTGGAGAATTGTCTACAGATGATATTTACCAATGCAAAATCGCCTTTGCGCCAGAACATGGCAAAGATCATCGAGCTGCGCAACACGAGCACACACTTTATCACGGAAGAATACGAGATGGTGTACATCCCTCTGTTGCAAGCCTGTGTCTTCAATTTTGTGGACAAAATGAAGGAGCTTCATGGGATCGACATGACGGAAGTCATTCCCGAAAATTTTATCACACTATCGGTTCGCATTCGCGCGTTGGATGAAACAGCGATCCGGGCAAAATACACTGAACAGGTGGCTGAAAAGTTGCTGTCCACTCAAACGATACTTGATCCAATGATCGCAGCTAACAACAGCAAATTTGCCATCCGCGTAGAGCATTTCCATTATCAGACAAAGGACAAAGATCAGGCTACTGAGACTTACCATATCGAACGAGAGGCAACGGAAGGAGTACGCATCATCAAAGAAATTAAGAATCCCAATGATACGCACAAATATACCGCGAAGAGGTGCATAGAAGAAATTCAGAAACGCCTCTCACGCCAGGGAATCAACCTTCTGTGCAAGGGAGCACCTGTCATATTTAACCAATATTACTTTGGCTTGTTCTGCTCCTATTATGGACTGAAAGAGGATGAACGGTTCTGTTTCACTTACCGCGTGCAAGCACAGACGACTTATAGCTACTCCCAACAGATGATCGATTTCATTGTAAAAGAAATCTGCAAAGACCCGGATCATATCCTCGATCATCTCAAAGCGGCAAAGAAAAAGTGCTAACCCCGGGAGCAAAGGATTCTAAGCGCTCACACGCCTACTCCCATTCGGGAACCCAGCTTTCATCCCTCACAAGTTAGCAAGGCTACTTTAACACGAAAAGGCTCTTTTGTCAAGTGGCAAATGAAGCCTTCCAGGAGGCACACCAGCATGGACACCGATAAGGTAATCAAAGATCTAAACGAGCGTTTTCGTGCGCCGTTGCCGGAATACTATAAGCGGCGAATCATCTTCTGGTACGATGAAGAGCGTGAGTTTGAGAACAAGCTGGACGACTTCTCGCTGGAGAATGCGACGCTCGTGCGGCTGACGGAATCCAACAGCTTCGCCGTGAAGAAGCGGCTGGGCCGCGATGAACCGTATGCCAACTTCGTGGTCTACTGCCCAGTGAGTTATGAGGATCAGGAGGACGACTGGCTGTTGGATGTGAAGCTCTACAGCGAGGAGTATCGCTCTGACCTGCTTTCCCGCTGGATGGAGCAGATGCACATTTCTTCGACCTACACAATGCGCAGGGTAGTAAAAAACTATCGTGACTTCTTTGACGAGGAGAAGAACCGCGTGATGGTGGCTTCCCTGGGAGGCACCATCACGACGCCTGCCCAGCTTCACCTGAACATCATGGCCGCCGTCACTGGCGCAAAAAGCGCCACGCCGAGCGCGATCCTCAAGGCCGTGCTCATCAATGGTCTGGACGTGGAGACGAATAACGCTTACGATAATTTGATCTCCGCAGGTGCGAAGGATGTTTTCTGGTCGATGGCAGCGCAGGCGACTGGCTACAGCGAAGTCGATGTGGACTTTGGCAACCTTGCCGCGCAGATCCTGCTTACGGCGACCACGCGCACGATGGACACAAACGAACTGGCGGGCTTGGAACGCTTCATCAGCACCAACCGTCAGGCGTGGTGCTTTGACTTTGTTTCCGACTGGCTCCATTCGGACGACAAGAGGATACTGTATGACATCATCCGCCAGGTGGAGAGGGCGCTCATGCTGCCCCAGCGTTTTGGACAGATGAAGATCACAGCGCTTCAGGAGACGGAATGCTTCCCCTGCATCGACGAGTGCATCCTGACGCAGATCATGACGGACATCGGCAACGAGATTATCGACGTGCCGAACATCACAAAGACTATCGAGAAGCGTCGCACCTGCGTGTGGTACAGCAACACCGAAGTCTTCTATGAGGGCATCCTCCAGCTCACCTACATGGAGGGTTTCTTCAAGGAGCACGCCGGCGGCTTCCACACCGTCGAGGCGCGCAACGTTTGGAAGGAATACACCACCGACTACTATCGCATGGACAGCTACTATCGGCAGTTCCATCTTCGCTACGCAGAGAGCCTGACAATCTATCGCGGACGGCTCAACGACCTCTTTGGGAAAGTTGCGGATAAGGCGGACAATATCTACATCCACTGGTTCCTGGATAATCTCAGCGAGAACTGGACAAACGCCTGCGAAGCGGAACTGCGCGATCACGGGCGCATACTGGAGGTGCCGCGCCAGACAGATTTCTATGCGGATCGCATCGCGCAGACAGATACGAATATCGTCGTCATCATATCCGATGCGCTGCGCTATGAGGTGGCAACCGCCATCGTGGACAGGCTGCGCCAAGACACGCAGAGCAAGGTGGAGCTGAGTTCCATGCAGGCGATCCTTCCCAGCATCACCAAGTTTGGCATGGCCGCACTGCTTCCGCACGATAAACTGAGCGTTACCGAGAAACCGAACGGCGGTGTCGCCATCCTCGCGGACGGAGTTTCGACGGAGAGCAACTATCGGGACAAGGTGCTCAAGGCGGCGAATCCGAAGAGTGTCGCGCTCCAATACAAGGACATCGTGGGACTGAGCACAGACTCTCTTCGCGCGCTGACTACCGGCATGGAGGTTATCTACATCTACCATGACGTGATCGACGCAGCCGGCCACGACGACGACAGCGGCGTCTTCACCGCCTGCGGCACGGCGATCAAGCAGCTTCAGAATCTCGTGCGCATCGTCACCAACAAGATGAACCGGACACACATCCTCATCACGGCGGATCACGGTTTCCTGTTCACTCGCAAGCCTCTGAAGGAGGACAGCAAGGTGGACAAGACCGTCTCCGATTCGCATGACGTGGAGTGCGGCAGGAGATATGTCATCGCCCGTGAGGGCGCCAAAGCGGACTATCTGATGCCGGTGAAGTTCATGGACGGGGACACCGGCATGGTTGCCTTCGCGCCTCGGGAGAACATGCGCATCAAGGTCAAGGGCGGCGCGCTGAATTATGTTCACGGTGGTGCCAGCTTGCAGGAGATGGTCGTGCCGGTGATCGCCTACCAGCATTTGCGCAATCAATCCAAGGAATACTTGAGGCACCGCTCCAAGTATGACACAAAACCTGTCACGGTTGCGCTGCTCTCTGCTGGGCGCAAGATCAGCAACATGATCTTCAGCCTCAACTTCTATCAGACCGAGGCCGTGGGCGACAATCGCCGTGCTGAAAACTACCTGCTGTACTTCACAGATGAGGCTGGCAATCCGGTCAGCGACACCCAGAAGATCATCGCAGACAAGACGGGCGCGGACAATCAGGATCGCACTTTCCGCGTTACCTTCAATCTGAAACAACTGCGCTACAGCAGCACGGCGACCTACTACCTCGTGATCGCAGACGAGCAGGGCCTGCAGAAGCCCCAGCGGGAAGAATTCAAAATCGACATCGCCTTTGCTGTCGATGAATTTGATTTCTTTTCGTGATACACGGAGGATAGAATATGACACAGAACAGCGAAACGGCCAGCGTCCGCGAGGCGATCAAGTTCAAGCTGCGCGAGCACTTTGACGGGAAGATCGTGCGTAAGGATCTGACGAAGAAGATCAAGGAAGGCGCAAACGTACCGGTCTACGTGCTCGAATTCCTGCTGGGCCAGTATTGCAGCAGTGATGACGAGGAAGTCATCGAGCAAGGCGTACAGAATGTGAAGCGCATTCTGGCGGACAACTTCGTGCGCCCGGATGAGGCGCAGAAGATCCTTTCGCAGTTGCGCTCCAGGGGAAGCTATACGATCATCGACAAGATCACCGTCGCCTTGAATATCAAAAAGGATCAGTATGAGGCGGAGTTCTCCAACCTCGGCCTCAAGGCGGTTCCCATCGCAGATGAATACCCGGAGCGCTATGACCGCCTGCTCTGCGGCGGCATCTGGTGCATCGTGCAGCTCGCCTACGAAAATGAGGATCTGCTTTCCGTCGATCCCGGCCTCGTGGAGAAGAGCAAGAAAAAGCAGGACGCCATGCCGATCCAGATCATGCGGTTGACACCCATCCAGATGCCCCATGTAGACATCAACGAGCTGAAGGAAGGGCGCAAGGCATTCACGAAGGAAGAGTGGATGGATGTACTGCTGCGCTCCATCGGCATGGAGCCGGACGCACTGAAGCTGCGCGAGAAGTGGCTTTTGCTGTTGCGCATGATCCCGCTGGTGGAGAACAACTTCAATCTCTGCGAGCTTGGCCCGCGCTCCACGGGCAAGAGCCATCTCTACAAGGAGATCTCTCCGAACAGCATCCTCGTCTCCGGCGGTCAGACCACTGTGGCAAACCTGTTCTACAACATGGGCAGGAAGACGGTCGGCCTCGTGGGGCTATGGGACTGCGTGGCCTTTGATGAAGTGGCCGGCATCAACTTCAAGGACAAAGACGGCATCCAAATCATGAAGGACTACATGGCCTCCGGCTCCTTCGCTCGCGGCAAAGAAGAGAAGGCTGCCTCGGCCAGCATGGTTTTTGTCGGCAACATCAATCAGAGCGTTGACGTGTTGCTGAAGACCTCCAGCCTGTTTGATCCGTTCCCGCGTGAAATGGGCACCGACACGGCGTTTCTGGATCGCCTGCACTGCTACATTCCCGGCTGGGAGATTCCAAAGTTCCGACCGGAGCACTTCACGGACGACTACGGCTTCATCACGGACTACCTGGCTGAGTTTCTGCGCGAGCTGCGCAAGGAGCAGTACGGCGATGCGCTGGATCGCTGGTTCCACCTGGGGCGCAACCTCAACCAGCGCGATACCATCGCCGTCCGGCGCATGGTCGGCGGCCTTGTGAAGCTGCTCTATCCTGATGGAGAATTCACCAAAGAGGAGCTGGAGGAGATCCTCGTGCTGGCGCTGGAAATGCGCCGCCGCGTCAAGGAGCAGCTCAAGAAGCTGGGCGGCATGGAGTTCTACGATGTCAACTTCAGCTACATCGACAACGAGACTTTCGAGGAGCGCTTCGTTTCTGTGCCCGAACAGGGCGGCGGCAAGCTGATCCCGGATGGCATCTGCAATCCCGGCAACGTCTACACCGTCTCCCAGGGGAAGTCCGGCATGATCGGCGTGTTCCGCCTGGAAAGCCAGATGCTTCCGGGCAGCGGCAAGTTTGATCGCACCGGCCTGGGCAGCGATACGAAGTGCAAGGAAGCTACCAACACGGCGTTCAACTTCTTGAAAGCGAACAGCAACCGCATCAGCGGTTCGATCAGCACGACGGCAAAGGATTACATCATCGGCTATCAGGATCTCCAGGGAATCGGCATGACGCACGCCCTGGCGCTCCCGACGCTGATCGCACTGTGCTCGATCGCCCTGGGCAAGCCCACGGTCAGCAACCTCGCTGTGCTCGGCGAGATCAGCATCAGCGGCACGCTGCTCAAGGTCAATGAGCTGGCGAGCACATTGCAGGTTTGCCTGGACAGCGGCGCGAAGAAGGTTTTGCTCCCGATCACCTCAGCAGGCGACCTCGGCACCGTCCCCTCCGAACTCATCGGCAACTTCAACCTGGTCTTCTACCAGAGCGCCGAGGATGCGGTATTCAAGGCGTTGGGTGTGGACTGATAAGCCCATAATGAAAGGAAAATAGCAATGAGTAAATCAGTCATCTGGAAGCCGGATTCATCTGTCCCATATGTGATCCATTGTGTAAGCGACGAGCATTACTTTCTCCATGGAGCCGTCATTATCAGGCCGGAACTGGTTCATTTTGATGATGATCCGGAAGGAAGGGTTGCGTTTCGTTTCGTAATGAATCGAGGACACATGTTCTTCGGGCAGCATTTGCGCCATACTGACGCGGAGTTGTGGTTTGCCCGAGATGAGGGCAACGATAAAGAGTCCTTTCACATCGCTCCAATGACGGATGCCGAACTGGTGAAGTTTAATGACCGCTTTATGAGAGGCCACAAGCCTTTGACCAGGGAAGGTATTGTCGAGTCCTACGAAGAAGAACTGCGATTTGGCTAATGCGATTATATCAAGGGAGACATCCGAATGAAGAAGACCAGTAAAATTGAGAAAATGGTAGATCAGCTTTGGGATGAAAACATCCATAGGGTCGAGCTTTATTTGGATAAGGTTTTGAAACTGCAAAGAGCTGAACGACGCCTTAAAGGGGATCTGACCAGTATGACTGCGAAAGTTCGTCAGCTCGATCCCATGATGGCGGTAGCTCTTTCTGATGAGGGAATCTGTTGCTCTTTCTGTGGGAAAAGCCAATTCAAGGTTAAACGCATGGTGTCTGCAAATGGTGTATTCATCTGTAATGAGTGCATTGAACTGTGCAATGAAATAATAAATGACGATACTCTAGTAGATGAGTAGAGCAAATTGGTATGTGCCGACAAGCATATGAGCATTGGTTTATTACAGAATGATCACCAAGGCAATGGCACAGAGGGGACGCACACACAGACCAATCACTCTGCGTCTGATAGTTGTTCCAACGCAGCGGCAAGCATCGCATCTATGATGGCCGCTTGTTTTGGTGTTGCTTTCAAGATCCTCTGCGTGATTCTGTCGTGTTCGTTGTCCGAAACACATGTGGCAAAGTCCTGAGTCAGATAATTAGGGCTTACCTTCAAAACATTGCTGAGTGCCATAAAGATCGGCATACTGGGCAGCGCATTGCCGCTCTCAATATTCCGCAAATGAACGGGACTGATTTCGCACATTTCCGCGAGTTGTTCGCGTGTCAGATTTCGTTCGTTCCTTACGGCCCGAACTCTCCTGCCAAAGAGTGTCGCATCGAAGGAAACAGGTTTCTTTCTCATGCAAAACACCTCTGACTACAATACTACTATTTCTCTTGAATTTACAGGTAAAATATTCGCAAATTTGCTAATATTTTACCTGCTATTTTCGGCTGTCAATTTTCTTAGTATCAAAATAGTATCACAAGAGGCTGGAAAATGCAACAGAATTATGTGGAGCTCTACATAATTCTGTAACCTTCTTTGCTGTGGTGTATCAAGTAATCTTACTGAACATATGGCGCACCTTGTCCAGGCGGCTGTTTGGACGGCGGGGCTGGATGACCGGCTGACCGACAG
>CANQEW010000093.1 GCA_947596085.1 uncultured Clostridia bacterium | reverse complement strand
CTACTTATAATTGCGGGAGCAGTATCGATACTAAGTGCACTACCTTGGCAATCTTTGGCTGCGAATCTTACGATAGTTATGATAGCTCTTGTAGCATTTGTTGGCATCGGGGCATTGGCTCAATCATTTTCAGTCGGACTGCTCGCTTTATCGGCAGCATTTGCTGCGATTGGTATTAGTGTATTGGCGTTTGGCGCTGGTCTAACGTTGATCATGACCACTCTAAATGCTTTGGCGGCAATGAGTCCCGCAACAGCCGCCGCGATTTCGCTTGCCATCGAGACAATTCTTATAGCGTTCGCAGAAGCAATACCCAAAGCTATAGCCGCATTCCTTGGCGGAATTGACGAGATATTAGACCAACTGATGAAAGTGATACCAAAATTCGTTGCGGTTGCTGAGATTCTGATAACATCATTGGCTTTAGCAGCAATGCGAGTCATCACGGTTCTTACACCAGCATTAATTGAGACAGTTGCTAATCTCATTTTAACGCTGATAAATTCCATAACAGAACATGTTCCGGAGTTCGTTGAGGCGATTCTTAATCTTATCGATACGATAGTTGACACATTGACAAGTCCCGAGACGCTTGGTAAGCTTGCAAACACGGGTATCAAGTTGATAAAGAATCTCGCCAGTGGTATAGTATCTGCTTTTAAATTCGTATCAGAAGCCGTACAAAAACTCGGACCCAAAGCCATAGAATGGATCAGAAAGACATTCAGTGATCTTTGGGATGACCTACTCGAAGTTGGTGGGAATGTTCTATCCGGAATCGGTGAGGGTATTACAAATGCTATTGACACCATAACTCAGCCAATACAAGATGTCGGTAATGCCATAGTTGGCGCCTTTACGAGCTTCTTCGGAATTGAATCACCTTCAACTTTAATGCGTGACGAGGTGGGTACCCAAATCACAGCAGGTATTGCCGAGGGTATTGAACAAGATACATCTGCTGAAGAAGCGGCCAAGGTCAAAGCTCAGGGCATTGTCAACGCATTCAAGACCGAGATTGATAAGATTAACAGTAAGGGTGAAATCTACGATCTTGAGTATCAGCTTTGGGAAAGTACACACAAGGACGAGGAATCTGCCAATGACTATGAGAGGTCGCAGAAGAAGCTTGAGAATCTGGCATACAAGGTTAGAGACCAGATTGATTTGGTAGACTTGGCTACTCAGGAATACAACGCAACGCTTGAAACTCTTGGTGAATCGAACGAAGCCACCACAGAAGCTTACAAGAAGCAACTCAATGCCCAGATCGAGCTTTCTGATTTATATTCTCAGTTAATGGATGAGAAAAAGAATATGGACACCCTTCTTGGCAAGGGCAAACGAGTCGTAAATGCTAAGCTGACGAAAAAAGAGCTCGACGAGTTTGAAGAAGGCGGGGTTGATGCTGGAAAGGCAGAGGTCAGCGGTTACCAGAGCATCGGACCAATGGGCTATGTTGAGGCACAAAAGACCGCTGATCAGATTATTGAGGGCATCCTAAGTAGAACGGAAGATACCAAAGAAGCGGCTGCAGATGTTATGGTCGATACACTCCAGGTTATCAAAGATGCACATCCAACATGGAATACTGAAGGTAGCGGATTGGTCGTTGACTTCGCGGCAGGTATTGCAGCGGCTGAAGCTGAAGCAGCAGAGAAAGCCAAGAAAGTCAGTACAAGTTCTGTTGGCGGATTAAGATCAGCTATCACCGATGGATCAGCTTATTCAGCAGGCCTTGAGACCGCAATGCAATACAACAAAGGTCTTGAGGACGGGCAGGACACCAATCGTGAGAAAGACGACATGGACTGGGCCATCAGTGATATTATTGGTGATCTATTCACCTATGACGATCTTCACCCGACGATTACACCGCAGTACGACACAGGTACGCTTGAGGATTATGCCAAGAAGGCGTATGGCGTATATAGCAAGTTTGAAGATCAGACTAATAGTTCTCTGGCCAGTGGTATCTCCAATTCTTACGCTAGCAAACGAAACGATGCCGCTGCTCAACAGTCTGCTGCTCAACAGGGATATAAGGACATCATTAACGCCCTTGGTACAACGAATGATCTCATCTCATCGTATGCCAACAAGCTTGATGGTATGCAAGTCGTAATGGATAGCGGTGCTCTAGTCGGACAAGTCTCGAGTGGTGTGGACAAATCTCTTGGTAATACAGCATCAATGAAGAAAAGGGGGGCTAAGTAATGTACCATGGTGTAACGTTTAAGATTTACGCAAATGGTGGGGAGAGCAAAGATATTGTCGAGACGTGCAAGACATTCGACGATTGGGGGCTCATCCCGACTGAACGACCGGCCATTGCTATGCCCGCTCTGAAGACCCATACGATTGATATTCCGGGAGCAAACGGTCTAGTTGATCTTTCCGAGTATCTTACAGGTTACCCACTGTACGAAAACCGTACCGGCTTAATAGAGTTTGCGGTCGAGAACAAATATTACGAGGGTAAGCACGGGTGGGCTTTTAAGCATTTCTCATCTTGGCAGAACACTCTCGGATCAAAGTATGATTCCTACACTCAATACTATCCCTGGGCTGTCCTCTACAGAGACCTTGTATCGCGGTTACACGGTAAACGAGGACAGCTCATCCTCGATGATGATCCGAACTGGTATTACGAGGGACGGTTCACTGTCGATGAATGGAAGTCGGACGAAGCGTACTCGACGGTACAGATAAGTTACGATCTAGAGCCGTTCAAGAAGAGTGTGCAGATGTCTAACGAGCCGTGGTTATGGGATCCGTTTGACTTCGTCGAGGGTGAGATACTCGATGTGTACCACAATCTTCGTGTTCCGGCAAATGACCATTTTCTGATTATACTATACAATTATTCTGGACCGCCAGTACGTTTCACCATATATGTGTACGGATCGAAATCGGAAAAATCTTACGTGGCTTTTGGTTCCACCGGTGTCGATGGTAATATCTCATTCATTCCGTCACAGTTCTTAACCAATGGTGATAACACATACAAAGATTACATAATAAGGCCTGGTTGGGAAAACTATTTCAATTTTCATAATGAGAGCGATTCCGATATGTTCGTGGACATTGTCTTCAGAAGGGAGTCCTTGTAATGTTTACTATCCAGAGTGATGGATTCATGATCTACGATCCGCTTGGTGGTGATGCTACTCAGGTATCAGACGCTACAATAACCAGTGAGATCAATAAGGCTGGAAATCTTGAATTTACGATAGACGTGAATAACCAAGCATACAATCGTGTCTCTCCTCTTACAACATTCATTCAAGTTTACGAAGACGGGACAATTGTGTGGCGTGGACGAATAATAGCTATCGAGAAGGACTTTTACAACAATAAGAAGATCACATGCGAGGGTTTACTCGGCTTCTTCAATGATATTCTCTTTGTTCCGGATGAATTTGGGTGGTATGAACCAGAAAAGGAGGAGCCTGATCCTGGGACGGGTGGAGAAACAGAGCCCGATCAACCGGTCGAGAATCCGCAGCAAGACCCGAGTGACTACTTTGATACGAAACAGATTATCATTGGTGTCGGTGAGACATCCAAAACCCTGACAATAAATAAGAGCGAAGTTGGAATCCCGTTCATACCGACATTCACGGCAACATATTCAGATACAGTATCCTACGAGCGAGCAAAAGTAACCCTCACTCATGGCTATCTAGGATACACAGAGAATGTCACGAGTGAAGAGAGTACTCAATTCTTTATCGACAACGGTACGACAGTATCAGGGAAAGTCGTATTCCATCCCGAACATTTGGGCGGATTTGACAGTTGGGGTGTTACGGCGGATCGTACCTCTGGCACAACACAGGGTACAATAACTTTGACTCTGAAGGTGCCGAAAGACATCTCATCGACAGATAAGTATTTCGGTAGAGAGTTTGAGTTAGATGTTGCGACGCTTCCGACTGTGTCTTCCAGTCACGAAGGCGATTATACTTTTGTCATCGATTCTGTTCCGTACGATTGCACACCGATATTCGATCTTTACTATTGTGCAAAGAGTGGCTCAGTTGTTGGACCAGGTGGAGAACGAACTGATTTCATAAGTATTAGCGATGCTACGATCACATACCCAGATGACAAGACAATGGTACTTGGTCGAAATGTGTTTGATGATGTACAATGGACTACAACCTCGGAAGCAAAGTCCGTTACGGTCCATGTCAAAGGAGCAGAACGAGCCCAAGTTACCATAACTTGTTACCTGCTCAATAGCACCACTCCTGAACCCGGTCCTGATCAGCCAGATCCCGGTCCGCCGCCCTTACCGCCAGAATACCAAGGTGTGGCATTCAAAGAAGTTGCTGAGAAGTTGATCGAGAAGTTCAACAGCCGACAGATAGCTGGAAGACTTATCACTCTTGATTTGGATGAGGCTCTTGAGAATTTTTACATCAGTGGAGATTTCGACAAATACGATTCCATGTGGAATGTCATTAGTACCAATCTTTTTGAGAACCCCAAGGTCTTCGCATATATGACCTACACTTCAAATGGGGCAACTATGCATATACGGAAGACCGCATCGAGGTTAAATAACGGATACATCGAGTTTGGTACTAACCTGCTTGATCTGACCAGTTCAATAGATGCGACGCAGATCTACACGTACATTTACCCGTTTGGTAAGGACGGGCTAAAATTGAGCGATGCCGAGGGTGTAGTCTCTGATTATATTTATGATCCGGAGCTTGAAGTCCTGTACGGTCGTATTGAGCACTATGAGGATTTCTCGGATGTGTTCCTAATCGACGAGCTCCGAACCAAGGCACAGGACATGCTGGACAATGTAATGGTTAACGCCACAAAGATCGAGATTAAGGCTATCGATCTACGTTATATTTCGACTATCAGGTCCGACAAGATCAAAGTCGGGTATGAGGTGCATGTTATCTCGAAGCCACATGCTATCGATGATTACTTCTTGTGCACAAAAATAGAAACAAACTTATTAGAGCCGGAGAACACGCAGTATTACCTGGGTTCTCTCGACAACTATCTTACCGATATGGTATAAAGGAAGGAGGACCCTTATGGCTGATATTGCAAAATACCTACAAGACATATTGCAGGCTCGTTATGGTGAAGAAGTTCGTGGGTCGATTCACGATGCGATCGAGGCTATCAACGGGACTGCTAATGAAGCAAAGAAACTCGCTCAGGAAGCGGTTGATACAGCCAATGAGGCGAATGAGAAATCCGATCAGGCTGTAGCTACTGCCAACCAGGCGAACACCAAATCCGATCAGGCGGTAGCCACGGCCAATCGTGCCGAGACAAACTCTCAAAATGCGCTACAGAGGGCATCAGATGCGGAAGCGGCTGCGGAGGAGAGTGCCGCTAGTGCTGCGGCTGCGAAGAAGGATGCGGACTCGGCTGCGGCTTCTGCGACAGCAGCTCAAGCGAGCGCCAAGACCGCTGAGACAAAAGCCACTGAAGCAGCATCGAGTGCTTCTGCCGCTCAGTCATCGGCAAGTGCGGCCCAAGCCAGTGCTGCCAGTGCTCAAGCGGACGCTGCCGCTGCTAAGAAAGACGCAGATGCAGCAAAAACAGATGCGGCAAGCGCTAAGGCCGATGCGGCTGCAGCCGAGACCTCTGCAAACAACGCTGAGTCCAGTGCTGCGACAGCTACTGCAAAGGCTACTCAGGCAGCGACAGATGCGGCTAGTGCTCGGGCCGACGCTACGGCTGCAAGAAACGACGCTGACAGTGCTGCTGCGGACGCTGCGACAGCCAGGACCGATGCAGACACAGCTCGGAAGGATGCTGATAGCGCAAAGGCGAGCGCGACGACAGCTGAGACCAAAGCCACCGAGGCTGCAGCGAGTGCTGCCGACGCTTTGGAGAGAGCAACCGCTGCTGAGACGTCTGCAGCTGCAGCCGAAAAGACAGCCGCTGAGGCAGCTACCAATTCTGCTCAGGCTTCTGAAGATGCTGCCGCTGCAGCTGCAAGTGCCGCTACGGCTACTGAGAAGGCCACCTCTGCCGCCGCTGATGCAAAGACCGCCAGACAGGATGCTGACACAGCAAGAGAAGATGCAGATACTGCAAGAGAATTAGCAGAGTCAGCGAGAAGAGATGCCGATACAATCATTGATCAGGGTCGTGGATGGGTAGCTGATGCTCAGGAAGCAGCGAAGAAAGCAGCCGATAGTGCGACAGCTGCTGATACTAGTGCTGATGCAGCTGCAGCAAGTGCTACGGAGGCTGCTGGCTATGAGGAAGGTGCACAGAATTACTACGAGCAGACCAAAGGGATATCGGAGGGTCTTAACGGTGTGCTGATCCCTGTTGGGTCAATAACGTTCTCCCAGCTGGCAAGTCAGAGTCCTAAGCCCGGATACACTTACAATATTACAGATGGGTTTACCACTACAGCCGATTTCCGTGAAGGTGCTGGGAAGTATTACGGTCCGGGAGCCAATGTATATTGGACGGCTGATGAGAAATGGGATGTGTTGGCGCCAGTTATGGTTACCGGTGTTAAAGGCAGCTCCGAGAGTAGCTACCGGCAGGGACAGGTGAGTCTATCTGCCGCGAATGTTGGAGCGCTTGGTGTAAATGATAAAGCAAAATCGGCGGCCACTGCCGATACACTTTCGGCTACTTTACCAGTTGCCAAAGGCGGTACTGGAGTGACGTCGTTGACTGGAACTGCAGGACTTCTTCGTGCCCTGTTTGATACTGATTTAAATGATAACACCACAGATACTAAGTTTGTACCAGTCTTCACATCAAATTGGGCAGATAGTGGATATTTGAATCTCAACGAGCTTAAAGCCAAAATGGGGCTTGATAATGTCAACAACACTGCTGACGCTAATAAGACGGTTGCATCTGCACATTCTTTGCTACCTACAAATACCGCAAATTACGACGTGGAGATTATTCCAGTCAAAGGATACAGTTATGGTGATCTTGGAGTTGCTGCTTCAGAACATCCACAATATTTACAAGCTCTTGTGAAGAAACTTGCATCAGCATACGGTGCCGGAACAAAAGATAGGATATTCATCGGCGTGGCGAACCCCGATTCAAGATCATTTTTCATTTATCATGTATACCCGAATAGCGTGAACGCCAACGGTTTGTTTAACTACAGTAGTGGCGTAATGTTTCGTTACTCATCATCTCAACCATATCTTTTTGGAACAGTGGAGGGTACATTTGGTACTAATACTATATACACTACTGGCGCGAAACCAACTGCTTCTGATATCGGTGCACTACCAAGCAACGGCAAAGCCGCCTCAGCTTCCACCGCTGATAAACTAACCACTGCGAGAAACCTCAAAGTCGCCTTAAACTCAACATCTGCTGTTGCCTTTGATGGTTCAAAAGCCGTCGAGAACATAGGTGTTACAGGGACGCTGCCTGTGGCGAACGGAGGAACTGGAGTTACATCTCTTGTTGGTAATGCTGGGCTGATCCGTGCTATGTTTGACAGTGATTTAAACTCTGACACGAATAGTAAGTTTGTACCAGTATTCACATCTAATTGGGATGACGGTGGATATTTGAACATGAGCGAATTGAAAACCAGCCTTGGTTTAAACAACGTCAACAACACCGCCGACTCAGCGAAAAGTGTGAAATACGCCACCTCCGCGGGGTCATGCACGGGCAACGCCGCGAGTGCGAGTAAACTAGCTACAGCTCATAACCTTAAAGTCAACCTTGCATCGTCCTCAGCCGCTAGCTTCAACGGCTCGGCTGATGCTACTGGAATCGGTGTCTCTGGGACGCTGCCTGTGGCGAACGGAGGAACGGGAACGTCGTCGCTTTCATCCCTAGCTACAAATATGGCTCTTGATCGTCTGGTATCTGTAAATACCGGAACACGAAGTCGTTTTATCAGTGTACCCTATTATGGTATCACCTCCGCAACTATTGATAGACAAAGCTGTCTAAAAGCATGGCTGAAAGATATTTGTGCTAAGAACCCCGGAATTGAAGATGGTATATTCTTCGGCATCATACGACCAGACGTCAGAATTCCTGCATATGTGCACATATATGATACATCGGAGGTTAACTCGAGCGGATACCCGCGATATTGTACCGGACTATTGCTGAACTGGAACGGACAATTGTGTATGTTCGGGCTTGTTGATTATACATGGTATTATATCACTGCGTACTCATCGACCGACCCTCAGCCGAGTGTTGTCTCTGCTTCCACCGCCACCTCCGCGGGGAGTGCTTCTTCGTTATCAGGTGTTGGTGAAGTTGGCATGACATTGAACTCCTCTGTAATAACATCGGTGCGCAT
>CANQEW010000092.1 GCA_947596085.1 uncultured Clostridia bacterium | reverse complement strand
AGTTGTTGACTCTACCCCTTCCCCCGAAAGGGGGATTTTTTTCTTTCACCCCCTTGACTTTTTATTTGCAGGCTCATTGGCCTTGAGTTGGTTGAAGCGTTCCTGACATTCGCCCTGCCAAAGCAGGAAGCACTCCTCCAGCGGAGAATGGAATTCGGGCTGGTAGCCATAGTAGTTGCTCATAGTGCAAGCCGTGGATGTAGCGTCCCAGATGGTCTTGCTCCACCTGACCAACGGATTCTCCTGGAAGTTCCAGGAAGTCTCAAAGGAATCCCAATCAGTACGGGTGAGGTTGATACTATCATTCACATAATTGGATACGATAGATCTACTCCCATCTGAAATCAATATCGGAATACGAGCCACATCTCCGGCATTCATATTGATGGTCGGATTTAAGATTTGTGTAATGCAGGCAGCTATTTTGGTATTTAGCAGTCCAAGTATATACGGCAAATTCATTCCTGGAAAACAGCTAATTCCTGCTACATTGAACATAAAGCAATCCGGATAAAACCGCGCAGAAAAACCGCCACTTGTAACTAATGACCAGCTCACGCTTTCTTTGAAATTATATGAAAGATTTTGAGGACGTGAACGTAGTTTTCCGCTCGCGTCCATAAAATTCTGTATCTCATACCCATCATTATCCCAGTTTATGATATATTCTTGATTTCCATACCATTTGCGATACTCTCCACCTTTATTTATTGGTTTCCATTTTTTCTTTCGATCAATGCTCAGTGCAATATCGCAGACTTTAACCTCATGCCAGAATCTCAAAAAACGATCATTATCCCCTGTAATAAGCCCTTGTTTGGGTGAAGCAATCAAATTAAGATTAGGGCATTTACGGAATAATTCTAATACTCTATTACTGACCCAATATGCCACAGGCGCGCCGGGAATTTTGGAGAAGTTGTCCTGATTGGCGGTATATTGCCCCTTGCCAGAGAGAAATGCTTGCTCACGCTCTTCAATTCCCTTGACTTCGCCTTGTACATCAAACAAGCGGCGATAGCTTCCCTTATGGCCGGGAATGTGCTGCTTCGCAATGACGAAGGACGTCGTGCCAAAATCCGAACCGAATATGCCTCGTCCCGGATGTACCATGTTGATGTAGGTATTATTGCGCAAGATATTGCCGCGCAGCTTCTCAAAGCTCGACAGGAACATCCACACAGGAATGTTGATCATCGCCACATAGCCACTTTGCTTCGTCATCGATAGCGCGCGCTCCATCATAACAGTGCTCAAATCACCCTTACTGTCCGGGTAGTTATCTTTGACGAACTGGCTCAGTGTAGTGCTCATGCCACTGGCACCCATGTAGGGTGGGTTTGTTACTACAACATCATACTTATCCGACAATATCGAACAAACAGTGATCATCCTAAGGACAAGCCGTTTATCGGTGTCTTGCTTGTCAGCTCCACCCTTCTCGTCCATTTGAGTTTGACCAAGCGGCGTCAGATTATCAGCGTCCATGCGCAGTTGATTCCAGTCCATAGATGTGGCCTGTATCAGTGAACCGTAATAATTCCCCTTCTCCAAGAGCGTGCAGAGGGCTTTGATTTGGGGACTCCTACGATCTTCAGGGAGCTTCTTTTCTTTTTCAACCTCGCTTAGCTTTTCTTCCTTCGTTTCGTGTTTCTCAATCCACGTAGGAATGCTATACACATGGGGTTGCGGGATGTCAGGCTTATCGTCTTCATTGCGGCGCGTGAGGAAGCGGCGGTCATAGGCGCGTGCTTTCATCATTACCGCGAAGTAGGCGAGCTGCGCCGCGCGGTCGTCGATGTCCAGCGCGTACAGGTTGTTCTCCAGAATCGAGCGCACCGCGTCGCGCTGCGTCCAGCCCTGGGATTCGTAAATCTGCATCAGCACATCGAACATGTACACTGCGATGTGACCACTACCGCAGCAGGGGTCAATGACCTTGATCTCTTCCGGGCGCAGCTTCGCATACCCGACACGCAGTTCGTCGAGCTGGGCTTGTACCTGTGGCTCCTGCTCCGCCTCGTCCAGATAGTAGCGCCAGTTTGCCTTGAGTGCCTCGTTCGGATGCCCCGCCAACCAGAGGCGTCCGAGGCTGTTCTCTACCATGTAACGCACGATCCAGTCCGGCGTAAATTGTTGAGTCGCGGCGGGAATGTCTTTCGCCTCGATTTTGATATTCTTCTTCAGATTGGCAAAAACGGTATCCTTCGGCTCCGTGTTGTAGTATTGGTACAACCAGCCGATGATCTGCACCTGATCCACCCAGTCAGCCTCCGGGATGCCGTCGGCATTCACCAGCCGCTCGATGACACTGCCCTCGCGCAGAAGGTTATCCGGCAACAGTAGTTCCGTATAGTCCGCGATCTTCTGGAACATCCCCGGTAGCACTTCGCTCAGGGCATTGCATTGAGTTATGAGCAGATAGCGGAACAGCTCCTCCGTCTTGTTTTCCGTCTTGAGCTGATATACCCGATCCATGTCCAGACCCGGAAGCTCCAAATGGATCGCCTCCGTCAGAATCTGCGGCTTAAAGGAATTATCCTCATCCGTAAATACGCGCACATGAGAGGGAAGATAGCCATTGACTTCCATGAAACGCAGGGCAATAAAGCGATTGAACCAGGTATAGGCAGCTTCATCAATGACCTCATCGTACCCGCGTTCCAATACGCGCAAAACAAGCGCACACCGCTGCTTTTGTTCCGTTTGGGTCAACAGCTTGCCGTGGACACTCTCCTCATTCGGCTTGAGTGTGCCAGCCGCAGTAATGCCGTATTCTTCCGCCTTTTGCTTCACACGCGAAAGCAACTCCCTACGCGCCCATATTGCGTATTTTTTGATGGCGTTCTTATCCATGCTACGTATCCCCCTGCTTCTGTATCGGTGCTATTTTACTTCAGGTCGATCCCATCGCAGCCCTGGAGATAGGCTTTCATGTTCTTGCGCATCTGCTCCACATAGGCGTCAATCTCCGCATCGGAGGTTAGGCGCTTGGCCGGGAAGATGGACTGGCGATAGATAGGTTTGACCAGTTTGGTCTTCGGTTTGTCACCGGGATCAACTGGCGGCTTCGGAGGCTTGGGGGTGAGCATTGCGTCGATGACCCTGAGTGTGTCATCCTTGTACGTCCACATGGGCGGCATCATGCCGTCCAGCAGGGCAAGGCTCTTCGTCTGGGCGATCTTCTTCTTGCGCTGGTCAAAGTATTCGTCCGCTTTGATGACGGCGTTCTTGACGTTATCGCTCGCCGCTGCGCTCATGCGGGAATGAATCTCCTCCATGCACTGACGCACGACTTCAAGAAGCTCTTTGCGCTTCTCCTCCAACATGCGATCATGGGCAGCGCGAACGGTAGCCATCAGGCTGTTTAGCTCAGGAATGCGCTTGTAGTTGTATGGACCATTCGCCGGCACGAGGCAAATCAGGCGGATGGTATTGAGCGCCTTTTCTGTTTCCTCGTCCTTGGAGATGTAATCGAGATCGTTGCGCAGCTCCGCCTCGAAACGCACGGCACTGTCAAAAATGTCCACCTGTGTGCTGAAAAAGGCTTCGACGCGCGCCATGTGATCCTTGCTGTTCTCCAGATCGTCCTGCCTTGAGAGCAGACGAGAGATCAGCGCCTCGTTATCCTTTTGCTGAGAAAGCACATCCGTCGTGAGTGAAAGCGCCTTCGTCACGAGTGCGTGGTCGGGGTAGCTGTGGCTGGTGTAGCGGTCGGAAAGATCCTGATAATGCTTATGCAATGCCTCAAACCGGTCGATGATGAAGCGCACGAGGCCATCCTCGTCGTCCGGCACATCCATCACGTCGAGGTATTCCCGCAGGAACTCCCGCGCCTGCTTCATTTTTTGCACGGAGACGATATGGCGCTTGGAGATAGAGGTCTTGCCGATCTCACTCTTCTTGCGCAACATGTCGGGCAGCTTGGGGTTGTCCGGCTGAATCGTCATGCCACCGTATTTGATCGTCACGCGCTGCTCAAAGATCAGCTTGGCAGCCACCGCCGCAATGTCGATTTCGCGCCAGCCATAGGGGATGCCACTGTAGCGGCTCTGGATGTCCGCCATGGAGGTAGGCAGCTTCTTGCTATCCTGAATTTCCAAATACTCATACATCCGATCGGCGGCTTCCTGATTGCGCTGCATCCCGAAAGCCAGCGCATCATTGGCGGAACCATTGAGCACGGAGAGCACGTCCGCATCCGAATCCGCATTCCAGGTGATCAGTCCCAGCTCGCTGTAGACGTGCGCCACCAGATACTCCAGCACCTGGTCAATCTTCGCCTTAGAATCGCCTCCACGCAGATTGAGCTTTTCTCCGTCCGCAAAGAAGGTGCCCTCGACGATGGCGCGCTTGAGATCCTCCATGGCGGAAAGCTCATACTTGCCGGCCTCGTCCTGCTGATCCCGGATGATGTCCTGCACCGACTTGGCAAGCTGCGATACGTTCTTTTGCTTGACGTACTTGCGGATCTTCATGGCGCTTTCCAGCGAGGTGTAGTAGGGCGTATCTGCCAGCACCACGATCGCCTCGCGCCCTTTGCTCTCGGACATCAGGCGGAAGTCCGTCTTCATCGGCGCATCCGTAGCGACCGTCAGGAAGCGCAGGCGCATTCCTCCGGTCAGCACGCCGATCGCCGTTCCGTCCACCATTTGATCGAAGGGGAAATCCACCTTGCCATAGCGATACTTCTTTGCGGTGTAAATGTCAGCAAAGATCATATGACCGATGCGTTCAACGATGGTCGCAGTATCCACCTGCGTGTTCTTGATCTCCCGTTGAATGTCCTGTTCTTCGTCGGTCAGGAAGTTGTAGAGATCTCCCGCGCGGGCGATGTAGTTCTGACTCATCAGGCGATCCAGAGAGGCCGCGATGCTCTGGCGCAGCGCCAGCTTGTCCACACGCATATCGTCCGCCATGAGGATAACGATGTTGTCGAGATTCGCAGGGATGTCGTTCACATAACGGATCAGGTAGAGGAGCTTGAGCACATCCACGTCGATAGGCTGGATGCCCGCCCCCGTGTCGGCAGCCGCCTGGCAACGCTCGATAACGCGACGAATCGAACTCTCCAGGAAACCATGCACCGTATCGTAGAAGCGGAAGAACGGCATGATGGCATACTCGTCGCGTTCCTTGACTTTCTGTGCCGCCTCCTGGAAGCCGGAGAGCATGGAACGCTCGCCCTCAGAAAGATGCTTCCCGGCAGCGCCGTGCTTACGAACCTCCGTGAACACCTTTTGCATGATGATAAACTGGTAGGGCACAAAGGGGAAATTGTCGGCAAACTCCTTCGGCCCCGAATAGCCCTTGATGTCCAATACAGAATTGGTAAAGCTGAACAGATTGCGCAGCACGGAGTCATTCTGATCATATAGCGCTTCCAGACTGGTTTGCACCTCGGGCTTTTTCTTGAGGATGCGCTTCTGGATGACCTCATCCACTGAGGAGGAGGAGAGGCTCAAGCGCGTCTTGAATCGCGCATGAATCCGAGAAAACTCGTCGGCACGCACTTTGATGATTTCGTCAATGGCCTCCTGCCCGGTGCAAACGACCCATACCTGTCCCGCGCATTCGCTCCCCAGTTTTTCGGTGATCGACTGAAGGTTCAGCAGCATATCGGTATCTGTGCCGACGTACTGGCCTACCTCGTCGATCATGAACAGAAGGCGGAAGTTTTTAGGTTGCTTGCGAAGGTAATCCTTGATGTCCTCAACCAGTTGGGCAATGGAGAACTCGACGGGCGCCTTATCACTGAACCAGGCGCGAGCGTCTGCCTCGCTCATGTCCAGTGTCTCCATAAGCGCCGGGATGATGTACTTGCCATTAAAAGCGAATGCCTTTCGCATCTCTACCCACGGCTTACCACGCAGCCGCTCAAAGGCACTGCGGAAAGCCTCTGTCTTGCCCTGTTGGTCGATGTATTGCTCCAGCATGGCAACCTTCAGATTGTCACCATAGAAACCCAGGCTGCCGTAGAACATCTTCGCAAACACGCGAAGCACGGCGGTCTTATCCTTGTTGATGGAACTCTCGATGTCGATGTTGAAGAGGATGGTTTTCGTCTTGACCCGCGTTGCCTGGTCGATCAGCAGGAACGTACCGGCATCATCTTTGAACTTTTCGCGGAAGCGCTCGACCGTCTTGACGCCGTTGACTGTTCGGTTCTCCAAGATGTAGGAAAGCATCTTCAGGAAGTGCGACTTACCACTCCCAAAGAAGCCGGAGATCCAAACGCCAATGTCAGCGGTCGGCTTGGTCAGTGCATCAACATAGCTGCTGAAAAAGGTCATGAAGTGCTTCTTCAGTTCTTTGGTGATGACATACTCCTTCAGTTCCTGTTCGAGCACCATGCTCTCATCCTGGTCAACCTTGATGACGCCGTTTATCGGGCGGTCGATGTTCTCCGTAAACATCTCGCGTATCTGCATGGAATTCTTCCTCCTCAAATCACATTGAAGGCGCGGTAGTAATCGTGGGGCTGCAAGCGATCAAATAGTTTTACGCTCCGCCCGTTGTAGGTTCCAGGGTACAGAACCAGTATGGGTATATCGGAGAAGTAGGGTTGCAAGGCTTCCAAAAGCGAGTGAACGCGCATGAAAGGGAAAACCTCGCCAACACCGGTGAGCAGAAGCACGTCGCTGCCCGGCTGATGCGATCCATAGTTAATGTGTTCCACGAACTCAGCGGTGCCCACAGCCGCCTGTAGCTGTTCCAGAAGAAAAGCGCTGCCGTCCTGCTCCTGCATTTCGGCAATGGATTCCATGATCCCCAAGTCCTCGCAGATGTCCAGAAAGATCGAATACAGATTCCGCTCAATCAGACGACAGGGGATGCTCTGGTCAGCCTTGATCAGTTCAATGAAGTGGCGCACAGCCATTTCATCCGTAGGCTCATAGCAGAATATGCGGATGTTGACCTCATTGCTGAGTCCTCTGCCATTCAGGAAATCAGCATCGCATATCAACGCGCGCACCCTGTCCAGGCGTTCCTCGATAGTGCTCATGCAGACATCCCCTTTACTCGAAGTAATTAAACGCGGGGAACATGTACTCGTCCCCATTGGCGCGCATTGCATTCTCCAGCAGGTTCCCCAGCAGCACAGGGTTCAGACGATCAGACTTTACGTCATCGAGATATTCGTTCTCAACCAGAATCCGCATGAGTACCTGTTCGAGCTTGGCGATGGTTGTGGCGCTCCATGTTGCCACGGCATCGTCCTGCTCCTGCAGGCGGAGGAAGAAGACGTTTACATCCATCCGGCTGAGTGAGAGATCTTGTTGGCGAAAATGCTCTCCTATGACGGAAATCATGAAATCATGAACCAGTCGGTATTGCTTCATCATGGCATACAGGCAGATCTGCTTTGCCACATCCTGCGGCTGTGCTGCAATCGCTTCGATGAGCGTCTCATCGTCCAGCGCGTGAAGGCGCTGAAGACAAGTACGAGTCATCCGGCGGAGCGATTTTTCGGTAGGATATTGGAATACGTTCTCTCTGACGACGCGATTCGTTATTTCTTCGTCGCCCAAGTCCTCCATCATGAGCCGCGCCGTTGCCCTCGTCTCGTAAAAAAGAAAGGGTTCGCGGGTGAGTACGGCCCTATATGGAATATCTGAGATATTGAGCTGGCTCATAAAACCCCTCCTGATAGAGTTGGCTGGTACGTTTATTTTTCATCTTCAAGCTCCATTATCTCCGGGAGTGTGCAGTCCAGAGAATTGCAAATTCTCACAAGCACATCGGTTGTGAGATTATCGCCCTTCCCCAATTTTGCAAGACACCCCGGGCTGATTCCGGTAAGACGCTTGAGATCCGTCCGGGTCATGTTCCGGTCGATCAGCAGCTTGAACAGCGGCTTATAGGTAATCTTCTTCATGGTTTGCCTCCATGACTTCTCACCGGTTGTTTCGACTATGTGATGGCGAATCCGCCGTATTCCAATTATATCATTTATTGTACATACAAACAAGCATTAAATTCACGATCCCGAATCAAAAATTAGAGATGCAGTATAGCCGTTTGAGGATTGGCGCTTTTGAAGGTGACAAATTAAACTGGCGTTCGATTGACATATCCCAAATTAACTTTTATAATATATATCGAACATACGTTCGTTAGGTGGTGAAACAATGAGCCGAGTTATTTTGCACAGCGACGCAAACTCATATTACGCGAGTGTGGAGATCTGCTATCGTCCCGAACTGCGCGACAAACCGGTGGCTGTGTGTGGCGATCCGGAAGAGAGGCACGGAATCGTTCTTACGAAAAATCCCATCGCCAAAAAGTACGGCATACAAACCGGCATGGCCGTCTGGCAGGCGAAGCAATGCTGCCCGCAGCT
>CANQEW010000091.1 GCA_947596085.1 uncultured Clostridia bacterium | reverse complement strand
GACAAAAGCGCCGGCGGCGACGAATGCGCCGAAGCCGGCCGAGACAAAAGCGCCGGCGGCGACGAATGCGCCGAAGCCGGCCGAGACAAAAGCGCCGGCGGCGACGAATGCGCCGAAGCAGCCAGAGGCGACGGCATCGGCAACGGCGAACGCGCCGAAACAACCTGGGGCGACAGCAAGGGCATTTAACGAATCAAATAAGCAACCCCCTATATCTCACAGGAGGACAGCATTCTCCTTTTAATCGGTGCGTGTGGGGAGCGAAGGCTTGTTTTAACTGAAACTACGTACTCGTGGACGGACTTCAGGATAACCAAGAGGTATTGACGTTCAAGGAATCTATTGAACAATCATTGTGATCGGAGTGATGATGATGTTTGGCAGCAAGACTCGGCAGTTCGAAATTAAAATTTTGGAACTCGAACGGCAGCTCAATGAGGAGAGCGCGAAGCGTTGCGAGCTGGAAAGGCAACTCTTGGACGAGCGCCAGGCGCATTATGCGGACAAATCATCGCTGGATGAACTAAAAGCTATTATCGAAGGCGAAAAACGCGCATATGCCGAATTGCAGGACGCGTTGCGCCAAAAGCTACAAGAATTAGAGGAAAGAGATAAGCAGCGCGATTTGGAAGTTTCCGAACAACGGCGTCTATTGAAATTGGAGGCCGCAGCTCAACGCGCGAAAGCGGATCAAGAACTGAATCAGTATAGAGAGCAACAAAAAGCGCAAGTTCAAAAAAACGTACGCGATATTGAAAATAGTTATCGAAGCTATTTCTCGCAGCTTATGCAGGCCGCTGAGCGCGTCAGCAATGCTACAGCTCAAATTTGCGAAAACTATTTGGACCAGGATGTTGATGTTGCTGGACTACTCAGTGAGCAAATCAAGTATTCTTTTGTAGATATACCTGTATCACCACAGAACTACGAGGAGAATAAAGAACCGTCTTTTATGGAGCGGGAGGGTGCTCCCGCGTAAAAACCGGCCCGGATCAATCCTCGGAAAGCGGTACCGACAGCGAGGAGCACCCTTCCACTGATCGGCCCAAAGAGGAAGTTGCCGCTTTCACGGATTATACCAATATATCGACGACGCCGCTTGAAGAGAAGCAAAGGGCGGATATTGACTATCAGCCCGCCCCAAGCGACACTGTGCCGTTGCGTGCGCCTCTCGGTGAAGAAGAGGGTGAAGGCACATCCGCTGCCGCGGAGGCGGTTACGGCGCCGTCGGTTGCGCCAACAACACCATATTCTGAAGAAGGACGCGGCACAGAGCCTGCTGAATCCGCACATCCGGCTGGTGCGGTGGATAAAACGCTCTCAGAGACGGCGGAAGCTTCCATAGGCGCTGCCGGTGTCGCTGTGTCTGTCGCCAAGAGGTCGTTCTTTAGCCGGATTTTCAAGCGTAAAGCTAAAAAGAAGAAGCATCCGGTTGACGTATTGCTTGTACAGAAGGGCGATCGCCGTACGCTTGCCAACTTGCCTGACCCTGAGGGTGTGCGTAAAGGCAGCGACAGACGCGGCAATGTTGACGCAAGCAAGAGGGACGAAAACTTTGAAGAATACATTCAGTCGTTCAACGAGGGCATTCGCTACGTTGTTGATTTGGATGCGAAGCTGCAATGCTATAAAAAGGGACATGTAAAGCATACCTTTAGTGCCAAAGTCGTTGACTTGTCGACGACTGGGGCGCTGATTAAGCTTTCTGACCAGGCCTCGCGTAGCCTAATCGAAGAATCTGATGTGTCACACATCAATTTTGAGATCACGCCTGGCGCGCTACCAGAGGGCCTTGAAATGAAGGTCAAACAGAAGTTTACCTGCGCGCGCGTTTTCGAGCGCGAAGACGGCATCTACGCGGGTATTCAGTTTGCCGTACCGCTTTCTCTGTATGCCAAGCGCAGGAAGGACCGCATCGAATTGTCGGTCGCTTCCGCGATGCTCTTTGTGATTTGTAGCACCGTTATGCTCATGCGTGCGGAGAGTATTATTTACTTTAAATTTAATAAATGGCTGTATTTGTATAGTATTTTGGCCATGGTGTTCCTGCTCAGCCGCTATTTGCTTGGAGCACTGTACAAACCTGTGCCAATTGACGTTAACTATACTCCGAGCGTCACCATTATCATTCCCTGTTTTAACGAGGAACAATGGATTGGACGCACGATACAGAGCTGTGTAAACCAGGACTATCCTATCGATAAACTGGAGGTCTTTGTCGTTGATGACTGCTCGGATGACCGGTCAGTGGAGGTCGCGGAAGAGACTATAGAGAAACTCAGCCAAGGGAACTCTCGCTTCAAAGTCAAGGAGCGCGTGCACGTCATTAGGGCCGAAAAGAATGGTGGTAAGCGCGAGGCGATATGCCTCGGCGTGCTCCAGGCAAAGAGCGATTTGGTTGTCTTTGTAGATTCGGACAGCTTCCTGGACGTGTTTGCCATTCGGCACATTGTTCAGCCTTTTAAGGATCCGAAGATGGGCGGTGTTTCTGGACGTACGGACGTGGAAAACACCTATACCAACGGCTTAACCCGCATGCAGTCCGTTCGCTATTATATTGCTTTCCGTATCATGAAGGCGGCCGAAGCGGTATTTGACACGGTGACCTGCCTGTCTGGTCCGCTCTCCTGCTATCGTCGCGACATTGTCATGGAAAATCTGGATGCTTGGCGCAATCAGAAATTCCTGGGGCAGCGTGCTACCTTTGGCGACGACCGAAGCATGACGAATAGAGTGCTTAGAAAGTATCGCACCACCTATCAGGATAGCGCGGTGTGCAGCACCATTGTGCCTAATGAATATCCCGTATTCCTTAAGCAACAGATGCGTTGGAAACGATCTTGGCTGCGAGAATCCATGGTAGCGGGTAAATTTATGTGGCGAAAGGAACCGTTCAGTGCAGTGTTATTTTATATAGGCATGATTGTGCCTATAGCGGCGCCGATCGTTGTAATTTATAATCTTATTTATGTGCCGATCGTACACCGCGTATTTCCAACGACATTCCTTGTCGGCATACTCTTGATGAGTTTGTTGATGAGCGCGGCACAAATGCTTTTGCGAAAGAGTAGCACTTGGCTATGGGGTATGTTGTTCTGCTTTTATTATGAAGCTGTGCTGCTCTGGCAAATGCCCTATGCGTGGGTCACTTTCTGGAAATCCACTTGGGGTACACGCATGACACCTGAGGATGTTAAAGCTGCGGAAAAGAAACAACAGCAACAGGATAAGAAGCAACAGCAGCATGAGAAAGCCATGAAAAAACAGGCCAGAAAGCGGAAAAGAAAAGAGGGGAAATCCAATGAGTAGCACCAGAAAGGACCGCGTGAAGGCAATTCGTGCCGTGCTGGAAGGTATTGTGTTGTTGCTCGTAGTGGCGATCATCGTTTCGGCTCTCTTTTCTTTTAAGACTTATCAGCCGTATGGTGAGGAAACCGCCCAAGATAGCACAGGCTTTGTTGCGCTTTCCTATTTTGGTGTGGATCGTACTGGTACCGAAACCCTCATCAGCACTGCTTCTCTGGACGAACAATTGCGCACTCTATACGAACAGGGGTTCGTTACCATCACGCAGCAGGACATCGTTGACTATTATCAGAACGGAAAACCGCTGCCGAAAAAGTCGCTCTTTCTCATGTTTGAAGATGGCCGCCGTGATACGGCAATCTTTGCTCAAAAGATACTTGAGAAGTACAACTTTAAGGCTTCGATGCTCACCTATGCCGAAAAATTTGAAGTCGACGATCCCAAGTTTCTCTCTGCAGAAGACCTTCTTGATCTGGAAAAGAGTTCGTACTGGGAGTTGGGAACAAACGGTTATCGCCTGTTTTATATTAATGTATTTGACCGCTACGATTACTACTTGGGCGAGTTGAGTACACTGGAATACGCGATGATGACGTCTTATCTGGGCAGGAATTACAATCACTACTTGATGGATTATATCCGTGATAAGTACTCTGTTCCGAAGGAGTCCTACGATGCCATGGTCGCACGTATCTCCGCGGATTATGAGGGAATGCAGCGCGAATATACCGAAAAGGTCGGTAAACTGCCGGGCTTGTACTCAATCATGCATTCCAACACGGGCAAATTTGGCAATAACGACCGTGTGAGTGAAACAAATGCAAAGTGGATTTACGACTTGTTCACCCTCAATTTCAATCGCGAGGGTGTCAGTTTCAATTCCACGAGCGAAGATCATACCGTCTATGACCTTACGAGGATGCAACCGCAAGCCTATTGGCCGATCAATCACCTGCTGATGCGGATTAAATTCGACAGCGATCTGGATATCAGCTTCATCCCGGGTGAGGAAGAGGAATTTGCCAATTGGGAAGTGCTGCAGGGCGCGCTGGAATGCAAACCAGAGAAACTGGTTGTTACCTCTGAGCCGGAAAGTGACGGCCTCGTTGCTCTCAAGGATTGTACTTTTGCCGATGGACAGGTGGATCTTAAACTGACTGGTAATAAGTTTGGCTCTCAGACAGTTTATCTTCGCGCAGACGATGCGATGACCAATGCCGTATTCGTAAGTCTTGAGAATAACGTTTTGCGCGTCGGAGAGGCGTCGGGCGCATCGCAAAATGTGCTCTTCGAGGTGAATTTGGATGAATTCGACGGCATACAGTATGATTCCGTGGAAGAAGATGAAAAGGCAGCCAGGCTGGCCGAAATGACCGCGCTTGCCCGCTACGGTGCGGATGCATCCGAAATTCTCGATTATACGCAACAGGCGCGCGAAGTAACTACGTGGGAAACGAAGTCCGTCGAAGATGGCGCTGAAGCTTACGTTCCCGATATCGACATTAACGCTTCCGGCAGTCGCACGCTCTCTATCGTGCTGGACGGACCAAGCGTAAACGTCATGGTAGATGGCAAACCTGCGGCACAGGTGACCGTTAATAATACGAATGCCGGGCGTTTAGGCTTTGGTTGCCATTGGGGCGGCTTTGGCTGGAGCCAACGCAATCTCTCCGACGACGTGTATGATGGCGTCATCGAAAAACTATGTATCAGCACGCTGCCTGACGCGGAAGGCAATTCTGAGATCATCTATGATGATCTACTCCATGGCTTTGAGAAGGTGGGGCACGAGGTTGCCACCGTATGGAAGAGCGTGCTGGATTGGTTTATTAAATATCTGTGAGGAGCGGCGATGATGTGGCGAAAGTATGCATTGTTGGTGAGCCTGATTTTCGTGCTTTCGTTGACTGGGTGCGGGTTGAGAGATGACAACCCGTCGAGAAACAAGCGGGAGGATTCATTGGACATGTCCCGGGAAGGATCCGTTGAACCCAGTTCAGAGCCGACGCTGTATCCATGGGATACGGCGTGGCTCGTCTATTGGGACGGTGAACAGGACGATGAACTTTCAAACATCCGTGAGGATGTTCAGAACGTTTGTTTATTTTCTTGCTTATACAGTGAGGAAGGCGATTTGATCGTACCGGAGGGCATAGATGCGCTTGCCAGTCTTGCGGCTTCATATTCGCTTCCCACCGTTTACCTTTCCTTTACCAACGATGTACGCCATGCCGATGGAAGTGTTACTCAAAAAGATGCATCATTTCTTTCACTTTTATGGTCGGATGAGGCGCACACGCAGGGAACTGTTCGGGAGATGCTGGACGCGGCCCATGCAAGTGGCGCAAATGCGATCGAGATTGATTTTGAAAACATTGGAAAGGCAGGCGTGTGGCAGGAGTTTGTAACTTTTTTGGAAACTCTGTTGACATGTGCGAGAGAAGAAGCAATGCCTGTGCGGGTAGTGCTTGGTTCGGATGCGCCGGTTCAAAAAATTTCTTTCCCAGAGGGTGCATTTTACACTGTAATGTGCTATAATCTATATGGTACGCATAGCGGGCCCGGTCCAAAGGCAGATTTTGCATTCCTTCGCAAAGTAGCGGAGAAGTTTTCTACCCTGTCCGGCGTGCATTACGCGCTAGCCACTGGTGGTTTTGAATGGGATGGGACGGACAAGGTCACTCGGTCGCTTACGCAAGCCCAGGCGGAGGAGATCGCTGCGCAGCGAAAGCGCACCCCTGAACGAGATGAGGAAAGCATGGCGCTTCATTTCACTTATCGCGATGGCTTGAGCCGCTATACCGTCTGGTATGCCGACGCTGTCACGCTTGCCGCGTGGCAACAGGAGATCATTTCGGTTGATCCCGATGCCAACTTCGATCTTTGGCGTATCGGTGGCAATCGATTTGAATAATTGCTCTGTGGAACAAGGGCAGTGTGAACGAAGGAGGTAACGGATTATGAAAAAATCATGGACATTGGCGTTTGCGCTCTTCCTCGTGCTGGCGTTGCTTTGTGGATGCCAAAACAAAGAGAGCGCCGCGCCGGAACCTGCCAAGACGTTGGAGGAATCCGCAGCAATGCTGGATACGATCGTCAGTAAGATCGAGGCGGTTAATACCGTTGGGAACGCTCGTAAAATCGACGATTTTACTGTAGAGAACGAAATGCAGCTCACAATGGATAATTTGGTGGCTTATGGTGGCGATGTCACAAACAATCAGGCAGATTGCGCGTTGGTGTTTGTGGCTCTCTGCAAAGATGGGAAAGCAGCTGAAGTACAAAAACAGTTGGAAGCCTATCGTCAAACGATGACCAGTACGTTGTACATCGAGTTCGCCAACAAGGTAGAGAAGGCGAAAGAAGCGCGTGTGCTTACTTCAGGCAACTACGTCATGCTGGTCATGGCGGGGATTGATGGCGCCAGTTACGAACAGATTGATAAAGCCATCAATGATGCGCTGACCGCGTAAGTTCTTTTATGACAAAATGGCCGCTACGCTGGGCTTCTGCCCGCGTAGCGCTGATTTTGAATGGAGCAATCAATATGCGAGAAGAAGGCAAACGGCCTATTTGGCAACGATTTAGCGCGTTTTGCATGATCGTGATGTTTTTTGCGATAATCGCTGGCATTGCGGTTGTAAGCATCATCACGCCCAAGCGAACTATCTCCGAATTGGAAAAGCGACGTCTCGCAGATCCGCCGGTTTTGACGTGGCAATCGTTAACCAGCGGCGGTTTTGCTTCCAGTCTTCAGAACTATGTGCAGGATCACATCGCCTGGCGAGACGCTTGGATTGATTTGTATAGCCGCGTGGAGACATTGCTCTTTGGCAAGCAGGACATCAATGGAATTCTTCTGGGACGAGATGGCTGGATGTTCACGGAGCACTTTGAACTTAGTGATGAAAATATCGAACAGTTTGAACGAAATCTGGATGAGGTCGAGCGCTTCGCAGAACGTTATAGCGGCCAGGTTACGCTGATGCTCGTGCCTCCGGCAGAACTGATCTATACTGATATGCTGCCGAACAGTGCGCCTCAACGGGATTTGAACGCTCTATATGAAGAAGTGAACCGCAAGCTGGCGAACACGTCGTGCCGCATCGTGGATTTGCGTGAAATCTTCAATCAGGCCCGCGAAAATTTCCTCTTGTATTATAAAACGGATCATCATTGGACCGCGGATGGCGCGTACTTGGCGTACCAAGCTTTTTGCGATCAGAATGATTTGGAGCCATTTTCGTTGCAGGATCATGCGCGCACGGATATTGCAGGTTTCCAGGGCACACATTATGCGCTTTCTAGGTGGTACCAGGCGGAGGCGGACACACTTTCGTATTATGACGTGGACAGTACCATGACTGTGATGAACGTCCTCAATGAAAACGAATACGAACCCGGTCCCAGGCAACCGCTGGTCAACATGGAGATACTCGATACGTTGGATAAGTATGGCGCTTTCCTGGATGGCAATCATGGTTATGTCGAAGTGACTGGGAACGGTGAAGGGAGCATTCTACTAGTAAAAGATAGCTATGCGAATAGCTTTGTGCCTTACTTAACGGATAACTACGCGCAAATTGGCTGCATCGATTTCCGAGATTTTTCCTTTGGATTGGATACAACCATTGATTCCAAGGGCTATGACCAAATTTTGCTACTGTACGGCATGGATGGCTTTATTGAAGATACGCGTGTGGTTTATCTCAACAGACCCAGCGTGCTGTAGAGATACAGATAGGTGGTTACAGAGGTCTTGCAGCTATTCGCGAGCCAGTGAAGTTCAAGCTGCAAGATCGTCTGGAAGGAAAAGCTAGTCATCCACCTGAGCATACGCACATTGTTTTCACTTTTGTAGGATATCGTTTGAAGCTGTTTGACTTCTTTATACAAGTTGCCCCTGGCATTGCGCCGGGGGCAACTTTATAATGCACTTTTAGATCAATCCCTGTATCAGTATGAAGATGATCAACAGAGGCAGCACGAACTGCAGGTAGCGCTTGAGCAGCTTGTTGTCGGGGAGGCGCATGCCCTCGCCGGTATTGACTTCAGCAATGTACTTGTCGTAACCCCAACCCCACTTGTTCACGCAGAACAGCAGGTATACCAGCGAGCCGACCGGCAACAGCAGGTTGCTGACCAGGAAGTCCTCGGTATCGAGCACGTCCCGGCCGTCGATCAGGCGGAGACTACTCCAGATGTTGTAGCCGAATACGCAGGGCAGGCTGGCGATCAGCACGAACGCCACGTTGATGACCACGGCCCGCTTGCGCGTCCAGTGGAAGTTATCGATGCAGTTGGAAATCAGGTTTTCAAACACGGCGATGACCGTGGAAAAGCTGGCGAAGGTCATGAACAGGAAGTGCAAATTCCGGGGCGGTAGGGCCATTTGCACGGAGTTTTAGGACCACCGACGCGGAGTTTTAAGGCCACCGTGAC
>CANQEW010000090.1 GCA_947596085.1 uncultured Clostridia bacterium | reverse complement strand
CCAGGCAAGATTGTATCACATGGCGACGCTGTCAAGGCCGGGTAGTATTTTCCGGCTACGCAGGTTTGGCGGAATCCTCCGCCTTTCCCCTGCCGGAAAATCTCCACCCTTTCCCTTGACAGCCCCCTCCCTCGCTGTTACCTATGATTGACGCCAACAGAGTTTCTTCATCATATTTTAAATCAGACTTCTTGCGGGAAGGAATCGCGCGTGGTAGAATAGGGGCAGTGTCCAAACGCGAAGTGAGGAGATGTCGGAATCTTGAAACTGCTGTCGATTGCAATTCCGAGCTACAATTCTCAGGATTATATGGCGCATGCCGTGGAATCGCTGCTGCCCGGCGGCGACGAGGTGGAGATCCTGATCGTGGACGACGGCTCGACGGATCGCACCGCCGAGATTGCGGACGAGTACGCGCGGAAATATCCGAACATCGTCCGCGTGATTCACAAGCCCAACGGCGGCCACGGCGACGCGGTGATGGCCGGGCTGCGGAGCGCCTCCGGGTTGTACTTCAAGGTCGTCGATTCGGACGACTGGGTGGACGCCGAGGCGTATCCCAAGGTATTGGAGACGCTGCGCGCCTATGTAGACGAGCCCATCGACATGCTCATCAGCAACTATGTCTATGACAAGGCCGGCGCGCTGCACAACTTTGTCATGAGCTACAGCCACATTCTGCCGCAGGGCAGGGTATTCGGCTGGGCGGATACGCACCGCTTCCACAAGGGGCAATACCTGCTGATGCATTCGGTAATCTACCGCACGCGGATGCTGCTCAACAGCGGCATGACGCTGCCAAAGCACACCTTCTACGTGGACGATCTGTACGTCTATGTGCCGCTGAAGGACGTGCGCCGGATGCTCTATCTGAACGTCAATTTCTACCACTATTTCATCGGCCGCGAGGATCAGTCCGTGCAGGAGCAGACGATGATCCGGCGCATCGACCAGTTCATCTACGTGAACAAGCTGATGTTCACCGAGGTGGACCTGAATGCGATCACCGACCCCCACCTGTACCGCTACATGCTGAACTTTCTGGAGATCATCACCGCGATTTCCTGCGTGATGCTCATGAAGGGCGGCACGCCGGAGCACCTGCGCAAGCGCGATGAGCTCTGGCGGTTCATTCAACAGGAGAAGCCGGAGATTCACGAAAAGCTTCGGAAGCGCCTGCTGGGCCGGATGATTCGCTTCCGCACGCGGGCCGGCCGCACGGCGGTGCTGTTCGCCTACAAGGTCAGCCAGAGGATATACGGCTTCAATTAAATCGGGAGATGAACAAAGGAAAATGCGCATTGTCAATCTGACTTGTGATTACATGGTCCATCCGCTGGGTTTCGATTTCAAAAAGCCATCCTTCGGCTGGAGGACGGAGTCCGACGCGATCAACGGCGCGCAGAGCGCCTATCAGATTCAGGTGGCGGAGAGCGCCGCCTTTGATTCGCCCGTTCTCGATACCGGCCGCGTGGAATCCGGCCTCAGCGCCGGCGTGCGGCTCGACGCGCCCTGGCGACCCCGCACCCGCTACTGGTGGCGCGTGCGCATCTGGGATCAGGACGGCGCGGAATCCGATTGGTCCGAGGCGGCCTGGTTTGAGACGGCCAAGTACGACGAACCCTGGTCGGCGCGCTGGATCGGCTGGGAGAAGGAGTTTCCGCAGCTTCGCGGCGACTTTACGCTGACCAAGCCCGTCAGGCGCGCGCGCGCCTACGCCTGCGGCGTGGGCCTGTACGTGATGTATTTAAACGGCGAGCGGGTGAGCGACGAATATCTCGCCCCCGGCTTCAACGCCTACGACAGTTGGCTCCAGTACCAAACCTACGACATCACCTCCCAGCTTCGCCCCGGCGCGAACGCCGTGGGCTGTCAGCTGGGAAACGGCTACTACAAGGGCCGCGTGAACTGGCCGGAGATTCGCATGCGCTTCGGCGACCGCTGGAACATCTTCGGCGACAAGCTGGGCTTCATCTGCGAGATTCACATCGAATATGAGGACGGCACCGAGGAATGCTTCGCCACCGGCGAGCATTGGAAGGCCAGCCAGAGCCCGTGGGTGCGCGCCGAGATCTACGACGGCGAGGTGTTCGACGCGCGCCGGATCATCGACGGCTGGTGCGACCCGGAGCACGACGACTCCGCCTGGGAGAGCGCCTGCGCCGTTGACATCGACATGGACCTGCTCACCGCGCGCATGAGCGTGCCGGTGCGGCTTCACGAGCGCTTCAAGCCGGTCGAGGTGCTGACCACCCCCGCCGGGGAGCGCGTGCTGGACTTCGGTCAGAATCTGGCCGGACTGTTCTCCTTCGAGGTCGACGCGCCGGCGGACACGGAGCTCTGGTTTCAGTTCGGCGAGGCGCTGGACCGGGGCGGCAATTTCTACCGCGCCAACATGCGCACGGCGTTGGCGGAACTGCGCTACATCTGCGATGGCAAGCGCCGCTTCTACCGCCCAAGCTTCACCTTCTTCGGCTTCCGCTACGTGAAGGTGACTGGTTGGCCCGGAAAACTGAGGGCCGAAAACTTCACCAGCGAGGCGATCTACTCCGACATGCCCGTGATCGGCGGCTTCGAATGCTCCGACCCGCGGGTAAACAAGCTGTTCGACAACAGCCTGTGGAGCCAGAAATCAAACTTTGTAGATAACCCCACTGACTGTCCCCAGCGCGACGAGCGCCTGGGCTGGACCGGCGACGCGCAGGTAATCTGCTGCACGGCCAGCATGAACATGCAGACGGACGCGTTCTTCCGCAAGTATCTTCACGATCTGTCCATCGAGCAGAAGAAGGACGGCTACGTGCCCTGCGTGGTGCCCAACATCCTGCGCAAGACCGGTATCTGGCAGCTCCCCATCACCGGCTGGGGCGACGCGGCCATCATCATTCCCTGGACGATGTACATGCAGTACGGCGACAGGGCCATTCTGGAGACGCAGTACGACTCCATGAAAGCCTGGGTGGACTTCATCACCAGCCAGGATACGCTGGGCGTGGACCGCTACTACGGCTTCCATCTGGGCGACTGGCTGGCGCAGGACACCAAGGATCCGGACAACTGGTTCGGCCTGACCCCCACCGACCTGATCGCCACCGCCTACTACGCGCTCTCGGCGAGGGTCATGGACTGGACGGCGGAAGCGCTGGGCCGCGAGGACGACGCGAAGTATTACGGCGATCTCGCCGCGCGCGTGCGCGAGGCTTTCCGCAAGGAGTTCGTATCGCCCAGCGGACGCGTGGTATCCGAGACGCAGACGGCGCAGGCCATCGCGCTGTACTTCGATTTGCTGCTCCCGGAGCAGCGGGATGTGGCGGCGGAACACCTGGCCGAGCGCATTCGCATCGATCACAGCAAGCTGACCAGCGGCTTTCTGGGCACGCCCTGCCTCTGTCCCGCTCTCTCGGGAAGCGGCCTGAACGAATACGCCTATTCGCTGCTGTTGCAGACCGAGTGCCCGAGCTGGCTCTACGAGGTGGAGATGGGCGCGACGACCATGTGGGAGCGCTGGAACTCGATCCGCCCGGACGGCAGCTTTGGCCCCGTGGGCATGAATTCGCTGAATCACTACGCCTTCGGCGCGATCTGCGAGTGGCTGTACCGCTGGGTGGCGGGCATCAATCCCGCGGAACCCGGCTACAAGCGCAGCTTGCTGCGGCCCCTGCCCAACAGCCAGCTGGAATTCGCGGGCGCGACGCTGGAGACTCCCTACGGCAGGCTGCGCAGCGCGTGGAAGCTCACGAATGACGGCATTGAACTCGAGTTCGAGGTTCCCTTCAACACCACCGCCGAGATCGTGCTCCCGGACGCGGAGGGAGTGGAGGTCTACGAAAACGGCGTCAAGCTCGCCGGCGGCCCGATCGTGCGCGGCAGCGGCGTCTGGAAGTACAACTACAAGCCCAACGGTCAAACCATCGACCGCCGCATTCCCGAAACCACGATGCCCGATATCTGATTTTGCTCCGCGCGAATTCCGCAGCATAATTTCCTTTTTATTCTCACGAGGGTCCGGCCGCCGCGCCGGGCTCTTTTGTACTTTTTCCGCATTGAATACGAATTTGATCTTCCTGCCCCGCACTCAGAAAAATTTGTAAAAACGTGCGTTTCCTGTGACCAAATCTTGAAAATAAGGAAATCAAATGATATAATTAAGATGATCTGTTATATAGTTTGGATGATTATGCGCATCATCTAAACGGTTTTGTTGGAGGGATGAATAACCATGACGAGCAATAAGCGCCTCCGCGCTGCACTGCTTGCCTTACTGATCGCGATTCTCTGCCTGTATCCCGCTGCCTGCATGGCCGAGGGTGAGGAAGATGCGCCCTATGTCGTCACCATATACAATGAGCGCAACGGCCTGCCCACTGGCGAAGCGAACACGGTAATTCAAAGCAGAGACGGATACGTCTGGATCGGCAGCTACGGCGGCCTGATCCGCTATGACGGCAGCACCTTCCGCAACTACAGCATGGAAGGCAGCTTCGAATCCTCCTCGGTGCGCGCCCTGTTCGAAGATTCCATGGGGCGGCTGTGGATCGGCACCAACGACGCTGGCGCCTTCTACATGGAAAACCACGAAATTCACGCGGTAAAGAATCCGGACCCGAACAACTATCTCTGCGTGCGCAACTTCGCCGAGGGCGCGGACGGCGTGATCTACATCGCGTCCAATTCGGGCATGGCGGAGATCCGCGACGGCGAACTGATCCCCTATTCCGGTGAGCATCTCAACGGCGAAACGGTCTATTCCGTAGCCGTGGACAGCCGTGGCCGGGTGTGGGGCGCGCTCAACTCCGGCATCTGCACCGTCGTGGAGAACGGCGAATTGAAGCGCGTGTACAATTCCGACGAACTGTTTGAAGGCGAGGACATCTATTGCACGGCGGCGGACAGCGAGGGCGCGATTTACATCGGCTCCTCGGGCAGCTCGCTGCTCCGGCTGACTTTCCCGGGCGAGGGGCTCGAACCCGAAGATTTGGAAATGATGCGCTTTACCACGGACGGCGTCACCACCCACAACAGCATCATCGCCGCGTCGGACGGCCGCCTGATCGTGTGCGGCAATGTGGGCGCCTGCGTGATGTATCCCGACGGAGAACAGCTGACCCTGAACGAAAGAGATGGCGCTTCCGCGGTCAACAGCGCCTGGATCGACTACGAAAACAACATCTGGCTGGCATCCACCAACTTCGGCATCATCAAATATACCCGCGGCTGTTTCAAAAGCCCCAACGCCGTCGCCGGCCTGGACAACATCGCCATCAACGCGATCATCCACCAGGGCGACCGCTACTACCTCGCCACCAGCAGCGGCATGCTGATCTTCGACGACGCGTGGCAGCCGGTAGAAAATGATTTGACGCAGCTTTACGCGGGCGTGCGCGTGCGCTGTCTCATGGCGGACAGCCTCGACCGGGTTTGGATCGCCGCCTACGACAACCAGAATCCCGTAATCTGCTACGATCCCGCGCAGGACAGCATTACCGCGTTCAACGCCGAGGACGGCCTTGTAAACACCAGCGCGCGCACGCTGCTGGAGCTTTCCGACGGCAGCATCGCGGTCGGCTCCCAGGGCGGATTGAACATCATCCGCGACGGCCGGGTCGTGCAGAGCATCTCCGCTGAGGACGGCCTGAAGGTGAATCCCGTCCTGTCCCTGCTGGAGACCCCGGAGGGAACCATTCTGGCGGGCAGCGACGGCGGCGGCATCTATGAGATCGACGGTGACACCGTGATTCCGCACAGCGTGGACGAGGGGCTGACGGACGGCGTCGTGCTGCGCATGCTCCGCGACGAGGAGGGCGGCGGCTACTTCATCAGCGCGGGCAGCAGCCTGTACTATTGGGACGACGGCGGCTTCCGCCTGATCTCCGACATCCGCAAGGGCGCGGGCAGCATCTTCGACTTCTATCTGCGCGACGAAAAGCTCTGGATCCTTCAAAACAACGGCGTGTTCGCCTTCGACCGCGCGGCGCTCCTGGCCGGTGAGAATCCCCTGCCCCAGGAGTACAGCTTCGAACACGGCCTGTCGGGCTCCATCGACGCCAACACCTGGCACTGGCTGAGTGAGGATGGCACGCTCTACATCGCCACCCGCAGCGGCGTGAGCATATTCGACTTCCAGCCGCTGTCCAATCCCGTGGCGATGGGCATCATCAACCAGGCTTCCGTGGACGGCAAGCTGTACGAACAGCCCTCCAGCCTGCGACTCGGCATGCAGGACAGCCGCCTGACGATCGACTTTGCCGCGCTCTCCTTCACCGATACCTCCGACATCGGCATCTCCTATTGCCTGGACGGCTTCGATTCGAAGGAAACCGTTATCACCGGCGAGAAGAGCGGAAGCATCAGCTACACCAACCTTCCCGGCGGCAATTACACTTTCCACATGAAGGTCTTTGGGCTGCAGAATCCCAGGGATTTCAACGAATACACGCTCACGATCGCGAAGGAGCGCCGCCTGAGGGAGCAGCCGCTCTTCCTGGGAATGATGCTGTTGGCGGTGGTGCTGTTCGTCATCGCGATCGCCGCGCTGATCAATCATGTAAAGCTCCGCAGTATCCGGAAGCGCCAGCGGGAGTATCGCAGCATCATCGAGCAATCGCTGCAGACCTTTGCGCGCACCATCGACGCCAAGGACCGGTATACCAACGGTCATTCCCTGCGCGTGGCGGTATATTCCCGGGAGCTGGCCCGGCGCATGGGCAAATCTGAAGAGGAGCAGGAGAACATCTACTACATCGCGCTCCTGCACGACATCGGCAAGATCGGCGTTCCCGACAGCATCCTGAACAAGCCCGGAAAGCTCACACCGGAGGAGATGGACATCATTCGCCGCCATCCGCAGATCGGCGGTGCGGTGCTGCGGAACTTCACCGCGCTGCCCGGCATCGCGGACGGCGCAAAGTACCATCACGAGCGCTACGACGGCAATGGCTATTGCCAGGGGCTGGCGGGAGAAGAGATTCCCGAGGTGGCGCGCATCATCGGCGTGGCCGACGCCTTTGACGCCATGAGCAACAACCGCTGCTATCGCCAGGGACTGCCGATGGATACGATCCGCCAGGAATTCTGCCGCTGCAGCGGTTCCCAGTTCGATCCCGCCATCGTGCCCTTCATTCTGGAAATGATCGATGACGGCTTCAAACCCGACGATCCTTCCGGTTCACAGGACGCAGACGAAGCATAACGGGCGAACCGGCGCAAACGTGGCACGGCATCCAGGGACGAAGGCGGTGGCTTTCGTCCCTTGGATTATCAACAACCTCGCGGCACAGAAATGGTACAATTGAACGTAGTAAAATGGAAGCACCGCGCGGGTCGTTCGCGTGGTGCCGCAATCCGGCCGATGCGAATAAATGTGAAAGGAGCGTATGAAAGATGATCCTCATGAGCGTCTATCCTCCATGCAGGGCCTGAGGACGCCGCATGGAGGATGACGAACGTCCTCTGGCTTTGCGATTCGGATGAAAATTCAAACCGAAGGAGCAAAGCGTTATGAAAAGTAAATTTTCCAATTTGAAACCCTGGCTGCTGCTGTGGAGCACCCAATCCCTGTCGGCTCTGGGCAGCGGCATGACCAGTTACGCGCTGGTGCTGTGGTTGTATCAGCGAAGCGGTTCCGCGCTGCGGACGGCGCTGTTGTCGGTGTGCTCCTACGCGCCCTACGTGCTGACGAGCGCGTTTGCTGGAGCGTTGAGCGACCGTTGGAATAAGAAGCGCACCATGCTGGCCTGCGATTTGATCGCGGCGCTCTGTACGGCGACCGTGTTCGCGCTCGTGCGCATGGACGCGCTGCGCGCCTGGCACCTCTATTTGCTGAACGCGCTGAACGGGCTGATGAACAGCGTGCAGCAGCCCGCGAGCGAGGTGGCCGCGACGCTGTTGATTCCCACGGAGCACTATCAGCGCACCAGTGGCCTGCGCTCGTTGTCTCAATCGCTGAACTCGATCCTCACGCCGGTGCTGGCGACGGCGCTGTTCGCGTTCGCGGGGATCGAAGGCGTGGTCGCGTTCGACCTCTCGACCTTCGCGGCGGCGTTTTTGACGCTGCTGCTGGGCATCCGCATTCCTGAAGGCGGGGCGAAGGAGAGCGCGCCGAAGAGTCTGTTCGCCTCCGCCCGGGAGGGGCTCGCCTGGCTGCGGCAGAATCCGCTGATTCTGCATTTGATCCTGTTTCTGGCGTGCGTCAATCTGGTGGCGTCGGTGTACGACGCGGCGCTTCCGGCCATGCTGCTTTCCCGGCAAAACGGCGGCAGGGCCGCGCTGGGATTGGTGAACGCATGTGTCGGCCTGGCGACGCTGGCGGGAAGCGCGCTGGCCACGCTGTCGCGGCCGCCGAAGGACCGCGTGCGGGCAATCTGCCGGACGCTGCTGATCTCGATGAGCACCGAGAATTTTCTGCTCGCCCTCGGGCGCGCGCCATGGATCTGGTGCGCCGGCGCGGTGCTGGGCTGGCTGCCCATTCCGCTGATGAACGCGAATCTGGACGTGGTGTACCGCTGCTCGATTCCGCTGGAGCTGCAGGGGCGCGTCTATGCCTGCCGCAACGCGCTGCAATTCTTCACCATTCCTGTTGGCTTTCTGCTGGGCGGCGCGCTGGTGGACGGCGTATTCGAACCGCTCATGGCCGCGCAGAGCGCGCAAAGCGTCCTGGTAAGGCTGTTCGGCGCGGGAAAGGGCGCGGGCGCAGCGATGCTGTTCTTTGTCTGCGGCGTCGCCGGCGTCGCGATCTGCGCCGCTTTCAGCCGGCGCCTGCGCGGGTACAAGTGGAACGAACCGGGCGCGTCCGCGTGATTATTGATCGCCAAAGCCATCCGCCAAAGCAGCGGCGGATGGCTTCCTCTCTTTCGTGAATTCCTGCTTTTGACGCGTGAGAAGTCCTTTTCCAAACCAAAAACTGTTTTGATACAATAGATAGGTAACAGAAGGAGGAAGAAAAACAGAGAGCCAAGTGATAGAATGTAACTGCAAAACA
>CANQEW010000089.1 GCA_947596085.1 uncultured Clostridia bacterium | reverse complement strand
CAACTATAACAGATGTGTCCAGTCCCTCTCCTTTTTCTTCTTCTCCTTTCCAATATGTATTGTAATCCTACATCCGCATCAAGCGTTCCTCCGCGCTTTAATCGTTGACTTTTTTCGCTTGGAGATTTATACTGAATTCAGTTTGTGAGGGAGGGATTGCCGTGGACGAGAAGAAGCTGGTGGATCTGGCCGTGGAGATGGGCTTTGCCAACGCCGCGCTGGTGGACACGAGGGACATCGAATTCATTCCCGCGTTCCGGCCGCTGTGCGAGGAGAACCTGTGCGGGAAGTACGGCGTGAATTACTGCTGCCCGCCGGACTGCGGCACGGTGGCGGAGATGGAGGCGCGCGTGCGCCGCTGGCCGCGGGCGATCCTGCTCCAGACGCTCTGGGACATCGACGATCCGCTGGACGAGCGCCAGACCAAGCCGGCCAAGGGCAAGCACAACAAGCTGACCCGCGAGTGGATCGACCGCGCGGGCATCCCGGGCCTGATGATTGGTGCCAGCGGCTGCAATTTGTGCAATCCCTGCGCCATCGTCGAGGGCAAGCCCTGCCGCTTTCCGGATAAGAAGTTTTCCTGCATGTCCGCCTACTGCATCTTCGTGCAGGACCTGACGGACAAGTGCGGCATGGAGTACGACTGCGGCCCCGGCGTGCAGGCGTTCTTCAGCTTGTACTGCTTCGGAGAGCCGGTCTATTGACGAACTGAACAAAGTTATAGCGGAGCGGTTCAAAGTAGACCGCTCCGCTCTGCTTGTCGAAAAAGTATTTTCGACAAGCTGGCACAGGAAATCTGCGGATTTCCCGTGCAGGGGAGGAAGACTGCGGTTTCCTGAAAATCTCACGATTTTCCGGGCGGAAACCTGACCGAAGGTATTGTTTTTGTCTGTGTTTCACTCCGACAAAAACCAAATCCGACGCACAGGTCGTCGGATTTGGTTGAACAGGATCAGCGCCATTCGGTTTTTTGACAACCTGAGCGGAGCGCTTCAAAGTGAACCGCTCCGCTGTTTTGCGGGGATTTTTCAGCACACCGGCACGATCCAGCCGAAGGGATCGTCCAGCTTGCCCCACTGAATGCCGGTCAGCGTGTCGTAGAGCATCTGGGTCACCGGGCCGATTTCGCCGTGATTGACGATGAACACCTTGTCCTTGTAGGCCAGCTTGCCGATGGGGGAGACGACCGCCGCGGTGCCGCAGCCCCAGGCCTCCTCCAGCGTGCCTTCGTCCATGGCGCGCTCGAGCTCCTCGAGGCTCAGCAGGCGCTCGGACACGGGCATGCCCTTGCTCTTGAGCAGCTCAATGCAGCTCTTGCGGGTGACGCCGGGCAGGATGGAGCCGGTCAGCGCCGGGGTGACGACCTCGCCGTTGATCTTGAACATGACGTTCATCGCGCCGACTTCCTCGATGTACTTGCGCTCCACGCCGTCCAGCCACAGCACCTGGCTGTAGCCCTTCTGCTCGGCCTTCTCGCCGGCGCGGTTGGAGGCCGCGTAGTTGCCGCCGCACTTGGCGTAGCCCGTGCCGCCGCGAACGGCGCGCACGTCGGCATCCTCGATCATGATGCCGACCGGGTTGATGCCCTCCTTGTAGTAGCTGCCCACGGGGCTGCAGATGATGCAGAATATCGCGTTGTGCACCGCGTGCACGCCCAGCGTCTCGTCGCTGCCGATCAGGAAGGGGCGCAGGTAGAGCGACGTGCCCTCGCTGTGCGGCACCCAGTCGGCCTCGATCTTCACGAGCTCGGTGAGGATCTGCATGAAGTCCTCCTCGGAAAGCTGCGGCAGGCACAGCCTCTCGGAGGAGTTGAGCATGCGGCGGGCGTTCTCCTGGGGGCGGAAGAGCTGGATCTTGCCATCGGCGGTGCGGTAGGCCTTCAGGCCCTCGAAGATCTCGGAGCCATAGTGCAGGCAGGTGCAGGCCGGGTGCATGGAGAAGTTCGCGAACGGCACGATGCGGGGATCGTACCAGCCCTTTTCGAGGTTCCAGTCGATCAGCGCCATGTGGTCGGTGAAGATCTGGCCGAAGCCCAGCTTGCTCTCGTCGGCGGGCTTGGCCTTGGGAGCGGTCGTCTTTTCGATGCGGATGTTCAGCATGGTGGTTGCCTCCTTTGGTGATTACTCATAGTCGCGGCCCAGCGCCAGGGCCTTTTGATTGAAATCGAACATCTCGGGGTGCCTGGCGGAGACCACGTGGCGGAGCGCCTCGTCCACGCCGGCCTGGTCGTACTCGCCCAGCACCTTCAAAATCTTGCCGGTCAGAATCATGTTCGCCAGCGTGGTCATGCCGCTCTCCGCGGCCAGGCGCGTGGCGGGGACATAGCAGACGTTCACGTCGGTGCGCCGCACCTTGCGCTCGATCAGCGTGGAGTCCACGAAGATCGTGCCGCCGGGCACCACCGCGTCCTCGTACTTGTCCAGCGAGGGCAGGTTCATCACCATCAACACGTCGGGATGATCGACGATGGGGGAGCCCACCGGCTCGTCGCTGACGATCACCGAGCAGTTCGCCGTGCCGCCGCGCATCGCCGGGCCGTAGGACGGAAGCCAGGAGACCTCCTTGCCCTCGAGCATTCCCTTGTACACCAGAAACTTGCCCGCGAACAGCAGTCCCTGTCCGCCGAAGCCCGCGATCAGATAGGAGTGGGTCACTTTGCTTCCTCCCTTCCGGCGCTGCGATCCTTGTACACGCCCAGCGGATAGTAGGGGATCATCTTTTCATCGATCCATTCGAGCGCCTTCACCGGGCTCATGCCCCAGTTCGTCGGGCAGGAGGAGATGACCTCCACCAGCGAGAAGCCCTTGCCCTCGATCTGGTTCTGGAACGCCTTGCGGATGGCCTTCTTCGCCGCGCGCACGTTCTTGACGCTGTTCACGGCCACGCGCTCCAGGTACTCCGGCCCGTCCAGCGTGGCCAGCATCTCGCACACTCGCACCGGATAGCCGCAGTGATTCACGTCACGGCCGTAGGGGGAGGTCTGCGTGACCTGCCCGGGAAGCGAGGTCGGGGCCATCTGACCGCCGGTCATGCCGTAGATGGCGTTGTTGATGAAGATGACGGTGATGTTCTCGTTGCGGGCCGCGGCGTGCACGGTTTCGGCGGTGCCGATGGACGCCAGATCGCCGTCGCCCTGGTAGGTGAACACGATGTTCGAGGGATCGGCGCGCTTGAGGCCCGTGGCCACGGCGGGCGCGCGGCCGTGCGCCGCCTCCGCCATGTCGCAGGTGAAGTAGTCGTAGGCGAACACCGCGCAGCCCACGGGGGCCACGCCGATGGTCCTGCCCTCGATGCCCAGCTCGTCGATGGCCTCGGCCACGAGACGGTGCACAATGCCGTGGGTGCAGCCGGGGCAGTAGTGCAATACCGCGTCGGTCAGGGCGTGGGGCTTTTTGAATACGACGCTCATTTTGCGGCGCCTCCCTTCTGCGCGCCCATGATGGCGCTGTATACCTCCGCCGCGGACGGAATCACGCCGCCCGTGCGGTTGCAGGTGTCGACCGGCCGCCTGCACTCGATGGCGAGGCGAACGTCGTCCACCATCTGTCCCATGTTGAGCTCCACCGTGATGAAGCGCTCGCACTTCTCCGCCGCCGCCAGCAGCGGGGCCTTGGGGAAGGGCCACAGCGTGACCGGCCGGATGAGTCCCACCTTCACGCCCTGCCCGCGCGCCTCGTTGATGGCGTTCTTTGCCACGCGGGCCGCGATGCCGAAAGCCACGACGCAGATCTCCGCGTCGTCCATGCGGTAGGCCTCGTAGCGCACTTCGTCGCGCTCCACGGCCGCGTAGCGCTCGTAGCGCTCGACGTTCATGCGTTCCAGGTCGTAGGGATCCATGCTCAGGGAGTTGATGATGTTGTGCTCGCGCTTCATCTTCGTGCCGGTGAGCGCCCAGGACTTGTCGCATTCGGGAATTTCGCGCGGATGAATCTCCACCGGCTCCATCATCTGGCCCATGGTGCCGTCGGCCAGAATCATGGCGGTCATGCGGTATTTGTCCGCCAGATCGAAGCCCAGCATGGTCAGATCCGCCATCTCCTGCACGCTGGCGGGAGCCAGCACCAGCAGGTGGAAGTCGCCGTGCGCGCCGCCGCGGGTGGCCTGGTTGTAGTCCGACTGGCTGGGCTGGATGCCGCCCAGGCCGGGGCCGCCGCGCTGCACGTTGACCACCAGCGCCGGCAGGTTCGCGCCCGCCATGTAGCTCAACCCTTCGCCCTTGAGCGAGATGCCCGGGCTGGACGAGGAGGTCATCACACGATGCCCCGCCGAGGCCACGCCGTAGACCATGTTGATCGCGGCGATCTCGCTCTCCGCCTGCAGGAAGCACCCGCCGATCTTGGGCATGCGCTTGGCCATGTAGGCGGCGACCTCCGTCTGGGGCGTGATGGGATAACCGAAGTAGTGGCGGCAGCCGGCCTGAATCGCGGCCTCCGCGATGGCCTCGTTGCCCTTCATCAGTACCTTTTCAGCCAATGCTCTCACTCACCTTTCCACTTCGATGATGCAGTCCGGGCACATCATGGCGCAGGATGCGCAGCCCACGCACGCCTCCGGATCGGTGAGCTCCGCCGGATGGTGGCCCTTTTGGTTGATCTTGTCCTTCGCGATGGCGATCAGCCCCTTCGGGCAGGCTGCCACGCACAGACCGCAGCCCTTGCAGCGATCCGTTCGGAACGTAAGCTTTGCCATAAGCTCTCCTCTCTTCTGTCGGGTCATTGAATTTTCCACTGAAGCTTCAGCGGAAACAGGTTCTCAATTTTGTCCGCAAGCGCCGGGATCAGCCGCTCCTCCGCCGAGGTAAAGCGCAGCGGCAGGCCGGTCTCCCCGCACAGCGCGCGCGCGTAGTCCATGGAACCGAGCACGTCCCCGGGGGTCGTCTCGCTGCCCAGGTTCGAATTGTTGACGATGGCGGTGAAGCGCATGTTCGCAGCCGCCTCGATCTCGCGCATGACCTCGATGGTCGATGGCACGTCCCGGGTCAGCGGCCGGAAGCGGTTCACCACCAGCAGCATCTCGTAATCTCCCTCTTCGACGATCGCGTCCCGCCAGCGCCCCAGCGCCAGGGCCCCCCGGTCGTCGCCGCCCACGTCGATCACGGCGCGAAGCCCGCGGTCGTCGGTGACGGCGTACATCTCTTGGGGAAGGGCGGGCACGTCCACATTGGAGCCCGCGTAGGCGGAGCAGATCACCCGTACGCCCGCGCGCTCGAGCTCCTCCCGGGAGTCGCTGGTGCGGAAGTAGGGGTTGACGACGTCCACGTCCGCGATAGCGACGCGTTCGTGCCGCCGGCGTAGTTTCAAAGCAAGGTTGACGGCGACGTTGGTCTTGCCGCTGCCGTAATGCCCGGAGAGCAGCACAACCCGCCGAAACTCCTCCATCGCCATCCCCCCATCGCCGAAACTTTATCGATCCATACAATATCCTAGCGCCCAAATGTTGCGTTTGCAAGCGCGCCGCCCAATAGAAGCAGCCTCTCACACCACCAGCGCGGCAACAGAAAGGGATTCCAAAGGGGCGATGCCCCTTTGGCAGGTCTGGGCGGCGCCCAGCGTAACCCCAGCGGTCCGCTCCCCAAACCAGCCCCATCCAAGCGCACAAACATCCCGCCGCTTCCAGTGAGCGGGCCGCCCGGCGTTCCTTTGGCTTGGAAAGCCATGCTTTCCAAGCCAAAGCAGCCGCACCAACTCAAATCACATTGCGCACCCGCCAGCCGCAACCGGCTAACCTCATTCCATCACAGCTTGTTCCTCTGAATCTTGCCGCTGATGGTCTTGGGCAGCTCATCGCGGAACACCACGATGCGCGGATACTTGTAGGGCGCGGTGTGCTCCTTGACGTAGGTCTGAATCTCCTTCTTGAGCTCCTCGGAGGGCTCGGTGCCCTTGGTCAGCACGATGCTGGCCTTGACCACCTGGCCGCGCACCTCGTCCGGGGCGGCGGACACGCCGCACTCCAGCACGTAGGGCAGCTCCATGATGACGCTCTCAATCTCGAACGGCCCGATGCGGTAGCCGGAGGACTTGATCACGTCGTCCGCGCGGCCCACGTACCAAAGGAAGCCGTCCTCATCCTGCCAGGCCACGTCGCCGGTGTGGTACCAGCCGTCGTGCCAGACCTCCTTCGTGCGCTCGGGGTCGCGGTAGTAACCCTTGAACAGGCCGCAGGGCACGTGCTCAGAGGTGCGAATGCAGATCTCGCCGTTCTCACCCGCGCCGACCTTGTTGCCGTCGGAATCCAACAGCGCGATGTCGTACAGCGGGGTGGGTTTGCCCATGGAGCCGATCTTGTGGCCGCCGCCGACCAGGTTGGCGACGGACAGCGTCGTCTCGGTCTGGCCGAAGCCCTCCATGATGCGCAGGCCCGTCTGCTTCTCGAAGATGTTGAACACCTCGGGGTTGAGCGCCTCGCCGGCGGTGGTGGCGTGCACCACGCTGGAGAAGTCGTACTGGCTCAGATCCTGGCGGATCATCATGCGGTACATGGTCGGCGGCGCGCAGAAGGTGGTAATGTGATACTTCGCGAACAGCGGCAGGATGTCGGAGGCGTCGAAGCGGTCGAAGTCGTAGGCGAACACCGCGCCCTCGGCCATCCATTGCCCGTACAGCTTGCCCCACAGCGCCTTGCCCCAGCCGGTGTCGGAGATGGTCAGGTGCAATCCGTCGCGCTCCACCAGGTGCCAGTACTTGGCGGTGATGTAGTGGCCCAGCGGATACTTGTAGCTGTGCATGGCGATCTTCGGGTATCCGGTGGTGCCGGAGGAGAAGAACATCAGCATCGTGTCGTCGCCGCAGGGGGTGTCCGCCTCGCGGTGGAACTTGCGGGTGAACAGCGGGCTCTCCGCGTCGAAGTTGTGCCAGCCCTCGCGCGCGCCGCCAGCGATGATCTTGATCAGCTTCTCGCTGCCCGCGGACTCCTCCACGTGCTCGGTGGCCTTGCCGAAGGCGGTGCAGACGATGGCGTTGACCTCGGCGCGCTCGAAGCGGTACTCATAGTCGTGCGGCAGCAGCTGGTCGGTGGCGGGAATGGCGATGGCGCCCAGCTTGTGCAGACCCACCATGATCGGCCAGAACTGCCAGTTGCGGCGCAGCACCAGCATCACCTTGTCGCCGCGCTGGATGCCCAGCGACTTGAAGTAGTTCGCCGCCTGGGCGGAGAGCAGCTTCATGTCGCGGAAGGTGAGCCTGCGCTCGTTCTTCTCGCGGTCCAGGTGCAGAATCGCCAGCTTGTCCGGATACTTCTCCGCGATGGCGTCCACGATGTCGAAGGCGAAGTTGAACTTGTCCTCGTTCTGGAAGTGAATGGCCGTCAGCGTGCCGGAGGCGTCCTCGTCGCAGGTGATGAACTTCTCGGCGAAGAGATCCTCGGACTTGCGCGCGGAGATCAGCGTGTCGCGGATCTCCTGGGTGGGCACGTCCTCGCCCGCCAGCACCACCGCCACGAACACGCAGTCCTGGCCGTCCACGGCGATCATGCCGTGCGGCGTGGAGGAGTTGTAGTAGATGGAGTCGCCCTCGTGGAGCACCTCGATGTTGTCGCCCACCTGCACCTTGAGCGTGCCGCTGATGACCAGGTCGAACTCCTGGCCGGAGTGCGTGGTGGTGTGGATGGGCTTGTTCTGCTGCTCGGGCACGTAGTCGTACTTCACCCAGAAGGGCTCGGCGAGCTTCTGGCGGAACAGCGGAGCCAGGCTTTGAATGGTGATGCCCTCCTCTTTGGCGGTGATGATGCCCTTGCCCCTGCGCGTGACCGTGTGGCTGGACAGATGCGCGCTCTGGCCCTCCAGCAGATCAGTGATCTCGATGCCGAAGGCGAGGGCGCACTTGTGGATGAACGTGAAGGGCAGATCGACCTCGCCGGTCTCGTACTGCATGTAGGTCTGCTCCGGCACGCCGGTCTTTTGGGCCATCTCCTGGGTGGAGAAGCCGAGAATCACGCGCATCTCGCGGATTCGCAGGGCGATCTCCTGAAGCTGGGTGAGCATGTTGTCCATCGGTTGGTTCCTCTCTCTCATGTTGATCGTTGGGTATAAAAATACCGCCTCAAAGCTTCCTTTGAGACGGGTGCAAGCACTCGCGGTACCACTCAAATTGCGACCGATCGTCGCCGCTCGTCGGGCTCCAACAAGCCCTTTGCGTTCACGCAGCTTCACGTAAGCCCCTATTCGCCTTCGCTTTCAGGGCTTCAACTCGGAAGGGATGGGTCCCCTGGAATCGGTGCCGCCGATTTACACCAGCCATCGGCTCTCTGCACGCCCGCGCTCCGACCGTCTTCGTCATCGTCTTTGGAGTGATATTCGACTTTCGAAAAAGAGTCTAGCACAAAGCGCGCCGCTTGTCAATCGCCAGGAGGAGAAACGCTCCGGTTTTAACAAAAATTTTCGTCGGGCAGGAAAAAGCGCCGCTGCGCGGAAATTTAACATATCGGGGAATCAACAAATCGCGCGCGCCCTGCGTCTACACCAATGAAAGCGAAGAGGGGCGTTCATGAACGAGCGGGAATATCAGAGCCGGGTGGCGGAGTGCGCGCCCGCGCTCTACCGCGCCGCGCGGAGCATCCTACGAAGCGAGCAGGACTGCGCGGACGCGGTGCAGGAGGCCGTGTTTCAGGGCTGGATCAAGCGGGGCCAGCTCCGGGATCCCGCGCGCCTGAAGCCGTGGCTTACGCGCATCGTCGTCAACGAGTGCCGCAATCTGCAGCGCAGCGCGCACCGGCAGATTCGGGCGGCGGAGGCCAGCGCGGCGGAGCTGCGCGCGCCCGCGCCGCCGGGAACGACGGACCTTGAGGCGGCGCTTTCGACGCTGGACGAAAAGTACCGGCTGCCGCTGGTGCTCCACTACGCCGAGGGTTACTCCATTCGGGACATCGCTTTGATGCTGTCGATCCCGGAGGGCAGAGTGCGGCAGAGGATGCATTCGGGGCGAAAGATGCTGGAGAGGAGGCTGACGGGCGATGGGCAGGACTGAACGGGATCCGCTGCGCGCGCTGGACTGGTCGAAGGTGTACGCGGACGTGCCGGACGCGGTGAACGACGGCGTGCGCATGGCCCTTCTGCGCGTGCGCGAACGGCAGCGCAGGCGCGCGCGAGCGCTGCGCTGGGCGGCCGCCTGCGCCGCATGCGCGCTGCTGGTTGTGGGCGCGGCGGCGCT
>CANQEW010000088.1 GCA_947596085.1 uncultured Clostridia bacterium | reverse complement strand
TTTGCGACTGGCACGTCCGACGCCAAATCTCTGTGCGTACTTCATCAGGGATTGCCGGAAGCGCATATTTTGTGACACATATTGTCAAGGGTGTTCCTCATATTTTACCTAACCTTAAAAGTGCGCATGACATGCACACTTTTAAGGTTGAGGTTCACTCCTTATATTTTCGATGAATACGCCTTCGAGAATTCTTTTCTTCCCGTGAATTGCGAAAACCTCTACTTTCTGATATACTAAATTATGAAAAGATATGGCCATATGCTCATATAGCTACAAAGGGTGAGGTACAATGGACAACCGCAAGGAGCAGGAGCGCGAGGAGCTGCACCGCACGATATGGGGGATCGCCAACGATCTGCGCGGTAGCGTGGACGGCTGGGACTTCAAGCAGTATGTGCTGGGGATGCTCTTCTATCGCTTTATTTCCGAGAACTTTGCCAATTACATCAATAAGGACGAGCGCGAGGCGGGAGATCCCGACTTCGACTACGCGCGCCTCTCAGACGAGGAAGCGGAGCCGGCGCGGGAGGATCTGGTGGTGACGAAGGGCTTCTTCATCCTGCCGAGCCAACTGTTTTGCAACGTGCGCGAGCGCGCGCCCCGGGACGAAAATCTCAACGAGACGCTGGAGAAGGTATTCAACGCCATCGAGGCCTCGGCGCAGGGTACCGACAGCGAGGACGACTTCAAGGGGCTGTTCGATGATCTGGACGTGAACAGCAACAAGCTGGGCAGCACGGTGGCAAAGCGCAACGAGAAGCTGGTCAAGCTGATGAACGGCGTGGGCGAGATGCGGCTGGGCAACTATCAGGAGAACACCATCGACGCCTTCGGCGACGCTTACGAATACCTGATGACCATGTACGCCTCCAATGCTGGCAAGAGCGGCGGCGAATTCTTCACGCCGCAGGAGGTCTCGGAGCTGCTCACGCGCATCGCGGTGCACGGCAAGACGGAGATCAACAAGGTGTACGATCCAGCCTGTGGCAGCGGCTCGCTGCTGCTGAAGGCGGCGAAGGTGCTGGGGAAGGAGAACGTGCGGCAGGGCTTCTTCGGGCAGGAGATCAACATCACCACCTACAATCTCTGCCGGATCAACATGTTCCTGCACGACATCGACTACGATAAATTCGACATCGCCCTCGGTGACACGCTCACCGAACCGGCGCACTGGGACGACGAACCCTTTGAGGCCATCGTCTCGAATCCGCCCTACTCCATCCGCTGGGACGGCGACAACAACGCGCTGATGATCAACGACCCGCGCTTTGCACCGGCGGGCGTGCTGGCGCCGCGCAGCAAGGCCGATCTGGCGTTCATCATGCACAGCCTGGCGTGGCTGGCGACGAACGGCACGGCGGCCATCGTCTGCTTCCCGGGCGTGATGTACCGCGGCGGCGCGGAGCAGAAGATTCGCAAATACCTGATCGACAACAACTTCATCGACTGCGTCATCCAGCTCCCGGACAACCTGTTCTTTGGCACGAGCATCGCCACCTGCATCATGGTGCTGAAGAAGTCGAAGGTGGACAACGCGACGCTGTTCATCGACGCCTCGAAGGAGTGCATCAAGGCGACGAACAGCAACAAGCTGACCGAGGCGAACATCCAGGCGATCATTGATCTGTACGTCCGCCGCGCGGACGAGGCGCACCGCGCGCGTTTGGTGCCCAAGGCTGAGATCGCCGCGCAGGACTACAACCTGTCCGTCTCCACCTACGTGGAGCAGGAGGACACCCGCGAGGCGGTGGACATCAAGAAGCTCAACGCCGAGATCGAGCAGATCGTCGCACGCGAGCAAGTGCTGCGGGAGGAGATCGCCAGGATCATCGCGGAGATCGAAGGGGAAGGGGGCCGCAGCGCGTGAGCAGGCTGGAAGAGCTGATTCGGGAACATTGCCCGGATGGGGTGGAGTATAAAAAGCTAGAGGATTGTTGCACTATATTGGATAATAAACGCAAACCTGTTACAAAGGCGCTCAGAGAAGCAGGAGAGTATCCATACTATGGCGCGAATGGTATTCAAGATTACGTGTCGAATTATATTTTTGAGGGCGAATTCGTACTCGTAGGAGAAGATGGCAGTGTTATAACAGAAGCTGGCACCCCAGTTGTTACTTGGGCATCTGGGAAAATATGGGTGAACAATCATGCCCATATAATTAGTAAAAAAGATGGGGTGTTGTTACGCTATTTATTCCACTTTATCCAAACAGTAGATGTAAAACCTTTGATCCATGGAAATATACCAAAACTCACAGGTGGTGATTTCCGAGCAATTAAGGTTCCTGTTCCACCGTTGCCGGTGCAGCAGGAGATCGTCCGGATTTTGGACAGCTTTACTGAGCTAACCGCTGAACTAACCGCTGAACTAACCGCTGAACTAACCGCAAGACAAAGACAGTATGAGTATTATAGAGATACTCTCTTGACGTTTAAGGACATCGGGGGGGGGCGGATCTCTGAACAGCGAGCGGACGTAAGATGGTTGCCTTTAGAAGCAGTAATCTGTTCCCTGAATACAGGCTTAAATCCTCGCCAGTTTTTTAGGTTGAATACAGATGATGCGACGAACTATTATGTGACGATCCGTGAGTTGCAACATAATAAAGTTGTATTTACGGACAAAACTGATAGAATCAATGATGAAGCGTTGCGGCTATGTAACCGGCGCTCTAATCTTGAAATGGGCGACGTGCTCTTTTCTGGGACAGGAACGATTGGAGAGACTGCACTCATTGAAAAAGAACCTTTGAATTGGAATATAAAAGAGGGCGTTTACGCAATCAAGCCCAAAAGTAAGGAAATATCTTCTAAATTTCTGCTGTATGCTTTGCAATCAAAGGCTGTTCGTGAAGAATACCTGTGTAAAGCAGAAGGCGGCACGGTGAAAAGCGTTTCCATGCGGGAAATGCGGAAATTGAAAATCCCCGTCCCACCCCTCGACGAACAGGCGCGCATCGTCGCCATACTCGACCGCTTCGATGCGCTCTGCAACGACCTCACCAGCGGCCTGCCCGCCGAGATCGAGGCGCGGCGCAGGCAGTACGAATACTACCGGGACAAGCTACTGAACTTTAAGGAGTTGGGCGCATGAGCTTCTACAACATCGTCGCTTCCACCAACGAGAGCACCGTCGTCTCCGAGTACGTGCCCGAGACGCGCCGCTCGGACGCCTATCAGAGCGAGGCCGCGCTGGAGGCGGAGTTTATCCGCATGCTCGGCGAGCAGGGCTACGATTATTTGGACGTCCACGACGAGGCGGCGCTGATCGCCAACCTCCGCAGCCAGCTCGAGGCGCTGAACGGCTTCGACTTCACCGACGGCGAGTGGGGGCGCTTCTTCTCCGAGCGCATCGCCAGCCAGAACGACGGCATCGTCGAAAAGACGCGCCGCATTCAGAGCGACCACGTGCAGCTGCTGCGCCGGGATGACGGCACAACCCGGAACGTGCGCCTGATCGACAAGAAGGACATCCACAACAACCGCCTGCAGGTCATCCATCAGTACCAGCAGCCCGGCGGCGCGCACGAGGCACGCTACGACGTGACCATACTGGTCAACGGACTGCCGCTGGTGCACGTGGAGCTCAAGCGTCGCGGCATCGCCATCCGCGAGGCGTTCAACCAGATCAAGCGCTACCAGCGCGACAGCTTCTGGGCGAACTCCGGCCTGTACGAGTACATTCAAATCTTCGTGATCTCCAACGGCACCCACACCAAGTATTACTCCAACACCACCCGCGACAGCCATGTTCGGGAACTGGGGCAGGGCGGCCGCGCGCGCAGCAAGAAGACCAGCAACAGCTTCGAGTTTACCTCCTATTGGGCGGATGGCGGCAACCGCACGATCCCCGACCTCGTGGACTTCACCCGCACGTTCTTCGCCAGGCACACGCTGCTCAACATCCTGACGCGCTACTGTGTGTTCACCTCGGAGGATATGCTGCTGGTCATGCGACCCTACCAGATCGCCGCCACCGAGAGCATTCTCAACCGCATCGAAATCTCCACCAACTACAAGAAGTGCGGCAGCGTCGAGGCCGGCGGCTACATCTGGCACACCACCGGCAGCGGCAAGACGCTCACCTCCTTTAAGACCGCGCAGCTCGCCACGCAGCTTTCGTACATCGACAAGGTGCTGTTTGTGGTCGACCGCAAGGACCTCGACTACCAGACCATGAAGGAGTACGACCGCTTTGAGAAGGGCGCTGCCAACGGCAACAAGAACACGCGCATCCTGCAAAAGCAGCTCGAAGACCCCGAGGCGCGCATCATCATCACAACGATACAGAAGCTCGATACGTTCGTCAGCCGCAACCGCAGCCACGAGGTGTACGCGAAGCACGTGGTGCTGATCTTCGACGAGTGCCACCGCTCGCAGTTCGGCGACATGCACCGGCGAATCACCAAGGCGTTCAAGAATTACCACATCTTCGGCTTCACCGGCACGCCGATCTTCGCGGAAAATGCGCCCAGCGGCGGCAATCCTGTGCTGCGCACCACGCCGCAGGCCTTCGGCGACCGGCTGCATACCTACACCATCGTGGATGCCATCAACGATGGGAACGTGCTGCCCTTCCGCATCGACTACGTGGATACGATTAAGCGCAAGGACGACATCCGCGACAAGGAAGTTCGCGCCATCGACCGCGAGCGCGCGCTGGCCGACCCGCGCCGCGTGCACGACATCGTAGCCTATATCCTCAAACACTTCGACCAGAAGACGAAGCGCAACAGCTACTATTCCCTCAAGGGACAGCGCGTGGCGGGCTTCAATTCGATCTTCGCGGTCAGCTCGATCCCGATGGCCATGCGCTATTACGAGGAGTTCAGGGATCAACTCAAAAAGGCGAACCGGAAGCTCGTCGTGGCGACGATTTTCAGCTACCGCGCCAACGAGGCGGACCCCGAGGATGCCGACGAGAGCTTCGACACCGCCGGGCTCGACCAGCCCTCGCGCGATTTCCTGGAGGATGCCATCCGCGATTATAATGAAATCTTCCATACCGACTACGACACCTCCGCCGACAAGTTCCAGAATTACTACAAGGATCTTTCTCTGCGCATGAAGAGGCGGGAGGTCGATCTGCTGATCGTGGTGGACATGTTCCTGACCGGCTTCGACGCCACCACGCTCAACACGCTCTGGGTGGACAAGAACCTGCGCCAGCACGGCCTCATTCAGGCGTTCTCGCGCACAAACCGCATATTGAACTCCGTCAAGACCTTTGGAAATATCGTGTGCTTCCGCGATTTGCAGGCCGAGACGGACGAGGCGCTCGCCATGTACGGCGACAAGGACGCCGGGAGCATCGTCCGGCTGCGCAGCTACGCCGACTACTACAACGGCTTCGACGAGAACGGCAAGCATCAGCCCGGCTATGTGGAGCTGATCGACGAGCTCACCTCGCGCTTCCCCGCAGGCGCGCCCATCTTGACGGATCAGGACAAGCGGGATTTCATCGCCCTGTTCGGCACGATCCTGCGCCTGCGAAACATCCTTTCCTCCTTCGACGACTTCGCCGGGAACGAGATTCTGCCGCCGCGGACACTTCAGGATTATCAGGGGATGTACATCGACCTGTACAACGAGATTCGGCCGGATCGTGGCGACAAGGAAGCGATCAACGACGACATCGTATTCGAGATCGAGCTCATCCGGCAGGTGGAGATCAATATCGACTACATCCTCATGCTGGTGGCCAAGTATCACGATTCCAACTGCGAAGACAAGGAGATTCTGGTGGACATCCGCAAGGCCATCGAGGCCAGTCTGCAGCTGCGCAGCAAGAAGGAATTGATCGAGGAATTCATCGCCAGTGTGAATGCCTCCACGAAGGTGGACGAGGACTGGCGGAAATTCGTGCAGGCACAGCGGGAGAGCGAAATTTCCGCGATCATCGCCGAGGAAAAACTGAGGCCGGAGGCGACCCGCAAGCTCATGGACAACGCCTTCCGCGACGGCGCGTTGAAGACCACCGGCACTGACATCGACCGCATCCTTCCGCCCACCTCCCGCTTCGGCGGCGGCAACCGCGCCGCGAAGAAGCAGGGCGTCATAGACCGGTTGAAGGCGTTCTTTGAGAAATATTTCGGGCTACTATAAAATAGGAGAATGATTCGAATTTCACCAGATCATTTTTGGACAAAAGCGAGACAATTAACGTTTGGAGGAGCATTGCGTGAGATACTATGGTTTGAAACGAAAGCGCTATTAAAGAGGACATCTTATATACATATGTTAGTCATTGTCAAGGGTGTTTCTCGCATTTTACCGATCCTTAAAAGTGCGCATGACATGCGCACTTTTTATAAGACACTAAAAGGCAACATCAGAAATGCTCTGTCTAAAGGACGCGAAGCCGCATTTGACGAGCATGTGCGCGTCCGCGCTGATCTTTTGGATATGGCCTGCGAGGAGGATTTCGTCTTTGGGTATCAACTTTGCGTGCAGGTGATGCTGGCTGCTTTTGAAAAAGGCTAGACATTCCCTCACAATTATTCTTAGTTATTATCAGAACATACTGGTCGATTTGCATTTCTACTTGATCTGTTGGTCTGGTTAGTAGAGCTCCGTCTCATCGAGAGGGGAATTGATTCGTGTCCAATATAAACTACTACAATCCGCTTCATACAAGGCAGATTATAATATAACAATATGAACATAGCCGCCAGGTTTTCATCTGACGGCTGTGATGAAAATTATTACTAACCCCGTAGTCCTTCGATAAATTCACGCATTGATAAGATTGATTCTTCTAATTGTTCTGGCGTAAATCGTGTATTGTGTGTGTTTTCGGGATGATGGATTTGATGTCGAATATAGCGCGTCATTGAACACTGTCTATTTATTGTTGAGCCATCCCGACGCAATTCAACATAAGTAGATTGTGGCTTGCCAGCCTCATATGAGCTCATCAAACCCATTGATTCAATGTACCCAAATAATTCATTGTGGTACTCCTCTGTAATCTCATGGAACGCGATATAATTTACTTCATTGTAAGACGGAGAAGGGAGGCATTGCGCGGTCGTTTCTTCTAATCCTCTCATTTCTCCGTTTGTTGATAGCACACGAATAGCGGAAAAACCTAACATTTTTACCACTTGCGCGCTATGTGTCGTTACTATGACTTGCGTGTTTTGCTGGGTCGATAGATCGATAAGCGCTTTCATCAACATTTTTTGGTTGTTTGTATGTTGTGATGTTTCAGGTTCCTCGATCGCGTAAATAATTCCGCGTTCAGGTGTTGATCGCATACGTCGTTCAGCTTCCGCTCTGAAAAAATTGAGCAGCACAAGGCGACGAACACCACTGCCCCGCTTATTTATAGGGATTTCATTGTCACCTGTTATTGATACACTCTTAAAAACATCGCCCCATTTCAACGCGTTTGTAGGGGGAATAACAGGGTTAAGACTGTCCGCGACATCCGGGGCCATTTCTCGTAGTTTTTCCAAGGTTCGATTCGATACATCTCGTAATTTCTCCGTTACCTCCGCAGCAATTTCATCGAGCTTCCGTTGTAGATCAGCGCTGCTTATAATTTGTTTTACCGCTTCTTTGAGAGGGTCTTGGATCTCTGTATCGCTATCGCTGTTTTTCCGATCAGATTGAAATAGCGAAAAAACGGGTAAAAGCGTTTCAATTTTACCCCAGATGGGTTTTGCGTCCCCCTTTGTCACATCAATATCCACTAATTCTAGACGTAAATCATCCGTGTAATACTGCCAAATAGCGGCCCTCATTATAGCGTTTTTGGTTCGGTCGGCACACTCTATGTCCTCTGATTGAATTATACTTTTTAATTCGGTGTTTTTCTTACTTAGCAAATCACAGCAATGAGGGTTTTGCGGATGTTTTGCGCGAATAAAAACTTTAGGAGTTCCACCATTAGTATATTTTTTCACAATTTCTAGTTGGCCAGATTCATTCAGCATAAATTCAGAAACGAGAGTTGTTTCATACGCCGCATCGATGATGATACGCTCTGGTAGATCAGTAAAACACGCTGATATTTCGGTTGTACATTCTCCTCGAGCCGCGCAATGCTTATTTACATCTTCCCTATCAATCTTTGTAACCCCTTTCCCATCATTGAAGAAAATGTCCATTGCCTCTAGCACACTCGATTTTCCCACATCATTTTTACCCACAAATGCTGTTATGTCATCAATGGTTATTTTTACTGCGTTTTCGTATCCACGAAAGTTTTTAATCGTAACGGATACTAATTTCATATTTGCTTTTGCTCCTCCCAGATGATCTTTTGATACGTAACCTTTCTAAAGCTCGTATATTTGAAAAAACATATGAACACGTGTCCTATAGGGAGATAATCTCTCAACCATCATCATTATATCAATGTGCCCTTTTTGAATCAAGATAAAGTTGATAAAATAAAGCGAATGTATTCAGATATATGGGTAATATGTCAACGGCTAAAATGCCCGAGCATTCTGTTTAATCCTGCTCAGAAGTCGCAGATTTGTGGGCTTCCAGTAACTAAAAACGGTGATAAGCAAAGAGCCAAGCGCATAAGACGCGGAGCCTGCTTCCCGAGTAAATCGGGATGCAGACTCCGTTCCTTTTATTATCGGACAGGTTTGCCTCGTGATGATTCTTTTCCATTTCCTGGCTTGCTCTCCATATCTTTCAAAATGCTGATCACAGAAGTACGCCTCGTTTCTTTTCCTTCCCTTGAAGCGATTTCACCCAGGCGAACGGCCACCCTCTGAATTGCTTCGGTGAAGCGGAATGTCATGAGCCGTCCACCGATTTGCGTCTTTAGCCTCTGCTCTAGTTGCTCTTGTTTCTCCTCACGCAGATGGATGAGCGCCTCTTTGAAGTCGTCATTATTCGGGATTTCCGATCCTTGCATTGCTTCCTGATACTGCGTTTCCAGCTTTTGCAGGATGCCTTGGTTGTTCCGTTTGGTACCGATCAAAACCTCGAGCCGTTTGCTTCCAGCCTGTACTTGCTTTTCTATGCCGCGCATCTTCTCTTCATCCAGATCGCTGTGTGCTCGGTAGAAATAGGCTTTGTTTCTCTCCCAGCTTTGGATTTCATCCTTCTTCGCGTCGATTTCCTGTCCCAGCTTGCGTCGCCTGCCCAACTCCGTAATCGGCAATTTCTTGCGCTGTTCTTGTAGTCCGGAAAGTTCCGTTTTCCTATGGTTGATTTCTTGTTCGATTCGCATGTATTCGTTATACAGATGCTGAACCGGCTTTAGTTCTGCGTGCACCTGTGCCTGCTTGTCAGTCAGCTCCAAATTCAAGTATTCCACCTCCACCATCCGCTGCCAGAGCGCCGCCAATTTCTCCGCCAGGATCGAAA
>CANQEW010000087.1 GCA_947596085.1 uncultured Clostridia bacterium | reverse complement strand
TTTTGCAGCTACATTCTATCACTTGGCTCTCTGTTTTTCTTCCTCCTTCTGTTACCTATCTATTGTATCAAAACATTCCACGTCCCCGCCGAGCAGCATTTCCCTTAAATGCGCGTGAATTTTGCCGTTGGTGGCGATGATGTTGCCGGTGGCGCGCGCATTCTCGCCCGCGCGCCAGCCGCTGACCGCGCCGCCCGCCTCGGTGAGGATCACCATGCCCGCCGCGATGTCGTAGATGTGCAGGCAGAGCTCGAAGAAGCCCTCGCAGCGCCCCATGGCCACGCAGCAAAGGTCGTAGGCGGCGGAGCCGGAGCGGCGCAGGTCGGAGTAGGCCTTCGTGACGGGAACCAGCCGCTCCATCACATAGTCGTTGGCCCAGGGGTTGCGGTGGCAGAAGGACATGTGCAGAAACGACTCGCGGGGGTTGGACACGTCGGACACGCGGACGGGCCTGCCGTTCCAGGTCGCGCCCTCGCCCTTCACGGCCAGCCACAGCTCGTCCGTGGGCGGGCAGTACACGCAGCCGATCACCGGCTCGCCGCCGAGCGCGTAGGCGATGGACACGGTGTAGAGGAGTTCGCCCTTGAAGAAGTTGGACGTGCCGTCGATGGGATCGACGATCCACATGCCCTCCGACGGGGCGCTTTCGCCCTCCTCCTCGCCGTAGAAGCCGTCCTCCGGGCACGCGCCCAGCAGGATCGAGCGGATCAGCTCCTCGGACTTCACGTCCATCTCGGTCACGAAGTCGTTCTCCGCCTTGTGGCGGGCGGGCGTGTGGGGATGGCTGAGCAGCAGCTCCCCGGCGGCGCGGGCGGCGCGCACGGCCAGTTCGGCGCGCTCACGAAGGGTCATGCGAATCATCTCCGATGCGGTTGGCAAATTTGGAAGTACATGGTATAATTATAGCACAGAAGCTCGCAAAGGGGATGTTGTTTTTTCATGAAGCTCGTTTCCTGGAACGTCAACGGCCTGCGCGCCGCCATCGGCAAGGACTTCTACGCCAGTGTGGCCGCCCTCGATCCGGACGTGCTCTGCCTGCAGGAGATCAAGATGCAGAAGGGCCAGTGCGAGGTGGATCTGCCCGGCTACACCCAGCTGTTCAACTGCGCCGAAAGGAAGGGCTACTCCGGCACGGCGGTGTTCTCCCGGGTTCCCGTGCTGGGCGCGCGCTTCGGCATCGGCATCGACGAGCACGACCATGAGGGCCGCGTCATTACCTGCGACATGGGCGCGTTTGCGCTGGTGTGCTGCTACACGCCCAACTCCCAGGACGGCCTCAAGCGGCTGGACTACCGGATGCGCTGGGAGGACGACTTCCGCGCCTACCTGTGCGCGCTGGACCGGGAGAAGCCGGTGCTGCTCTGCGGCGATTTGAACGTGGCCCACGAGGAGATCGACCTCAAGAACCCCAAGACCAACCGCATGAACCCGGGCTTCACCGATCAGGAGCGCGCAAAGATGACGGAACTGCTGGCGGCGGGCTTCGTGGACACCTTCCGCCTGCTGCACCCGGACGAGGTGAAGTACAGCTGGTGGAGCTACCGGATGCGCGCCCGGGAGCGCAACGCGGGGTGGCGCATCGACTACTTCATCGCCTCCGAGCGGGCCGGGGGAAACGTCCGCGTGGCGGAGATTCACAACGAGATTTTCGGTAGCGACCACTGCCCGGTGTCCGTCGAGTACGCGGCGGATTGAGAAATTCGCCCAAATCTTCGAGTATTTGTACCAAAGGACTTGAATTTGCCGAAAAAATTGGCTAAAATAGCGGCAGGTGATGGAAAATGAGGAAGAAGCGGATTCGTTCGGCGATCCCGATCTACGGCGCGGCGGCGCTGTGGCTGTTGGCGGGCCTGATCCTTCCCGGCCGGCTGCTGCGGCTGTCGGGGCTTCTGCTGACCGCCGTGGCGAGCGCGCTTGCATACGCGGCGCTTTCGAAGCTCTTCCCGGGCCGCGAGGTGGAGGTGCGCGAGGCCGCCAACTCCGGCGACAGGGACGTCGACGCGCTGATCGAGGACGGGCGCGGGAAGCTCGACGGCCTGAGGGCCGCGAACGCGGCGATCTCCGACGCGGACATCTCTCAAAAGCTCAGCCGCATGACGAAGGCGGGCGAGGAGATTCTGAAGGTGCTGGAGAAGGACACCTCCCAGGCGCAGGCGGTGCACCGGTTTCTGAACTATTACCTGCCCACGGCGGACAAGCTGATGTCCGCCTACCGCATGATGGGCGAGGCGTCGAACCCCGGCGAAAACATTCAGCACGCGATGAAGTCCGTGGAGAACAGCCTGGGCATGATCGCGGACGCCTTTGAAAAGCAGCTCGACAATCTCTACAAGGACCGCACTTTGGACATCGAGACTGACATCGACGTTCTGGAAACCATGATGGCCTCCGACGGACTGACCGGCATGGGCGGCGTTCAGACGGGGGAGAAGTAATCGAACCGAATGGAGAGAAGAGAATACAGGAGGGAAAGAGACATGTCCGATGAAATCAAGCTCACGCTGAATCCCACCCCCGAAGCCGAGACCGCTGAAATCGAGCTGGCCGCCGAGGAGGCGCAGGAGGCCGCCAACGCCGCCGTCGCCGCCGCGCAGGCGGACATCGCCGCGCAGGCCGGTTCGGACGCCGCCGCCGTCGCCACCGCCGTGCAGGACGCCTCCCAGGGCGACGCCGCCGTGGCGGAGCAGGTGACGCAGGACGCGCTGATCAAGCAGCAGTTCACCGAGGAAGAGCAGAAGATGATTTCCGACTTCGCCAAGCAGATCGACGTGACCGACACGAAGCTGGTGTTCTCCTACGGCGCGGCCGCCCAGCAGAACATCTCCCAATTCTCGGATTCGGCGCTCAAGAACGTCAAGACCAAGGACCTGGAGGAGGTCGGCGACCAGATCTCCAACCTCGTGGCGGAGCTGAAGGGCTTTGACACGGACGAGGAACCCAAGGGCTTCTTCGGCCTGTTCCGCAAGAAGAGCGGCGACGTGGTGGCCATGAAGGCCCGCTTTGACGACGCGGAGGTCAACGTGGACAGGATCGTCGCCGGGCTGGAGGATCATCAGGTGCAGCTGCTCAAGGACATTGCCATGCTGGACCGGCTGTACGAGCAGAACCTGAAGTATTTCAAGGAGCTGTCGATGTACATCGCGGCGGGCAAGGAGCGGCTGGAATCCTTCCGCGCCAACGAGCTGCAGGCCGCCTACGACAAGGCGAAGGCCAGCGGTCTGCCCGAGGACGCGCAGGCGGCCAAGGATCTGAAGGACAAGGCTGACCGCTTCGAGAAGAAGATCTACGATCTCGAGCTGACCCGCAACATCTCCATTCAGATGGCGCCTCAGATCCGCATGATTCAGGCCAGCAACCAGCTGATGGCGGAGAAGATTCAGACGTCCATCGTCAACACCATCCCGCTGTGGAAGAGCCAGATGGTCATGGCGCTGGGCATCGCCCACACCCAGAAAGCCATGGAGGCTCAGCGCAAGGTCACCGATCTGACCAACGAGCTGCTGCAGAAGAACGCGGAGAAGCTGCACATGGCGACGGTGGAGAGCGCGAAGGAGGCCGAGCGCGGCATCGTGGACATCGAGACGCTGAAGAACACCAACCAGATGCTCATCAGCTCCATGGACGAGGTGCTCGCCATCCAGCATGAGGGCCGGGAGAAGCGCCGCGCCGCCGAGCAGCAGCTCGCGGAGATCGAGAACCAGCTCCGTCAGAAGCTGCTCGAGGTGCGCGACTGACGCCGTTTGAAGGGAGAGAGGGCGCATGCGCCTGAGTGAAAATCGCAAGCTTGCGTGGGTCGTGCTGGCGGTCGTGGCCGTCGGCAGCGTGTTCGGCTTGGGCGGGGGACACCTCGCCTGGGAGCAGGACAAGGTGCTGGAGATGTTCTACGAGGGCGCGGAGACGGGCACCACCCGCGAGAGCATGGACGCGTACCTGGACCGCGCGCGCGAGTGCGCGCAGGTGATGGCCGGCGAGGCGCGGCTGCGCCTTGGCGCGGACGACGCCACGGCGGCGAAGGTGGACGCGGCTATCGCGAACTTCGGCGACGACGATACGCTGGACGAGCGCTACGCGGCGTACACGGCGCTGCAGGGGCTGTCCGACGAGCTCTACAACCGCTTCTTCGACGGCAGCGTGTCCGAAGCTGACCGCGCGAACTTCAAGCGCGCCTACGACGACTTCTGGGGCGCGGACAAGTTTGTTCGGCGCGACGCCTATCGCGCTTGGGCGCGGGACTACAACGACAGTCTGGACGGCTTCCCGGCGGGCATCGTGGCGCGGCTCTGGGGCTTGGATGAGCTGAACACATTCGGCGCGTGAGCGCCTTGAGGAAGAGAAGATGAAGAAACTCCTGATCTGCCTGCTGGCTGCGGTGATGCTGCTCGCGCCCGCGGGCGCGCTGGCGGCCAAACTGGTTCAGCCGGGCGACGATTTTTACTATCTCGACGAGGCGGACGTGCTCAGCCGGGACACCGAGGGCGAGATCTTTTTCTGCAACCAGCTGTTGCAGGAGGCCTGCGGCGCGCAGATCGTCGTGGCCGCGCTCAATGACATCGGCGGCGCGGACATCTTTGATTACGCCACCGACATGGCGGAGGAGTGGGGCATCGGCGACGCGAAGGAGAACAACGGCTTTTTGCTGCTGATGACCATTGAGGACGAGAACTACTACGCCACCACCGGCAGCGGCATCCGGGGCGCGTTTTCCGCGAGCACGCTCAAGAGCTTATTCGACAAGTATCTGGAGCCGGATTTCGCCGCGCGGAATTACGACGCGGGTGCGCGCAAGTTCTTCGAGGCGGTGTTTGCACGCGTCGCGGATTTCTACAACTTGAGCGTCACGCCGGCCGACGGCGTGGCGGCCTACGAGAGTTACGTTTCATCCAGCGCGGGCGCGGCCGGCTTCGGCGGCGCGCGCAGCGGTGGAGCGCGAGGCGGCTGGGCGGCCGATTCCGATTACGACTACGATTACGGATATGACGGCTACGGCTACGCCGGTTACTACGAAGAGCGCGGGCCGGGTCTGTTCGAGATCATCCTGACGCTGGTCGTGCTGCTGATCGTCATGCGCATGCTTTCCCGCGTCATGATTCGACGGGGCAGCACCTTCTGGCTGTGGCACCTGCCCTTCTTCTTCGGTCCGGTTCGCGGGCCGCGTTATTACGATCGCCGAAGGGGTCCCGGTCCGGAGCCCGGGCCAGGACCAAGGCGCCGGCCGCCCAGCGGCGGTGGTTTCGGCGGCTTCGGCGGCGGAAGCGGCTTCCGTGGCGGAAGTTTCGGCGGTGGCGGCTTTGGCGGAGGCCATGGCGGTGGAGGCGGCGGCTTTGGCGGCGGAGCGGGCCGCGGCAGGCATTGATGTTTTGGAGGCCGGACGAGAGTCCGGCCCCAGACTGTCAAAAAATCAATCGCAGGACGGCCAGTTCAATCAAATCCGGCGGCGTGTACGTCGGATTTGGCTTTTGTCGAAATGAAACGCAGACAAAAACAGTACCTTTGATCAGGTTTCCGCCCGGAATTTCGTAAGAAATTCAGGAAACCGCAGGCCTCTTCTCCTGCCGGGAAATCCACAGATTTCCCGGGCATGTGTTAAAACGCTTATGATGTCGGGAATGTTTGGGAGGTTTGGGGAGAAAAGGACGGGGGATGGAGTTAGTGGCGGCTGTTTCGGCTGGGAAAGCTTTGCTTTACCAGCCAAAAAGCGCCGCTGCGGCCCGCGATGGATGTGATGTATGGTTGGCGCTGAAACTCCGGTGTGGATTGCTTCGCGGGCCGCTGGGTTACGCTGGGCGCTGCCCAGACCCGCCAAAGGGGCATTGCCCCTTTGGAATCCCGTTCTGCTGCCGCGTTTGGGCGGAGGGGTTGTGCATTTCGCCTGGTTTATTAAGCAAGTGATATTTGATGTAATATTTATTAAAAGATATAGGATTCTTGGGGGATGTGTGGTATAATAAAACTAGGAAAGGCTGGAAGCGGCCGGCTTTGAAACGACCACAATTCACTTCGAGGAGGATGTTTCATTATGATGAACAAAGCGGTGCGTATGCACGCGGCGAACGATCTTCGCCTGGACACCTTTGAAATGCCCAAGATTCAGGACGACGAGATTCTGGTGAAGATCATCTCGGACTCCATCTGCATGTCCAGCTACAAGGCCACCATCCAGGGCTCGGCGCACAAGCGCGTGCCGGACGACATCGCCGAGCATCCGGCGATCATCGGCCACGAGTTCTGCGGCGAGATCGTCGAGGTTGGCTCCAAGTGGGCGGGCAAGTACAAGCCCGGCGAGAAGTTCGCCATCCAGCCCGCCATCGACTATCGCGGCACGATGATGACCCCCGGCTACGCCTTCGAGTTCTGCGGCGGCGACAGCCAGTACGCCATTTTGATGAACGAGGTCATGGAGCACAACTGTCTGCTTGAGTACAAGGCGGACGCCTACTTCTACGGCTCCCTGTCCGAGCCGCTGAGCTGCATCGTCGGCACCTACCACGCCATGTACCACACCCATCCCGGCTCCTACGTGCATGAGATGGGCATCAAGCAGGGCGGCAACCTGGCCATCCTCGCGGGCGCGGGTCCGATGGGTCTGGGTGCCATTGACTACGCCATCCACTGCGACCGCAGGCCCGGCCTGCTGGTCGTGACCGACATCGACCAGTCCCGCCTGGACCGCGCCGCGTCCATCTACACGGTGGAGGATGCCGCCGCGCACGGCGTGAAGCTGGTCTACGCCAATACCAGGGAGAACGCGGTGGAGACGCTGATGGGGATCTCCGGCGGCAAGGGCTACGACGACGTGCTGGTGTTCGCGCCGGTGCCCGCCGTCATTGAGCAGGGCGACGCGATTCTGGCCTTCGACGGCTGCCTGAACTTCTTCGCTGGCCCGACGAATCCGAAGCTCTCGGCCATGTTCAACTTCTACGAGGTGCACTACGGCGCGCATCACATCGTCGGCACCTCCGGCGGCAACACCTCCGACATGATCGAATCCCTCGAAATGATCGCGGCGGGCAAGCTGCATCCCGAGGGAATGATCACCCATGTGGGCGGCCTGGACGCGGTGATCGAGACCACGAAGAACCTGCCCAAGATTCCCGGCGGCAAAAAGCTGATCTATCCCAACATCTCCATGGAGCTGACCGCCATCGAGGACTTCGCCAAGAAGGGCGAGAGCGACCCCATCTGCAAGGAGCTGGCGGCCATCTGCGAGCGCCACAACATGCTCTGGAGCGAGGAGGCCGAGAAGTATCTGCTGGCCCACGCCAAGGCGATCTGACGCGCAACCTTCAGGAAAAGCCCCCACTCGGGGGCTCTTTTTCGTGGAAACGTTTTGCCGCGAAGCGCTTGTATTTTTCACAGAATCCATATATGATGGAAGCGGAGGAGATTGCCATGACTGAGCGGCTCTACTATGCGGACAGCTATCTGACGGAATTTGACGCGACCGTCGCGAAGATCGACGCGCGCGGGCGGGTCGCACTCGACCGCAGCGCGTTCTATCCCACCTCAGGCGGACAGCCCTTCGATACGGGCACTCTCGGCGGGCTGCGCGTGACGGACGTGTGCGTGGAGGGCGGCGAGGTCTGGCACGAGGTCGAGGGCGCGCTCGAGGTCGGGCAGGCGGTGCACGGCAGCGTGGACTGGCCCCGGCGTTTCGACCACATGCAGCAGCACGCCGGTGACCACATGCTGGCGGGCGCGCTGTACGAGCTGACGGGCGCGACGACCATCGGCCTGCATGTCGGGCCGGAGATCTCCAGCATCGACGTGGACATGCCTCGCGGGGAGACGCACCTGCCGCAGGAGTGGATCGACCGGCTGGAGAACCTCGTGAACGCCCGCGTGCAGGAGAATCACCCGATCCGCTGCTGGTTTCCCGCGCCGGAGGAGCTGGCGCGGCTTCCGCTGCGCAAGGACCCCACGGTGCGCGAACACGTGCGCGTGGTGGCGATGGGGGACTTCGAGATGGTTGCCTGCGGCGGCACGCATCCGTCCAGCACGGGCCAGATCGGGCCGGTGAAGATTATCTCCGCCGCGCCGGCCCGGGGCAAGCTGCGGCTGAGCTTTCTGGCGGGTATGCGCGCCTGGCGGGAGCTGCAGAGGAACTACGAACGCGCCCACGCGGCGGCGCGCCAGCTCTCCACCGGCGTGGAGGAGCTGCCCGAACGGCTCGCGGCGGCGCTCGCGCGTCTAAAGGACGCGGAATTCGAGCTCGGACGGTTGCGCCGGGAACACCTGCTGGACGGCGCGGCGGAAATGCTGGCGGGCGCGGAGGCGTTGCCCGGCGGCGCGCGGCTGGTGTGCGCTGAGGTGGGTGCGGACATGGCGGGACTGCGGGAGCTGGCCTCGCGGCTAATCAAGGATGGCAGCGCGGTCGCACTGCTGGCGTCGGCGGCGGGGGAGCGGCGCGATCTGCTCTTCGCTCGAAGCGCCGATGTGGATCTTTCGATGAGCGCACTTCTGAAGCGCGCGGCGGAGCCGCTGGGCGGCCGGGGCGGCGGCAAACCGGATTTCGCCCAGGGCGGCGGCCCGGCGACAGTCCTTGCGGCGGCGAGGGAGATTCTGCGAAGGGGGGAGCGCCCGTGATTCCGAAGTTCGACGCGGCCATGTTCGACCTGGACGGCACGCTGCTGTCCAGCATGCGCTACTGGCGCCTGACCACGCTGGAATATTTGCTCGCGCAGGACGTGATCCCCACGGAGCAGGAGCTGGGGCGGCTGTTTTACGAGTCGGGGCGCGGCCTGCTGGCGGAACTGATCGAAAAGTACGAGTTGCCCTGCGATTGGGAGAAGATTTTTCATACCACGGAGGGATACATGCTGCGCCACTACCGGCAGGACGCGAAGCCCAAGCCGGGGACGGAGGCGTACCTCTCTCAACTTGCGCGTGGGGGCGTGAAGCTGTGCGTGGGCACGGCCTCGCCGAAGGAGTTCATCGCCGAGGCGCTGGAGCGGCTCGGCCTGCGCGGCTTCTTCGAATTTATCACGGATAATCGCGAGATCGGCCTGGAGAAGAACGAGCCCGAGTTCTTCCATACCGTGGCGGCGCGGCTGGGCGTGCCGACGGAGCGGATGTGCGTGTTCGAGGACGCGGCCTACGCCATTCGTGGAGCGAAGGCGGCGGGCTGCCCGGTGATCGCCATACTCGATCCCACGCAGAAGCCCCATTGGGACGAGATCAAGGAGCTCGCCGATTGCGTGGTGCGGGATTACCGAGAGCTGTTGGCCTGAATGCTGTAAATGGAAGTGCAGGGCAGCGAGAATGCTTTCCGCCGCCCTTTCGCCTGTCAAAGAAGCCGCTTTGCGTACGCGCAAAGCGGCTTCTTTGACAAGTTGAGGGCCGAATCCGCATGGGTTCGTTCCTTTTTGACCTTTTCTGAAGCGGGGAAGGGAGGAGCACATGTAAAATCGAATTTGAGTTTTTCACGATGTTTTGATACAATAGATAGGTAACAGAAGGAGGAAGAAAAACAGAGAGCCAAGTGATAGAATGTAGCTGCAAAA
>CANQEW010000086.1 GCA_947596085.1 uncultured Clostridia bacterium | reverse complement strand
ATCTTCTCGTCACGCTCTGCGATCTGCTTCTCGTAGTCGGGGGCCTCTACCTGCGACTGGCCCTGCTGCGTTTCCTGTTGCTGCTCCTGGCCTTGCTGTTGCGACGCGTCCTGCGCACCCTGCGTGGCTTCCTGGCCGCCATTGGTCTCACCGTCCATGTTCCGTCCTGCCTTTCGTCTCGTAAGGCGGGCAGAGACGAACAATGCCCGCACCTTTACCGGTACGGGCATTGTCTTGGGCTGTCACAAGGTGACTATTTTGCAGCAGCTCATACGAGCACGGGTATTCGTTGCTCTGGATCTACTTCGGTGTTAAGAGCACGCAGCTTTGTGAGCGAAATTGGTCTCTGGCCGGTCTTTAAGACTCCTCCTGCAGCATTCCAGACCGCCTCACCGGGTCCGTTGTATATCTCTTCGAAGGTGCCGTCTTTGCACATCCTAAGCACGATGAGGTAGTCGGGCATTTCATTAATGCCAATCTTGCTTCCTTGCGTAGCCTTCACTTGAACGAGGCGCCCTTCTGGAGATACGCCGTCATGCACGGGATAGGATGGTTTGAAAAGCTCAAGCCCATACCGCTCCGAAGCTATTGCTTCGCCCAGGCTGCCCACCATATGCCCGTCTGGCGTAAAACGCCGTCCTGGATACATGTTCTCAAGCCTTGCAGTCAGCTCGTAAATCTCACCGATAATTTCCTTGAGCTCATCAGCTGATTGTTTCACTATTGCTTGCACCTACCTCGTCCCCACTGCAATCTCGCAAAGCGGAAGCAACCCAGTCAGCTTATCCAAGAGCAAGAATAGCTTGAGGCAAGCGGTCTTTGTGACTCTTTTGTTCATCATCCCATGCATGAGAAAGTTTCTATTGAGCTCGCCTTCGAGGCTCCTATCAAAGCCTCTCCCGCTTTGGAAGAAATGGTTATACACCTCGACGATGCTTATGAGATCGATTGCCGCCGATTGGGCGGCTGTTTCACTAGCGGTGACAAGCCCAACTGGTGTGCTCCTGATGTGTCTATTTCTGGTTTTGGCAATCTTCCAGTTGAACAGCTCGCCATCAATCAGCGAGCAGGCCATCATCGCGCAAGACTTGAGATGGCCCTCGTCATATAGCTCGAACATCTCTTGGGCGTCCTTGCTCTTTCGCACTTTGCTTGGCAGCGATGTGCGAAGCTCGGGAAGAAGCTCCTTTGCGTACTTATGACACAGCCTGTTTGCGTCAGTACAACTATCCGGACAATTGAAAATCACATTGACAGACATGTTCTCGAGGATTACCCACCCATGTCGGCCCCAACGCTCTGCAGCGTTTCGGCTCTTCTCCCAAAAGCCATCTCGATCAATTGACGTTAGGACCTCACCGATTGCCTCGATATTTGGTCTAATCGAATCGATGATGGAATCGATTGCCGCACTAAACTGGCTGCCGCCATCAATGGCGCGGAAGACACTTTCGCTGAAACGTGCCGCGGTTTCGTTAATGCGTTGGAGCAGATCGTCGGGCATCTTAAACGCATGCGAGGCGTCAATGACGGTTGCGGCAAATTTGGGGGCTGTTTCGTAGAAGGTCGACATAACGTCCGAGAAGTCGGCGATGTTTTCGTAGCTCTTTAGCAGCCTGTCGCCGATGTTTGAGAATTGAGCAGTTCTCCTTGCGATTGCGTCAAAGTCGAAACCATCCAAAGCCCTCGTGCCCAGAATGGAGGCGTCTAGGATGCTGCTGTTCAGTGCCCCGTCAGCGCCATTGCTCTGGTCGGCAAGGTAAGGCGTATCGCTTTGATCACCACAATTCGATGACTCATCGTTTCTCAATTCCCCTGAGGGGGTAATGCGCTCTTCACCAGGCATATCGCTGTATTCTTCGCTCAATGGCTAGTCTCCAATACTCTGAGGAAGTGCTTTGCGCTTCTTGCTCGCGGCCCTCAATGCCTTGGCGAGCTCGTCGCTGCTGCGCCGCATGAACTTCCTGCTCCGACTCAGGATCTTGATCATTTTCTTCGGGCTGATCTCTTCCTTGTCGTCGGTCTCGTCGTCATCGTCCTCGGGAACCTCGTCATCGGGCACTCCGCGCTTTATAGCCTCAATCTCAACTTCGAGCTCTACTATCCGTTGGTTCAGCGCGGCATGAATCTCCGCGACGGATGCGAGATCGCCATATAGCCCGATGAGCACCTCCTCGCAGAAGGCAACGAGCTTGGCGCACTCGTCCAGTACATAGCTTCCGTTCGTGGCAAGCGCCATCGACGTCGCCGCCGAGACTCCGGAACCTCCAACTGCTCCAATCAGCGCGCCGCCGCCGGCTATGAGCATCGTCCCTCCCGCCATGCCGGCACCGCCAGCGGCGATCGCCCCTCCGCCGAGGAACGCGAGGCTAGCGCTCGTAAGTGCGGCGCCGTGCAGCGCAGCCGCCTCGAGCCCGAGAGCCGCTGCCAAAGTGGGGGCGATGGCCGGGGCGAAGTAGAAAGCGAGCCCGCCCGTCGCTGCCACGGCGACCACCGTGCCAGCGGCCCCCACGATGCGCTTGGTCACGGCACCATCAAGCCTTCCGCGCGCACCGTTCACCGCCTTGTCGAGCTTCGCAAGTTCCTTCTTGCTCACGACACGCTGGCGATTGCAGAACACCTCTTCCAGGTAACCGCTACCGAGCTTAAGCCCCTTGTAGAGCTTGTCGTTGTCGGCGTGCAACGGCACGTAGGGCCTAAATCGCTTCGCCTCCATCGCGACCAACCACAGCCATGAGTCGTTTGCGCTGTTTTCAAGCCGCGCCATGATGGAATCATAGATGGCGTCATCACCCAGGAAGTATCCTGCGTCTGCGGCCCATACGAGGCCCACCGCCTCGACGACCCTCTCGCCCCACTCCTTGAGCCAGGCACGCTTCTTTTCGGCTCGCTTCGGATGTTTCTCGGCTGCAATGTCGTATGCAACCAGGGCGTACTCGATCGAGTGCAGGATGCGCGCCTGCATGAAGTCGAGCTTGAGGCAGCCCAGCTCAGAGATGCCACGTTCGTACGCCTCTTCTGGGCTTTCACCTTCATCGAGTTTCTTGTCATCCAGAGTCGCCCGGACATCAACAACGCAGGCGATAACAAAGGTGGCCACACCAACGTAGTTCACGCGCAGGAAGAAGGTGATCGGGTCCTTGCTCTTGATGGCGCGTACTGCTGCGTCTGCGATGTCCACGCCGGTGAAGACGCCGCTCGAGACGGTGACCATGCGGCGCATGGCGGGCGTACCCCAGGGGAGTACGTCTTCTGGCGCGATGCGCTCGAGTTCTGCAATGCCCATGATCTTGAGGTCTCGGATCTCGCGAGCCAGCCTGCGGCAGAAGTAGAAGCCGCGCACGACGCATTGGTTGATGAGCACGGGTATCGTCTGCCGGCCTATCTCGCCAAGGATGCCGATTTCCGTGCGCAGGTCGAACTTCTTAACGCTGTCCTTGATGATCCTGCCGTTCTCGTCATGCTCGGCAAGCAGGGTGCCATTGAAGAGTTTGGTCACCCACAGGCGGAAACCCATGTCTCCATCGCCGGCATCCTTGAAGAACGGAAGCGCCGAGAGCTCTTTCATGAACGATACGAGAGGGCCTGGGATGCCGGTGCCGCCCATGAGGGATCCGCTCGACCCCGCCATGTCGCTCACCATGTGGAAGAACCAGCCGATAGCTCCAAAGGCGATCTTTTCCTGGAAGTTCTTGCCAATGCATGCCCTGTGGGACTCGGGGACGGGCACGACGAGGAGCATGCCCGCCTTGTCGGTCCCCACGACGAGCCCGGTGAACTGCGTGAAGATCGAGAAGAAGAGGCCGCCGATGCTGAAATGGTGCGAGAAGTCGCGCAGGTGGTGCTGCAACCCTCCGCCGAAGTCGTTGGTGTTGCCATCGGCTGCGAGCGGATGGCTCTTCTCGAGTGTTTTGATGGCGTCGTTGAGGTCGTCTCCCGCGTATCCCTCCACGCGAGCGACCTTCATCACAATCTTCTCTATCTTGTCCTTGCCCCAGTCGCTCGCACGGTCGAGGGAGAACTCGCCCACGTAGAAGATGTCGATGAGGCCTGCGAGTACGCCGCTGCTGACGGCGACGATGTAGTCGAGCTTGTCGGCTTCGTCTACATGTGGCTCCCACTTGATGTTGTCCTCAAGCGTTTCGGTCGGGCCAGCGAAGATTTTGTTGGAGCTCGACGAGCCTTCGAAGGCGCTGGTCCCGGCTGCGAGGAGCTTTGGTTTCTTTTGGAAGACAATCTCGTACTGAATGAGCGGGCTGTCGTCGTCCATGTAGAAAGCGGTTGCGACCGTATTGTCCATACTTGCTGCGCCTCGTTAAAATTCGATGTTATCGAACGTGAATGCCTGCAACGCGAGCTTCACAAGCTTCTCGGTCCTCGCCTCGATCTGCTCCTTAGTCCAGCTGTCTACGCTTACGAGGTCGTCGTTGAGGTTCAACCCATTGCGGTAGCCAACGTTCGCTCCGTTCGAGTCCTTGCGGTCTCGCTTCTCGACAAAGGGCATGTTACTCAGCTTCGAGTTGTATCCGGTGATAGTCAGGTTGCCGAGGGTGTGGACGTGCGTGGCCTGAATCTCCTGCGCCTTTGCCTTGTCGCCACCGCCAATCATGTCCACCCAGCTGGCAGGTATGTTCTCACCCTGCGGGAACACGTGCTCGATAGTCCAGACGTAGTTGCCCGACGGATAGCGTTCCCAGAGCCCCTTCATCTCCTTGGTGACGCTCGGTTCTGCGAGCACGGTGAGGATGTAGCGCGTCATGTCAGGATTGACGTCATAGATCGGCCCCTCGAGCTTCTCCTTGAATGTCGCGTCGCTCGCTGAGACGTCCATCAGTCTTCGTTTGATGTAACGTGCGACCTCGACGCCTTCCAAGCATTCGTCCTCAATACCCTCGCAGATGCTTATGAACAACCGCTCCAGGTCGCGGGTGGGTGGCGTGTCGGTGACGTTGCGTCGCACGAAGAACCTGACGAGCAGCGTCACGATTCTGGCGATGAGATTGTCATCCAGGCTAAGATCCGATTTCCGCTTCATGAGGTAGAGGAGCATCAGGTACGAGGGGACGCCCTGCGCGCGGGCAATCTCCACGAGCTGTCGCTCGAGTTCGCCATCCATCCCCTCGCGGTCCACGCCGATGATTTGCGAGTAGATGGCGGAGTTGCCGATGAGCTCGTCGAGCACCCCGAGCGCCCCCGGATCCTGGCCGATCCTCTTCTCATAGATCTTGAGCAGGTTCGAGCGCGTGGCTACCGAGCCGAGCGGCAGCTGCGCGCCTCCCTCCTGCACGAACGGCCTGTTAACGTCGCGCCGGAAGGCGTCGTAGTTCTGGCGGAAGAAGCGCTCCTGGGTTGCGTAGTCGTCGCCGAGGTTACGGAGCACCTCCTGCCACTGCTCGAAGTAGTAATCGAGTTCGTCTCCGTCGGCGTCCGCCACCTTGGCGAGCAGCGTGTTCTTGATGAGGTCAACGGCGGATAGGGGCACTCCTCGGTTGTTCAGCGACGCGAACAAGGTATACGCGTCGGCATGGCTGTCAACGTTGATCTGAACGAGCACTGCGGAGCAGAGCAGCCTGCTCTTCTCAAGCAGTGTGCGCACGGCATCGTCGTCACTCATATCGGTGATTTCTTTGCCGAGCCTATCGTAGAAGTACTCAAAAGCCTTGGACATCTTGCGAACGCCGTGGTACTTCGGTCTCTGCATCACGATGGTGAGGCCAGCGTGCTCCTTGAGTATCCAGCGGTAGTCGTCCTGATTATGGTTCTGCACCTGCGGCACGACGCGCGTCATGCCCTTGTTCGACTTGAGCACGAGCCTGTTTCGCAGCGGCCTCACGTCGTCAAGCTGCATGTCTTCGTCGATGGCGTCGGGATGTTCGTTGATACGTGCGTACAGCGCCGCGAGCAGGAGGCTGATGGTGGTCAGACGCTGCTGGCCGTCGATGACCTCGAAGTCCACGATGTTGGTCTTCGGGTCGATTTCGCCCTGGATGACGATGATGGACCCGAGGAAGTAGCCGGGATCGTTATCGAAGACGTCATCGTAGAGATTTGCCCAGTCACGTTGCCCCCATGTGTACTCGCGCTGGTAGCGCGGAATGGTGTAGACCTTCAAGGCGTCAGTGGATAGGATGCTTGCAATTGAGGGGTCGCTTACGTTCTTGATCATCGGTTACTTGCCTCCGGTCTTCTCCGCGTAGAGCTTGAACAGATGCGCGACAATCTGTCCCTCGTCTCCATTGAAGTCTACGCCGTAGGCGGCTTCGACGGCCTGGTTTAGAGCATCGTGCGCTGACCTCAAGTTGTCGGGCATCTTGTCGGGGTCATATAGGTCAGCCAAAGAGGTGCCTTCATACGAGTTGCGGACATCAAGTACGTCCTTTGCACAAGATTCGATATGATGGCGCTGTTCGACAGTTGGCTTTGGGAAGGCAAAGCTGTTGAACACAGCCGGAGAATATCGGTAATCGGACTTCAACCTACCGCACACGACGCGCATCCATGCGTTGTGGAACGTGGATGACAGGACGCCGAAAAGGTAGAGGTCGGCATCAGGGATGAAAGAAGCAGCATCACCGGCTATCACATCCGGAGAAACGAAGCCGATAGGAAGATAATCTCTTCTCCCGGATGAATGGCGAGGGAAAAGCAGGTAATCGCTGTCTGGCTGCCTAATCTGCGTGAATAGTTGCGGAGTGTCAGCATCTCTCTTTACTGATGCGGTGGGGCTGCTTAGGCGCATTTTCCTAACAGCCTTGAGCCGTTCCTGTATTTCGGTATTGTCTTCATATTCCGAGGGGTCAACGTCCTTTAACCACAGGCAGTAGCGGTATTTGCCGTTGATGAATTCATCGGCTCCCACAAACTTGCGAAGCAGATAAGCCAATTGCGGATATCGTGCCATGAAAGCCTCTCCTTCGTCCGCCTTGAAAAGGAGCCCTCCGCCATCGGTTGGCTGGCTTCCCTTAACGAGCTTGTAGCCCACAAGTTCCGGGTTAATGTTCTTTGATCGGGAGGCTACGGATTTCCTCGGCCCGTCGAAAAGATATCCGTTAATGAGCTTTGCTTCTTCCGATATGCCATCGTGGAAGATGAGCTTACGCTTTCGGTCCCCCTTGTCAAACCCCACGATGACGCAGTGAACATGGGCTTGGTCGGTTGCCTCGCTATTCCAGATGAAGGTACGGTACGCAAATTCAATATTCGCGCCCTTATCAAACAGATAGTCCCAGAGGATACCTACCTGCTCACCCTGGCAGATTGAGTTCGTTGAAACGAAGGCACAGCCGATTTCATGGTCGCCGATGTAGTTGACAGCCTTGGCGTACCACCCTGCTACGTAGTCGAGCTTCCCGTGCTTCTTGCAGTCAGCGAGCACGATATCAAGGTCATCGTGCTGCGCCTTCGACATATCTTGATGCCCAAGGAAAGGCGGATTTCCGATGACGTAGCTACACTCGCTCGCAGGCAGCACGTCGTTCCAGTCCAGCCGCAAAGCATTGCCTTCATGGATGTTGTCGTTGGTCTTGAGCGGCAGCGGGTCAATCCACATCGAGAGAATCTGCCGCGTCTCGTCGAGCATCTGCAGTTCGGCGATCCAAAGCGCAGTCTTGGCTACCTCGACGGCGAAGTCGTTTATCTCGATGCCAAAGAACTGGTCAACGGTTACCTGGATGGGGTCGAACGCGCCCATGACCATCTGTCCGCCGTAGAGGTCCTCCAGCACACGGTTCTCCAGCTTGCGCAGGGAGAGATACGTCTCGGTCAGGAAGTTGCCGCTGCCGCACGCTGGGTCGAGGAATTTGAGGCTCGCGAGCTTGGTACGGAACGCCTGCAGCTTGAACTTGCGCTCCTTCTCGGTGGCGGCGCCCTCAATGGCGGTGAGCTCGTCCTTGAGCTCGTCGTAGAAGAGTGGGCCCGTGAGCTTGTGGATGTTCTCGATAGATGTGTAGTGCATGCCACCCGCGCGTCTCGTCTCAGGGTTCAGCGTGCTCTCGAACACTGCTCCGAAAATCGTGGGGCTGATGTCCTTCCAGTCGAACTCAGCGCTTGCCTCCTGCAAAAGGATGAAGCGCGTGTTTTCGTCGAACTGAGGGATGATGATGTCCGCCTCGAAGAGACCGCCGTTCACGTAGGGGAAAGCCGCGAGGTCGGGGTCCATGTAGGGATCGCGCTCCTCCTTGGGCGTCTTGAGCACGCTGAACAGGTCGATGAGCGCCTGCCGCATGTGGTTGACCTGGAAGTTCTTGAGGTATTTGTAGAACGCGTCGCGCTCGTGCAGCAGCTCGGCGTCCTCAGCGAAGAGCAGAAAAACGATGCGTGTGATAAGGATGTTGAGGCTACGCTGCTCCCGCTCGTCGTTCTCGATGTCGCGGTATGCCTTGCTGAACGAGTCATACAGCTTGCCCACGACCTCTCCGGCCTTCACCGAAAGCTGCTTCTCGCGCTCGAGACGGCTGTTCTCTTTGCGCGTGAAGAACGACAGGCGGTGGTACTGGTCGGGCAGCTCGTCGAGCGTGATGGTCTCGTAGCTGGTCTCGGCGTCCTCGCGGTCGAGGTCGTGGATGCGGATCTCGTCGAAGTTGCACGTGATGATCCACTTGGGCATGACCGAGCGCGGCGTGATGTTATCTGCGTACCACTTGGCCTGCTCGAAGGGCGTCACCCAGCGGACGTTGCCGCGCCGGTCCTTGCCGCGCTGCTCGGGCTCGTCAAGGTCGATGCCGCGCGACTTGTTCTCGATGAGGATGGAACGGTCCTCGTAGAAAACGTCGATGCGCCGCCCCTTCACCTTGCGCTCGAAGTCCAGGTGCTGCGTCGGGTTGGCGATGCCGAGCACGTTCTGGCACAGCTCGATCCAGAAGCTGTTCGCCTCGCGCTGCTCGTTGCCCTCGGCGGCCTTCCATCTGTTGACGAAGTCCTTGGCGGCTTTCTTCTGCTCGTTCGGTGTCATATATGCGCCTCTATCCCTGCTTGGAGAGCTTCTCGATGATGCAAAGCTTCACGAACGAGGTGAAGTTCATGCCGCTGAGGGTCGCGGCCTCCTTGGCGGCGTCACGTAGATTGCTCGGTATCCGCATCGTCACGGGAGCGGTGTCGCCCTCGGCTAGGAAGGCCTGTATCTCGGTCGGTGTGGCGCCGTTTTGCAGCAGTTCGCTGTATTTCATGTCATGTCCTTCGCTCGAATGCGCGTTGCATTACACAGGAATTCATTCTACCAGAGGGTGAGGACACTTAAATTAGCTGCCAGCTAAGGCGTGAGCGTCTTGAAGCGAATGGCGTCAATCGAGAACTAAGCCATAGGAATAAGACCGTCGTAGAGGAGAGAGCGAGCAGGATGAGAATTCCGAAGACGTCGAGAAGACCGTAAGTTTTAGGCTCGTAACCGTATCACAGCCGACGAACCTGGGAGCGTTCCGTTGCTGGCAGTCACCGAGAGCGTGAGCGCCACGTCGCAGAGTTTGTCTGCCGCCGGGCCGTGCGCACAGGCCACGCAAGCGCAGGCAATCGAGGGTTTGGCCGCGCCATGGGCAGGG
>CANQEW010000085.1 GCA_947596085.1 uncultured Clostridia bacterium | reverse complement strand
GTCACGATGGGCATCTGAAGCTGCTGGTCGTTCTGGGCGAGCGCGGCCGCCTTGACGCGATCCAGCGTGGAAGAGAGGTACTCATAGCCGTAGCCGACGCAGGACGAACCGAGGTTCATCACGATGCTCTGCGCGGGCACGCCCAGCTGGCACATCAGCACGTTGAGCTGCTTGGCCAGGTTGATGTCCACCGCGGACTCCGCGCCGACCTTCTGGTTGTAGGCCATGCCGGCGGAGGCGCCGACGGACTTGTAGTCCTCCTCGCGCGCGGACAGAACCACGATGTTCTTGCCCTGCAGCGCCTCGGAGCACTTGTTGAAGATCTCGGCGTCCTTCTCGATGTTCTTGCAGCCCATGATGATGATGGGCAGCGCGGTCGCCGAAGCAACCTCCTTGGCGATGGCGACGCACTCGTCGACAGACTTGTTCTTGCCGTTCGGGTCCGCGCCCTCAAAGTGCAGGCAGATCGCGGAGACGCCGTGCATGCTCTCCGCCTTCTTCGCCATGTCCGCCACGGTGGCGCAGCCCTCGAAGGCGGCCTTCATGCCGGGCACCTGGAGGGAGGCCATGCCGTCGTCGCTGATCTCCAGCGCGATCTTCGGGCTGTTGGCCATGGGAGCGTCGAAGGTGTAGAACGGAAGCGTGTTCTCGCCGCCGACCACAATGCTCTTCTCACCCGCGCCGAGCGTGACGGCGTTGATGGAAGCGTTGAACGCCTGCTTCTTCGGATTGAAAGCCATAATCGTATCCCCCTAGTTCTAAAGTCTCACACAGTTCTCACAGTCCCAATTTTGCCATGATTTCGCGCAACGCCGCCTTGACCGGGTTGTCCTCGGGGACCTTGGCGCTGGGCTTGCCCTCGCAGTCGTACTCGTACACGGTCTCGTCCTGCGGGAGAACGCCGACCAGATCCAGGCCGTGGCGCTCGATCTCTTCGAGAACCGCCGCGTTCAGCTGGCCGCCGGGCGCGCGGTTGACGATCAGTTTCATCTGTCCGGGCTTCAGTTCCAGATCGCGCACCATCTCGGCGAGGCGCGCGGCCGCCTGAATGCCCCGGCGGGAGCAATCGCTGATGAGCAGCATCGTATCGACATGGGGCAGTATGCCGCGGCTCACGTGCTCGAGCCCCGCCTCGTTGTCGATCACCATGTAGCGGTAATTGCCGTAATACTTGGCCATCTGGGTCTGCAACAGGCCGTTGACATAGCAGTAGCAGCCCTTGCCCTGGGTGCGGCCCATGACGAGCATGTCAAAGTCGTCCTCCTCGATCAGCGCCGATTCGAACTTCATCTCCGCGTAGTCCGCCTTGGACATGCCCAGCGGGATCGGGTTGTCCTTGGCCATCTCCGCCCGGGCGATCTCCTCGCGGATGTCGCCCAGCGTGGCCTCGACCTCCACGCCCAGAACCTCGTTCAAATTGGAATTCGCGTCGGCGTCCACCACGAGGATGGGGCCGTCGCCCTTCTTGCACAGGTATTCGATCATCATGCCGCAGGTGGTCGTCTTGCCGACGCCGCCCTTGCCGGCGACCGCGATGGTATGTGTCATTGCGCGCTCCCGAGCCGCCGCCGGCGGCAAAGCCGCCGGGACAGCGCTCTCACTTTATCAGATGATGTCCTTGATACCGGATTCCTTCACCAGACGGGTCACGTCCTCCCACTTGTTCAGCGCATAGAGGTGGATGCCGTCGATGCCACAGGCGCGGTACTCGTCGATCAGCTGGATCGTGTACTCCATGCCCGCCTCCTTGAAGGAAGCCTTCTTGGCCTTGATGGATTCCTCGCTCTCGTTGGGGGCGAAGGGATTCGGGAAGATCCAGTGCTTGGAGATGATCTCGCACAGCTTGCGGTCCATCACGCAGCCATTGCGCGACAGCGCCATGTTGACGGTGGCGGCGATGTCCAGCACGGGCATGATGCCCACATCCACGGGCATCCAGATGCCGGCGGCGCGAATCTTCTCCAGCCACTTGCGGAACGCGTTCATGTCCCAGCAGAGCTGCGTCATGATGTAATCCGCGCCCTCGTCCTGCTTCTGCTTGAGGAAGGAGATGTCGGCGTCCAGGCTGCGGCAGGCGATGTGGCCCTCGGGGGAACCGGCGACCGCGATGCTGAACTTGTCGCCGAAGGTCTTGCGCACGAAGGCCACGAGCTCGGTGGCGTAGTGCAGATCTCCGCCGGTGCCGGTCCAGCCGTAGGGCAGGTCGCCGCGCAGCGCGAGCATGTGGTCGATGCCGTGCGCCAGATAGTTCTCCAGCTGCTCCTTGATGCCCTCCTTCGTGTTGCCGATGCAGGTGAAGTGGGTCACCGGGATGGCCTTGCCGTCCTTCTTGATCTTGTCCAGAACCTCCAGGTTCTTGCCGACGTTCGTTCCGCCCGCGCCATAGGTGCAGGAGATGTAATCGGGATTCAGCTCGTAAAGATGATCCAGCACGCCGCCGTCGCTGCACAGCTTCTCCATGCCGACGTCGGTCTTGGGTGGGAATACCTCAAAGGAAAATGCGGCTCGCTCTTCCAGAATCTCCGGAACGGTCATGTTTGGTTCCCTCCTTGATTTTTTGTGTGTAACCGGCGGACCTATATCCAGCCTATTATACTATTTTATATTAGCACAAAAACCCTTCCCATGCAAGCGCTTCATGGGAATTCCGGCAATAATTTCGTCAAATTTTGGTGAACAGGAACTTCTGCGTAATCCCCGCGCACTCGGCGAACACGGTGAAGCTCTCCGCGTCGTGCTCCTCGAGCCGGAGCTTCGCGTCCCGCTCGTCCCTGAGCAGCGCGCGCACCACCTCCAGCGGATCGTCGGTCTCGATCTCGTCGAAGAACACGTCGCGCATCTGGTTGTTCGCGCAGCTGTTCTCAATCTCCCGCACCACCTCGTAGAGCGCCATGGGCAGCCTCCTTTCCCAATTCCAGATGGATGGCGGGGGTGCGCCTCCCCCGCCATCCGATTCAGCTCGCCGTGCGCAGAACGACCGTTCCCCCGGTCAGATCAGCCGACTGAACCTCGCCTTCCACCACGGCCTCGCGCCCCAGAATGTCCGTGAGCGTCACTTTGCCGCCTTCACAGCGGATCAGCATCACGTTCTGCAGAACCACGTTGTCCGGATTCTTTTCATTTTTATACACCGTGGACAGGCACATTCGCCCTCGCCTCCTTACGCATTCAGCGCCGCCAGCACCGTGCTGAGGCGCATGTTGCCCTTCTCAAAGTCCGAAACCGCCTGCAGCACCTGTTCGCTGGCCACGGTCTCCCCCGTCGCGCGCAGCTTCTCCGCCAGCTGGGCCAGCTCGTTGGCGTGGGCGGCGTTGTGGTTGACCATGTACTTCATCAGCGCGATCAGCTCCGTTTTGGGATCGACGTTCGCGCAGCCGTCGCAGGCGCGGCCGCAGCCCTCCTGACCCGGGCAGTGCTCGTGGTCGTGCGGATGTTCATGATCGTGCGGATGTTCGTGGGGGATGCCGTGTGCGTGCATATATTCGTGCTCATTGTGATCCATAGCGATGTCTCCTTGCGTTTCCAGTATTTCAGTCTCCGCACAAATTATACCGCATGCGGGCGCGTTTGTCAAAACGCTTTGCGCACAAAATCGCGTCCCGGCGAAATATCCCCCCGGCCCGCTTGCAAAAGCCAAAAAACTATCGTAAAATAGATGGCGAGGTGATTCCCATGAGCAACGAGCACATCCACGACCATCCGGAGGCCCACGATCACGCCTGGTTGCACGCCCACGGCGTGCCCCATTCCCACGATCACGCCCACAACCACACCCACACCCACGAGAACACCCGCGCGGTGCTCAACCGCCTGTCCCGCGCCATCGGGCATCTGCAATCCGTCAAGCGCATGGTGGAGGAGGGGCGTGATTGCTCCGAAGTGCTGGTGCAGATCGCGGCGGTGCGCAGCGCCATCGACAACACTGGCAAGCTGATCCTGCAGGACCACCTGAAACATTGCATACTGGAGGCCGCGCAGCAGGGGGATCAGCAGACGATTGATGATCTGTGCCAGGCGATCGAAAAGTATATGAAATAGCGCCCGACGGCCTGGATTTTTACCTATTTTATAGAAACGCCTTCGTGCGCCAGCAGCCAGCGCTTGCGCTCGACGCCACCGGCGTAGCCGGTGAGGCCGCCGTCCGCGCCGAGCACGCGGTGGCATGGGATGATGATCGAGATCGGGTTGTGCCCCACCGCGCCGCCCACCGCGCGGGGCGAGCTTGCTCCGCCGGGCAGGTCTCGCGCCAGTTCTCCGTAGGTCGTCCATTCCCCATAGGGGATCTCGCGCAGCCGCGCCCAAACGGCCCGCTGAAAGGCCGTGCCCCGTGGGACGAGCGTCAGCTCATCGGGCGACGGCCGCTTTCCCGCAAAGTAGCGGTCGAGCCAGTCGAACGCCGGCGCGAACGCCGGCGCGACGCCAGGTGCCATCTCCAACCCGGCGCCAAAGTACTTCTGTCCCTCCAGCCACAGTCCCGCCAGCGCCTCGCCGTCCGCAGCCAGCGTCAACACCCCGAGGGGCGATGAATACTCCGCCGTACAGAGCATGCGCTTTCCCCCTTGCAGCGTTTTTTATCATTCTACCACAGCTTTCACGGCCGCGCCACATTCTTGCGATTTTTTCACCTTCATAACAAAAATATTTCAAAAAAAATCTATAAAACTCCCTCCAGATATTGCTTCGAAAACTTGACAAATTTATGTTCTTATTGTAGAATTGAACAGAGTGCGGAAGAGGGCATTGCGGTGCTTTCTTGGTGGAAGCCTCAATGTCTTCGGTTTATTGTCGAGCGTTCCCGCGATTTTAATTCGGAACGCGGTGGAATTCTGGGGGTGGATGGACAGATGATTCGCAGGCGCGCTCTTCTGGCGATCGCATTGGCGATGCTTCTGCAGGCGCTGTTGCCCGCGTATGCCACGGTTGGAGATCCATCCGCACGTTTTGAGGGAATTCCCACGCTCGAACAGAACGGCACGCTCTATCGCCTCAATGGCCGACTGACGACGATTTTGCTCGTGGGCATTGATCGCACGGTGGATCAATCCAGTTCCGCCGCCTATCGGAATGGCGGCCAGGCGGATTTCCTGGCGCTGATCGCCGTCAACGACAACAAAAAGTCCGTATCGGTGATTCAAATCAATCGGGACACGATGGTGGATCTCAAAGTGCTCAATTTGGTCGGCCAGGAAACCGGCACTCGAAAGGGACAGATCTGCCTTTCCCACGCCTTTGCAGACGGCGGGGAACGGAGCTGTGAAATGGTTCTTGACGCGGTGAGCGCACTGCTCAACGACATGCCGATTGATTACTACATGCGCATGAGCATGGACGGAATTCCCACGCTCAATGACGCGCTCGGCGGCGTCGAGGTCACGCTGGAGGACGACTTTTCCTCCCTCGATCCGGCGATGACCGCCGGAACGACCCTCACGCTGCACGGCATGCAGGCGGAATACTACACCCGCACGCGCATGCAGATCGGAGACGGCACCAACGCGGAGCGCCTCGTGCGGCAGCGCAACTACCTGCGCGCGGCTGCGCCGGTGTTGCGGGCGCGCGTGGAACAGGATCCCGGCTTCGTTCGCACGCTGTTTGATGTGATGGAACCCTACCTGCTGACGGATCTCAGCCGCGGCGCCTTCTACAATATTGCCGAGAAGGCGAGTCGGTACGAGGTGAACTCCATCGTTGAAATCGAGGGCGAGAATCGCATCGGCGAGGGCGGCTTCATGGAGTTCTATCCCGACGAAAACTCGCTGCGCCAGGTGCAAATCGATGCCCTGTATGATCCAGTCGATTCCTAATGTTCGGAATGCCCTAGCGGGCTTAATGGTATGCCAAATCGCATCCAGCATTTGTCTTGGATGCAGAAAGGAAGTGCATTGCAATGAACAAGCGTCTTTTTAGCATCGCGCTGGCTCTCGTGCTCATGCTCGGCTGCTGCGCTTTTGCTGCGTCCAAAAGCGTCGCCGTTGGCGATGTGACGGATGCGAAGGTGACTGGCACGACCAGCTCCACCGGTGCCGAAGTTCCGGCGGACTTCGCAGTGACCCCCGTTGCGGTTACCGAAACCACCAAGGCTGTGGTTGATGATATCGCAAAGGCGGCTGAGGCTGGCGATCTGCCCACGTTCTTCGGCGCTACCGCGATGGCTGAGATCGCCGCGAAGGTGCCCAACGTCGATGTTGGCAGCCTGAAGCTGGACGAGGTGTTCCCGTTCACGGATGTGAACTACACCGGCTCCATCGGTGACGTGACCGTCAACATGCGTCTGACCAAGGACTACAAGGTCGGCGACGTCATCGTCGCTTTGATCGGCGTTCTGACTGCGGGCAACGTCGCTTGGACCCCCATTGACGCCACCGTCGTCGATGGCGGCGAAGTTGCTGTCACGCTGCCCCAGGCCATCCTGGAAGCTGGCGCCACCAACGAGCTCGTCTTCGCCCTTCTGAGCGAATAAATAACAAACCTTAAATAGGCCCGGCCCTTCAGTGATTCCAGGGCATAAGCCCAGCCTGCAACGGACATTCCGAACTCACTGAAGGTGCCGGTGCCGCTTCTCAACAAAACGGCCGCACGGTTCGTGGCCCCAAGGAGGATTGACAATGGAGCGTGAACGCGCTGCCGTCGCATTCAACGAGGAGAATTCAGAAATCGAAATCGACTTGTTCGATTTGATGCACTTTATCCTGAGGCGATTCAAACTGCTTGTGCTCTCCGGACTGGTGGGCCTGGTTCTCGCCTTTATCTATGCCTTCATTATCGCCACGCCGATGTATGAGGCGACCGCGCAGCTCTACGTGGTCAACTCCCGGGATTCAGCCCTCGATCTGTCCGACCTGCAGATCGGCACCTATCTGACCTCCGACTACGAATTGGTGTTCCGCACCTGGGAGGTCAATCAGATGGTCATCGATAACCTCCAACTCGAATACACCGTTGAAGAACTTCAGAGACTTGTGGAAGTTTCCAATCCGAGCGATACGCGCGCGCTGTTTATCACGGTCACTTCCCCCGATCCGAAGGAAGCAACGGTCATCGCGAACGAATTTGCCAAGGTTGGCAAGCAATACATCGCCGATACGATGCTCTCCGAGACGCCTACTTCCCTCTCCGTGGCGCTCGAACCGGACAAGCCCGTCAGCCCGAGACGCATGTTGATTCTGTGCGTCGGCACACTGCTGGGGGCTCTGATCTGCGCCGGTCTGCTCACGATTTCCTATCTGCGCGACGACAAGATCAAGACCGCGGCGGATCTCATGAAGTACACGGGAGCCGCGCCGCTGGCCGTTGTGCCCGATGGCAACCGCCGCTCCAAGCAATCCGGCTATGGATACGGCTACGGATACTACCACAACAATGACGGAAGGGATTGACCGCTGCCATGCCTACCTTTGAAATTAAGCGCTTCGGCCAGCTCGAATATCAGGCCAAGGAAGCTTTCAATACGCTCTGCACCAATCTCTCCTTCGCGGGCGGCGATATCAAGAAAATCATGATCACGAGCTGCCACCCCCAGGAAGGCAAGAGTTTCATTGCCATGAACCTGATGCGCGCCTTTGCCGGTCTGGGAATGCGCGTGGTGCTGGTGGACGCGGATATTCGCGCGTCCGCCCTGCAGCGCACCTATGGCATCCGCATCGAAACCGCGGACGGCGACAGCAAATACCCCGGACTCACCCGCTATTTGGCTGGCCGCTGCAAGTTGGAAGAAGTCATCGGACCCACAAACATTCCGAACGCCTCGATGATTCTCTCCGGGCGCACCGTTACCAACTCGTTGCCGTTGCTCAACACGCCCCGCTTGGGCAATCTGCTGAATACGCTGGCGGATCGGTTTGACATCGTGCTGGTGGACGCGCCGCCGGTCGGCACCATCATCGACGCCGCGAAGATCGCGACCGTCTGCGATGGCACGCTGTTTGTCGTGGAGAGCGGCACGGTGTCGCGCGGCCTCTTCCAACGCTCCTACGCTCAGATCGAGACGACTGGCTGCAACATTCTCGGCACCGTGCTGAACAAGTACGACGATCTCGAATACGGTGGGAAGTATTACTACTACTCCAACGGAAAATACGGGAAGTATGGCCGCTACGGCAAATACGGCTATGGCTACGGCAACCGATATCTGGATCCTTATGGGGATCGCTATTCCTCGCGTGACAAGGATGAATCCTCTCGCAAATCCGCACGCGGTAAGAGCGGTTCCGCCTCTTCCACAGAGACTTCCAAAACTAAGAACTAGGGTTATTTTAGTACAAAATGAACCGTCCACGCCACATTGGCTGCGGACGGTTCGTTTCTCTGTCGGATTCTCCTTTCTCCAATAATTGACGGTATGCCTCCGTTTAAACGGCAGAGGCCCCGTTCCGCGCAAAAGCGAATTTGGCCTTCTATAAGTTATAGTGCATCAAGGAAGCTGCTTCGCATGTTCGCGTAGCAGCTTCTTTGATATTGAAAGGCGGAACCGCAAGGGTTCCGCCCACGTCTTCGCTTGTTCACTCGATGTCATCCACGTAGGAAACCAACTCATCGGTCTTGTTGTTCACCACGATGGTCGCATGGCCTACACTCACCAGCGCGTCATCCTTGCTGGCGGGCGAGCGGGAATAGCCGTTGAGCGTATCCAGGCCGTAGGTCGATTCGGGATCGGCCTCCCTCGCCTCAGCGATGTTGTTCTCCAGCTCCGCCGCATCCACGGTATAGATCGCCACCTCGTAAGTCACGTTTGGATCGCGGAACTTGGGCGTCGCGCTCTCGATGACGGCCACCACGGTCGCGTCGCCGAGATCGGCATTCTCCGCCACGATGTCGCGCATGGCGGTATTGCGCTCGTAACGCTGCTCGGACGAATAGCTGGCGCTCAGGGACGTAGTATTGTAGCTGTACACCGAATAGCCAAACACCGCTGCTACGCCCAGCACAAACAGCACAATCAGCAGCGTGACGTTCTTCTTCGTGAATTTCAGCTTCTCCACGTCGCTCTGAATGAAGCCCAGACTCTTCGTCGGCGGGATCACCAGGCGGAAGAACAGAATCAGCAGCACCGACTCAATCGGGAACATGGCCAGATTCTTGGCAATGCGCGGCAGATCGACGATGGCGTAATACTTGCCCATCACGAGCTTGTAATACAGCCACATCAGCGGCGTATTGAGCACGATATTGACGAAGAAGTCGATGCCAAAGCGGGACAGGATCACGCGCGCGGAACTGATGCGCGCCCGATAGAAGCAAAGCGCGAAGATCAGCGAGCCGGCAATCTCGATGAAGATGAACGGAAAGAAGTACACGCCCGTCGGAAACAGCAGGCACCCCAGCGTATCCGAAATGGCCGCGGCTACGATGGCCACCACCGGGCCAAAGACCGCGGCGCCGTAAGCGTTGATAAAGAACGCGGTGTTGATGCGCAGATCGAGGCCGATCGGGATGCTCACCATCTTGAGCACCACGCGCAGCGCGATCATCAGCGCTGCGAAGATCAACACGCGCGTGCGCTTGAGCTCCTTGGCGGCCTCCACCCAGTAGGCCTTGGAGAAGGGATGGGGAAACAGCGTGGAGTTGACGACTTCCTTGGACATGAAAAAACCTCCTTTCAGAGCTTTTGCACGGGTGCCGCGTTCAAATTCAGAATTCGAGCGCAACGGCCGCCCGTTCCGGGCGGCATTGAAAGCCCTTTGGGCCTTCAATCTTCGCTGCATAAGGAGGTTTTTGATTTTCTGCCTTATGTGGTTCAGCGGGTGCGGGCCTGCAACCGCGGCTTCTGCCTTCGTCCACCAGACAACTCCCCATTTTGGCGGCACTTAACGAAGCAAACCCTACTCTGTCACCGCCATTATATACCACAAACACCCAAATGGCAAGGGGTTTCCAGAATTTTCGGCGAGAAAATGTCTGTTGGCGTCAATCATAGGTAACAGCGAGGGAGGGGGCTGTCAAGGGAAAGGGTGGAGATTTTCCGGCAGGGG
>CANQEW010000084.1 GCA_947596085.1 uncultured Clostridia bacterium | reverse complement strand
CGCAGCGGGGTCTTGCGGACCTTGTTGGCGTTGCGGGCGATGCCGATGGCGCCCTCGGCGGCGGCGAAGGACTCGTGGCCCGCCAGGAAGCAGAAGCACTCGGTGTCCTCGCGCAGCAGCATCGCGGCCAGGTTGCCGTGGCCCAGGCCCACCTTGCGCTGGTCGGCCACGGAGCCGGGGATGCAGAAGGCCTGCAGGCCCTCGCCGATGCACTCGGCGGCCTCGGCGGCGGTCTTGACGCCCTTCTTCAGCGCGATGGCCGCGCCCAGGGTGTAGGCCCACTTGGCGTTCTCGAAGCAGATGGGCTGAATGCCCTCGGTGATGGTATAGGCATCCACGCCTTTGGACAGGTTGTATTCCTTGACTTCGTCAAAATCCTTGAAGCCGTACTTGTCGAGCACCGGCTGGATCTGAGGCATTCTTCTCTCGTATCCTTCAAACAGAGCCATTGATGCGCACCTCCTATTACTGCTTGCGCGGGTCGATGGAGCGAACCGCGCCGTCCTCGGGCTTCACGCGGCCGTAGGTGCCGATGTTCTTCTCGTAAGCCTCGTTGGGGCTCATGCCCTTCTTGATGGCGTCCATCATCTTGCCGAGGGAGAGGAACTTGTAGCCGCAGACCTGATCGTCCTTGTCCAGGAAGATCTCCATGACATAGCCCTCGGCCATCTCCAGATAGCGGGTGCCCTTGAGCTTGGTGCCGTACATGGTGCCCACCTGGGAGCGCAGGCCCTTGCCCAGATCCTCCAGACCGGCGCCAATCACCAAGCCGTCGTCGGAGAACGCGGACTGGGTGCGGCCGTAGACGATCTGCAAAAACAGCTCGCGCATGGCGGTATTGATGGCGTCGCAGACGAGGTCGGTATTCAGGGCTTCGAGGATGGTCTTGCCGGGGAGAATTTCACTGGCCATGGCGGCGGAGTGGGTCATGCCGGAGCAGCCGATGGTCTCCACCAGCGCCTCCTCAATGACGCCCTTCTTGACGTTCAGCGTGAGCTTGCACGCGCCCTGCTGGGGAGCGCACCAGCCGATGCCGTGGGTCAGGCCGGAGATATCGGTAATCTCCTTCGCCTGCACCCACTGGCCCTCCTCGGGGATGGGCGCCGGGCCGTGGTTCGGACCCTTGGCGACGCATACCATTTCCTCAACTTCGCGGGAATATTGCATGGTTCTTCCTCCTTCTTTCCTCGCCCGGAGACCGGGCAGATGCGCAAAAATGCGTTGTATACTATACATTCGCTATTATAGCATATATTTTTGGATTTGTGAATGATTTTTCTGTTAGGAAACTACTGCAACAGGGGTTCAAAGCCAAAGTAATCGTGGATGATGGCGGACACGCCCGGTTCAGCCTCGAGCTTCTCCCGGGGCACGGTGCGGTCGATGACGGCGATGCGCCCCGCCCCCGCGCGCCGCGCGGCCTCGATGCCAGGTAGCGAATCCTCGCAGATCACGCAGTCCGCCGGATCGATTCCCAGCCTGCGCGCCGCCTCCAGATAGAATGCCGGATCGGGCTTGCTCGCGAGCTTTCCCTCGTCGTAGACGATGCGATCCAGCGTGAACCACCTCGCCAGCCCCAGATCGTTTAGGTAAAAGTCCACGTTCGGACGCTCCGAGGCCGTGGCCAGCGCGAAGGGGATTTCCTGCTCCGTCAACAGGTCGAACAGCTCCGGCGCGCCGTCGATCAGGCGCAGATTCTCGGGATCTTCCCGCACGGCGGCGCGGTACTCCTCTTCCTTCTCCAGCGACCAGGCGTGCGCCTGCTCCGGCGTGAAGCCGCCGCCGAACCAGCTTTGAAAGATCGCCGAGTTGTTCGGGCCGATGAATTGGGCGCGCACCTCGGCCTCCGTGAGCTCGACGCCGAAGCGCTTGCGCATGTAGCGCTTCCACGCGGCGATGTGGAAGCGCGTATCGTCAAAGAGCGTCCCGTTAAAATCAAAGATGACCGCCTTCATGCATTTCGCCCCTATCCCTTGGTAACGTCCGCGAAATCCGCGCCGACGTACTCCGCCAGCGCCTCCGGGTTGATGATGATCTGCGCGCCGCGCTGGCCCGCGCTGACATAGATCCGGTCGAAGAAGATCGCCGTCTCGTCCAGCGTGGTGGGAAACCTCTTCTTCATGCCGACGGGCGAGCAGCCGCCGCGCACGTAGCCGGTGAGCGGCAGAAGCTCCTTCACGTGGATCATTTCGATCTTCTTCTCCCCCGCCGCGGCGGCGCACTTCTTAAGGTCCAGTTCCTCGGCCACGGGGATGCAGAACACGTGCGGGCCGTGCTTCTCACCGCGCGCGACCAGCGTCTTGAACACGCAGTCCGGATCGACGCCCAGAGATTCGGCCGCGTGCACGCCGGAGAGATCGCTCTCGTCCACCTCGTACTCCGAAGTCTCAAAGGGGATGCCTGCCTGCTTCAGCAGCCGCATGGCGTTGGTGATGGTCATTGCTCCGCCTCCCGCTCGATCAGGAGCGCCTTCATTCCGGGATATGCGTTGTAGAAGTCGTAGATGGCGGCCATCTCGGCCGCATTCAGGCCCAGTAGCAGCTTGATCTCCGAGTCGCGCTTCTCCAAATCGACGCTCACGAGGATCGCCCGCAGGTCGCGCGCCCCGCCCGAGCCCAGCCAGACATCAACGCCCTCGCCGTCGGTGGAGGTCGTGCCGTCCAGGTAGCCGTAGTCCAGCGGATACACGATGTCCGGATGCCTCGGGTGCCGCGAGCCGCGCGGGCGGTCGATCACGATCTCCGATCCCGAAATCAGCTCGTCCAGCACGCGCCAGAAGTCAGGATTTTGCATCGTAGAACACCTCCATCAGCGTGAGCCCGTGGGCCGGGGCGGTGACGCCCAGATCCAGCCGGTTCCCGCTCTCGATGGCGCGCCGAAACGCTCCGGGCGCGAGCTTGCCGCTGCCCACGCCGATCAGCGTGCCGGCGATGATGCGCACCATGTTGTAGAGGAAGCCGCTGCCCTCGACGATCAGCTCGATCTCCGGGCCGTCCCGCCGGATCTCCGCCCGCCAGATCGTGCGCACGGTATCCTTCACCACCGAACCGCTGGCCGCGAAGGCGGCGAAGTCGTGGGTGCCGATCAGGTCGGCGGCCTCGGCGCGCATCTTCTCCACGTCCAGCGGGTAGATCACGTGGGCATGGGTCAGCCGCCCCAGCGCGCTGGCGTGGGGCGCGGCGTGAATCAGGTAGCGGTAGCGCTTTCCCCTGCCGGAAAACCGCGAATGGAACTCCGGGGAGACCTCCTCCGATTTCGTCACGCGGATGTCCGGCGGCAGCATCGTGTTGAGCGCGAAGCAGAACTTGTCCGCCGGAATGCGGGATTCGGTATCGAAGTGCGCGGACTGCCCCAGCGCGTGCACGCCCGCGTCGGTGCGGCTCGCGCCGGAGACGTTCACCGTCTCGCCGGTGAGCCTGAAAATCGCCGCCTCCAGCTTCTCCTGCACCGTCATGGCGTTGGCCTGGCGCTGCCAGCCCGCGTAGTTGGTGCCGTCGTACTCGACGATCAGGTGGATGCGCCGCATCTAGGCCACCCCGAGCGCGTTGAACGCGATCATCAGCGCGTACATCGCGGCAATCGCGCCCACGGCCGCGCCGTCGCGCCAGTGGAAGCGCAGCTGCTTCATCTTGGTGCGCCCCGCGCCGCCATGATAGCAGCGCGCCTCCATGGCCATCGCCAGCTCGTCGGCGCGGCGGAAGGCGCTCACGAACAGCGGCACCAGCAGCGGCACCATCGCCCGCGCGCGCTGGATGAGGTTGCCGCTCTCGAAGTCCGCGCCGCGCGCCATCTGGGCGCGGCGGATCTTCTCCGTCTCCTCCATCAGCGTAGGAATGAAGCGCAGCGCGATGGACATCATCATCGAGATTTCGTGGGCCGGGAAGCCGATCTTCGACAGCGGCCGCATCAGCGACTCCATGCCGTCGGTCAGCGAGATCGGCGAGGTGGTGAGCGTCAATACCTGCGAGCAAAGCACCAGCAAAATCAGCCGCACCGCCATGAACACCGCCGTGCGCACGCCGCCCGTGGTGATTTGAATGACGCCCCAGCGCGCCAGCGTCTCGCCATCGCGCATGAGGAAGAGGTTCAGCGCGAAGGTCAGCGCGATGATGACGAACAGCGGCTTCAAGCCCCGCAGCATGTACTTGAGCCCGATCTTCGTGGAGAACGCGCACCAGAGCACGAACAGAAAGATCAGCGCGAAGCCGATGAAGCTCCTCGATATGAACACCAGTACGATCAGCGCGACGGTCAGAATCAGCTTCGTGCGGGGATCGAGGCGGTACAGGAAGGAGTCGCCGGGAAAGAACTGGCCGATGGTGACGTTCATCATTCCGCGTCCCCTCCCTTCCCAAAGCGCTTCAAAATCGCCGCCGCCACGTCCGCGCGGCTGTACGCGCCCCCGGGCACATCGAATCCCCGAGCGCGCAGCGCGGCGGCCAGCTTCGCGCACTCGGGCACGTCCAGCCCCATGCCGCGCAGCTCCTCGCCGTGAACGAACACCTCGGCGGGCGCGCCGGACAGCGCGATCTTCCCATGGGAGAGCACATAGAGGCGGTCGCAGTATTTGCCCACGTCGTCCATGGAGTGAGAAACCATCACCACGGTCACGCCGCTCTCGTGAATGCCCCGGATCAGCTCCAGCATTCCCCGCCGCCCGGCCGGATCGAGGCCCGCGGCGGGCTCGTCCAGGATCAGGATCGACGGGTTCATCGCCAGCACGCCCGCGATGGCCACGCGGCGCTTCTGGCCGCCCGACAGATTGAAGGGCGAGGCCTCGCGCAGGCTCTCGTCCAGCCCCACCAGCTCCATCGCCGCGCGCACGCGGCGGCGGATCTCCTCCTCGTCCAGCTTCAGGTTCGCCGGCCCGAAGGCGATGTCCCGCTCCACCGTCTCCTCGAAGAGCTGGTACTCCGGGTACTGGAACACCAGCCCCACCTCCCGGCGCACGTCGGAGAGCTTCGTCTCCTTCGCGCCCAGGTCGATTCCACGCACGAACACCGTGCCCGGCTCGGACTTCTCCAGCGCGTTCAGGTGGCTCACCAGCGTGGACTTGCCGCTGCCGGTGTGGCCGATCAGGCCGACGAATTCGCCCTCGTTCACCGTGAGGCTCACGTCGTCGAGCGCCCGCGCCTCGAAGGGTGAGTCGGGCATGTAGACGTGGGTCAGGTGCCGAACCTCGATCACGCTCCGCATTTGCACAATTCCTCCGCCATCTCCTCCACCGTGAGGGTATCCATGGGCACGTCCAGCCCCGCCGCGCGCAGGTCGCGCGCCAGCTTCATCATCTCCGGCACGTCCAGGCCCAGGGCGAGCACCTCCTGCACGTTGGAAAACACCTCGCGCGGCGTGCCCTCGAGCTCGATTCTCCCCCTGTCCATGACGATCACCCGGTCGGCGCGCACAGCCTCCTCCATGAAGTGGGTGATCCACACCACCGTCACGCCCTCCTCCCGGTTGATGCGCCGGGCAAGCTCGAACACGTCGCGGCGGCCAACCGGGTCGAGCATGGCCGTGGATTCGTCGAAGGCGATCACCTTCGGCCGCATCGCCAGCACGCCCGCGATGGCGATGCGCTGCTTCTGGCCGCCCGAGAGCATCGACGGCGAAGCGAGCGCCCTCTCGCGCATCCCGACCTCAGTCAGCGCCTCGTCCACCCTCCGGCGGATCTCCTCCGGCGGCACGCCCCGGTTTTCCAGCCCGAAGGCACAGTCCTCCTCCACCACGGTGGCGACGATCTGGTTGTCCGGATTCTGAAACACCATGCCGCAGATCTCGCGCACGGCGTAGGCGTTTTCCTCGGACACCGCGATGCCCCCCACCTCCACCGCGCCGGAGGTGGGAATCAACAGCGCGTTCAGCATTCGCGCCAGCGTGCTCTTTCCGCTGCCGTTGCGGCCCAGGATCGCCAAAAACTCGCCGGGAGCCACGTCCAGGCTCACGCCGTCCACGGCGCGGTCCTCCGCCCCATCGTATTGAAACGCGGCGTCGCGCAGCCGCAGGATCGCATCACTCATCGTTCGTACATCCCTCCGCGTATGGATTATAACAGTTCATCGTTAAATCAATCGGGCTTTCTGTTTAGTTTTCCATGTAATCGCCCAAGAAATTGCCGAAAAACCAAAAATATGCTCCTTCATGCGGAAAAACTAACTTTTCTTTCGGCGCAATTTGTGCTAGAATAGAGGCAAAACTTGGATAAGGAGTGAACGCTTTATGAATCTGAACAAGATGACCGTTGAAGATATCGACGTCAACGGCAAAAAGGTACTCGTGCGCTGTGACTTCAACGTGCCGCTGGACGCTGAGCAAAACATCACCGATGAGACCCGCATCAACGCCGCGCTGCCGACGATCCGCTACCTGCTGGACCACAAGGCCGCCGTCATCCTCTGCTCCCACCTGGGCCGCCCCAAGGGAGAGTTCAACATGAAGTATTCCCTGGCCCCCGTGGCGAAGCGCCTGAGCGAGAAGCTCGGCTTCGAAGTGAAGCTCGCCAAGGACGTCATCGGCCCCGACGCCAAGGCGCTGGCCGCCGCCGTCGAGCCCGGCAAGGCGATCCTGCTGGAGAATGTGCGCTTCCACGCCGAGGAGGAGAAGAACGACCCCGCCTTCGCCAAGGAGCTGGCGAGCATGGCCGAGATCTACGTCTCCGACGCGTTCGGCACCGTGCACCGCGCCCACGCCTCCACGGCGGGCGTCGCCGCGTATCTGCCGGCGGTCGCGGGCTTCCTGATCGGCAAGGAGCTGGAGTTCCTGGGCAATGCCGTGGAGAACCCGGTGCGCCCGTTCGTCGCCATCCTGGGCGGCGCGAAGGTCAAGGACAAGATCGGCGTCATCAAGAGCCTGATCAACAAGGTCGATACCCTCATCATCGGCGGCGGCATGAGCTATACCTTCCAGGTGGCCCAGGGCGGCCACGTGGGCCGGTCCCTGCTGGACGAGGAGCGCATCGATCTCGCCAAGGAGCTGATCGCGCTGGCCGAGCAGAAGGGCGTGAAGCTCCTGCTGCCCGTGGACAACGTCTGCGGCTCCGAATTCTCCAACGACTGCGAGCGCATTACTGCCCACTCCCGCAACATCCCCGACAACTTCGAAGGCATGGACATCGGCCCGGAGACCGTCGCCCTGTTCACCGAGGAGGTCAAGAAGGCCCGCACGATCGTCTGGAACGGCCCGATGGGCTGCTTCGAGATGCCGAACTTCGCCAAGGGTACCCTCGCCATCGCCGAGGCCATGGCCGAATCCAGCGCCGTGACCATCATCGGCGGCGGCGACTCCGCCGCGGCGGTCACCCAGATGGGCCTGGCTGACAAGATGAGCCATATCTCCACCGGCGGCGGCGCCTCCCTCGAGTTCCTGGAGGGCAAGGAGCTGCCCGGCGTCGTGTGCCTCAAGGATCGCGTGATCCCGGCCCGCAGGCCCATCATCGCCGGCAACTGGAAGATGAACAAGACCCCGGACGAGGCCGCGCAGCTGGTCACCGACCTGATCCCGCTGGTCAAGAACGCCAAGTGCGACGTGGTGGTCTGCACTCCCGCCGTGTGCTTCTCGGCCGTGAAGCCCATCATTGATGGCACCAACATCCATCTGGGCGCGCAGAACGTACACTTCGCCGCCTCCGGCGCGTACACCGGCGAGCTCAGCGCCGACATGCTCAAGGCCGCGGGCGTCGAGTACGTCATCATCGGCCACTCCGAGCGCCGCCAGTACTTCGGCGAGACGGACAAGACCGTCAACCAGCGCGTGACCGCCGCCATCAAGGCGGGCCTGAAGGTCATCGTGTGCGTGGGCGAGCTCAAGGACGAGCGCGAGGCCGGCTACACCGACATGATCGTCACCTACCAGACGCAGATGGCGCTGCACGGCCTGAGCGGCGCGGAGCTGAACAACATCGTGGTCGCCTACGAGCCCGTCTGGGCCATTGGCACGGGCCTGACCGCCACCGACGAGCAGGCGAACCAGACCATCGGCGTGATCCGCAAGGCCATCGCCGCCAAGTTCGGCCGCAATATCGCCGAGAAGATGCGCATTCAGTACGGCGGAAGCATGAACGGCGGCAACGTCAAGGGCCTGATGGCGCAGCCTGAGATCGACGGCGGCCTGATCGGCGGCGCGTCGCTCTCCGCGGAGAAGTTCTCCCAGGTGGTGAACTACTGATGGCCACGACCGCGCTCTTGATTCTGGACGGATTTGGGATCGGCTCGGACGATCCCAAGTCCAACGCCATATTGGCGCAGGGCACGCCGAATATCGACGCGCTCAAGGCAAAGTATTCCGTAACCTCCATCGGCGCCTCCGGCCTGGACGTGGGCCTGCCGGACGGCCAGATGGGCAATAGTGAGGTCGGCCACACCAACATCGGCGCCGGCCGCGTGGTCTATCAGATGCTGGTGAAGATCACCAAGGACATTGAAGACGGCGTGTTCTTCAAGAATCAGGTCCTATTGGACGCGATGGAGAACTGCAAGAAGCACGACTCCGCGCTGCACCTGATCGGCCTGGTCTCCCCCGGCGGCGTGCACAGCCACACCGAGCACCTCTACGGCCTGCTGGAGATGGCCAGGCGCAGCGGCCTTTCCAAGGTCTACGTGCACTGCCTGCTCGACGGCCGCGACGTGCCGCCGGACTCCGGCTGGGAGTACGTGCAGCAGTTGGTCGAGAAGATGAAGGAGATCGGCGTGGGTAAGGTCGCCACCGTGATGGGTCGCCTCTACGCCATGGATCGCGACTTCGCCTGGGAGCGCGTGGAGAAGGCGTACAACGCCATGGTCTGCGCCGAGGGCATCAAAGCCGACGATCCGGTTCAGGCCATCAAAGACTCCTATGAGGTCATCGACGAGACGGGCAAGCACCTGACCGACGAATTCATGCTGCCCACCGTGATCGACCCCGATGGCACCATCAAGGCCAATGACTCCGTGGTATTCTTCAACTTCCGCCCCGACCGCGCCCGCGAAATCACCCGCGCCTACGTCGATCCGGACTTCACCGGCTTTGAGCGCAAGCACGGCTTTTTCCCGCTCCACTACGTGTGCATGACCCAGTACGACGCGACGATGCCCAACGTGACCATCGCCTATCCACCGGAGAGCCTGCACATGACCATGGGTGAGTACCTGTCCAAGTGCGGCAAGACGCAGCTGCGCATCGCTGAGACGCAGAAGTACGCCCACGTGACGTTCTTCTTCAACGGCGGCGAGGAGCGCGTATTCCCGGGCGAGGATCGCATCCTGATCCCGTCCCCGCCGTCCGAGGAGGTGCCCACCTTCGACCTCAAGCCCGAGATGAGCGCCTACGAGGTCACCGACGCGGTGATCAAGTGCATCGACGAGGACAAGTACGACGTGATCATCCTAAACTTCGCCAACTGCGACATGGTGGGCCACACGGGCATCATGGCGGCGGCGATGAAGGCGGTCAAGGCCGTCGACGAGTGCGTGGGCCGCGTGGTCAAGGCGATCCTCGACAAGGGAGGCAAGTGCGTCATCACCGCCGATCACGGCAACGCCGATCAGATGATCGACCCCATCCACGGCGGCCCGTTCACGGCGCACACCACCAATCCGGTGCCGGTGATCGTGATCGACCCGGCCAAGCCGAAGCAGCAGCTCCGCCCCACCGGCCGCCTGTGCGACCTGTGTCCGACGCTCTTGGACATGATGGGCCTGGACCAGCCAAAGGAAATGACCGGCGTAAGCCTGATCCTTCACTAGGCCGGCAGGGCCGGCTGCCTCCTGCTGCCGCATTTCAGCGACGGACTTCCGGCTCCATTGATTCAAGAGCCGGAAGTCCTGCGGTGCGTTTCAGTTGGCAGACTGTACAAAGCGACGAAATCTGGCGCCATAGATTCAAGCGCCAGATTTCTGCGTGTTGGGACGCGGCCACGAACACAAACCGTCGCGCTTCACCGATGACGGCCTGCGACGCAGAGCGCGGCGCTCCAGCGCGGCAGCATCCGGGATTCTCAAGGGTCGAAGACCCTTGAGCGGGTCTGGGCGGCGCCCAGCGTAGCCCCCGTCCCCAGCGGCCCGCGCCCAAAACTCCCATTATTTTCACAATCGAACTCACACAAACCAAAATCGCGGGCCGCGGCGGCGTTCCTTTGGGATGAAAAACCGCGCTTTTCATCCCAAAGCAGCCGCCACTATCTCTCCCCCTTCCTGCCCAGCATTGTCCATCCATCATTCAGCAATCCAACTCAACTTTTTTGTATCTTCAATAAAATTCTGTTTTGATACAATAGATAGGTAACAGAAGGAGGAAGAAAAACAGAGAGCCAAGTGATAGAATGTAACTGCAAAAC
>CANQEW010000083.1 GCA_947596085.1 uncultured Clostridia bacterium | reverse complement strand
CCCACATGGCCATTGACTACACGGACTTCGAGACCGAGCAGCCCATGCAGAAGAACCTACACTTCTTCTATGATGCGGACAGCCGTCCCGTATTTGTGGAGTACAATGGAGAGAAATACGCCTACATCCACAATTTGCAGGGAGATATTGTGGGCATACTTGACAAGAACGGCGTATCGGTGGTAAACTATGAGTACGATGCGTGGGGCAAGCTGCTGGACTGCACGGGCGTGATGGCGGCCACCTTGGGCGTGGACAATCCCTTCCGATATCGGGGGTACGTCTACGACGAGGAGACCGGGCTGTATTATCTGCGGAGTAGGTACTACAATCCGAGTTGGGATCGGTTCGTGAATGCGGACGACATCACGTGGGACTTTGTATCGCGCAGAATAAATAACTGCTTTGAGTATTGTTTTAGTTGCCCGATAATGTATTGTGATGCCGATGGAAATAGCGGCACCAATTTTGAGTTAAAGAAAGGATGGTATTTTAGAATAGATAATTTCCCTACAAGACATATTCATGTTTGGCGTGATGGAGGTGATGAATTTGCACAAAATGCCGATGGGACTGTGCATGATAAATTATACGGAAATCCTCCGAAATGGGTACGGCAGAAATTGAAAGATTTAAATAAGTGGAATTGGAGCAATAATGACAAAACCCCAGCGCCAACACCATCACTTACGCCATCCCCTTCTTCAACTCCACGACCAGAGCCTGGTCGTACTCCAGCGCCACTTCCAAATCCGGCTCCGAAGACATCTAGAAGCCGGAAACAAAAATTTACGTTTTCTGGAGGAGGTGTAGCGAAGGGAGTTTTAGGTGTACTCACAGGATTACTTTCTTTCGGTGCTTATCTATTGAGTGGCGGCGCATATTATCCGCATGTGACTTTTTATTAATACAAAGGAAGGTTGATTATGTTCCTTGATGCCATTGCCCAAGCGTTTTTCAATGCGACAGATGATCTTGAGGATAAATTATGGCGTATCGCAATGGATTGCACAATCAAGGCTCAAAAGGTTCTGCCAGAAAATGTATGCCTTTTGATTGATGGTGAATATTTATTGCACGATGCGTACATTATGGGAATAATCTTGGACTGCCCTGAAAAGCCACGGTTGTCATTTAAAATTAAGTCCCGAAAAATAGACGGCGAATTATCTTTTAATGACATCATATCATGGGATATCCACGGACATATTCCTAATTCCCAAGCAAGTTTCCCGGTAGAAAAAGAGTTTGCCAATGCGCTTTCGCAAATACTGTATATATGGTTCGATTACACTGATAGTTTAGAGTGTGTGATTTTATTCGACAGTGGTCGGTATATTTGCATCAAAGCGCAAACAGTACAGTATTGCGATAGAATTAAAAAAACATGATATCGGGCAAAAGCATTAACCGCCCCGCCCGCCCCGCCACCCCGGCGGGGCCTTTTCTCATGCCATTATTTTCGTGACCTCACGCAAATGCTAAAATGAAACTCCGAAGGGGAAAGCCCAACGTCCTGCACCCACTTTTCCACCCGTTTTGGATTGATTCTCCTACATGCTCTATGCAGAATTGCACAAAACCGGGTCGAAAAAATACCGTTTACTTCAAGCGTCCTGCACAAGACTTCACAATGACAACTGGTTGAAAATCCTGATAAGATTCCAGAATCGAGCATTACTCGACCGCGACGTTCGGATCCGCTGAATCCGAACGTCGCGCCTATACGCATTTTAACGTTTTAGTTTTTAGAAACACATTCAAGTGTAATGAAAACAATCTTCCTACATGATACGGTCGGCTTAGATTATGTGTACCATGATGGTGAGTGTGGATCTGTGTAAAAACATCTCAATAAAACATACACCCATTGGAAGAAGCGAATTACTGTTTCTTCCTCGCAGGCGCTTTGATTTTGGTTTAGCACAGGCAAGCATTGCAACCGCTCAACAAACCACGTATATAAATGCGTCCGAGAATATGCGAAATTGAGTCTAACAAAGTCAAATGGATTCTATGCGAATCTAAGCGGAGTAAGAGGTATGGTAAGCGCGCAATCCCTATGAAGTTTTTATTTTAACCTTGTTTATTCAGCAAAATAATGATATAATTACTCTGTAACAAAACGATCCCTCAGATTTATGTTTCTATCACTTGTGATATTATAATATACCTGTTTAGGCTCGTTTTGTTCAAACTTATAAAGCAAATACTGCCAGGACACTTTTTCGTGTTCTGGCAGCAAATGGGGTATTAAACTGCAATAATTCTTTGCTCCGTTGCGAAGAGTAAGATTTTGTAAAAGACAAGAAATAGTATACATAGCTCAAAAGACAACGCATATGGGTTAACAGCAACTCTTGTCTGGGTGACTCGCTTTCGAAACACCATACAATAATGCCCGATTGTCTGCATCCAGATCGGCATCGCTGTCCGCCGGATAAGGCAGACGACGATATCTAAGCTCGTGTTGCACAAGCCCACAGCAACCAGCGAGAATAGGAAATTTTGAGCACCTTCCATGATGCCACTCGCGATGATGACAAGCAAATCCAAGCAAGTCATCACAATGCCGGTCGAGAGTTGTGGGCAACGCTCGGTGACAATCATACCCAGTAAGTCGCTTCCACCAGTGCTGGTGTCTTGGGATACGATTAGTCCATATCCTACACCGGAGAGGATAGAACCAATAATCATTGCAACCACGCGAGAACGAACTTGCATTTCTGCTGGGAGCTGTATCGGTATATCCAAAAGAAGGCCAAGAGCGACCATTGCGGTAAAGGATCGTGCCACATAGGAGAATCCTTTGACTCGCAATCCCCAGACGAATAGGCCTACGTTCAGAATAACCAGACTGGCCGTGTACGGAATTTCCAGGTGTGCCTCGGCGAGTACGCACAGACCTGTGATCCCGCCGACAGAAATCATGTAGACGTTGAGGAACAGCTTGTATGCGATCATCGTAATGATCAGTCCAAGCACCACAACGCCAAAGGAATGAAAACGGTTCTTCATGGCAACCTCCTTCTTGGTCGATGGGTAGAATACTCAGAAACTTCTGTATTCATCCTGGCCTTGAAGTAGTCTGCCGTAAACCATTCAGGAATCGTTGCCGATCCTAATGGTACCGAAGGATGACGTACGGCAGACATTTGGATTGCTCTCCATACGGCAGGACCTCCTTTCGTTGATGCCGATAGTGTAGTATAAATGGAAGGAGAAGTCAATAGAGGTTTATAGACAAATATGTCCATATGGACAAATATGTCCATATGGACAAATTTGTCCGTGCTGGACAAATTTGTCGCATGAAAGGCATGAAAGAAGGAAGATGTCATGAAGCAAGGTAGGGACGCAATTCGCCAAAAACTTAGTGAAACGTTGGTAGCGCTTCGACATCAACGCAATCTAAGCAAGAAGCAAGAAAAGGATGCATTCGAAGAGATAACTATTAGCCAAAGAACCGTTACTCGCATTGAACAAGGAAAAACAGATCCGTTATTCACAAGTGTTGTTTTATTAATGAATCTGTATAATGCAAAATCTTCTGATATTTTGGATCTGTTTGGCAGCCTAATCGCAGACGATGTTGAATCATCCTATGATCGCACATCGACGCATATAAAAAGATTAGATCAGTACACTAAGATGACTTACTATTGCCATTTTTATAAGACTGCGAAGTCACTAGATAGGGACACGGGTGACACTGATTTTATGATAATAAAAACAGAATGTAAGGCAGAGAATGGATTTCTCTCAGCAACAGCCGAGCATAATTCATATGAATATTCGGTGAAAATTGTTAGCCCTGCTGATTATGATTATACGTTTATATATTTCACGAGTACGGGAACATTAAAAGATAAAGGCATCATCATTCTACCTTTTATCAAGAAAATTAAAAAGAAGTTCCATTTCGGCATTGGTGTAATGCTTTCCCTTTCTATGGATAATACGCCGGCTCCTTGTTTCCAAAAGGTATTAATGGTTAGCCAATACTCGCAAAAAAAAGAAATTAAAAGGAATCTACATGAATATCTAAAAATAAATATTCCCTTGGATTCCACTGACATTTATGAAATAAAGGAGCCTGACTTGGAGCAGCGGACAATAGAGCTATATGATGAATTATATAATAAGCGCCAAAAAACATAGTATATGGTGAGTATCGATTCAATACGTTCTGGTGGAGTTTTGCATTCTGATCAGTTGACCGTATTACTTTAGCAGATTCGCATAGCCAACATTATTGACCGCATTCGTTCGCTCCTCGGGCGTTGAATGCAGGTAGGTGTTGGTGATCCGAACGCTGCTATGGCCGCCGAGGTCGCGGGCGAGGGCGGCGCCGCCGCGTTGGGTATCAGAGAGGAAGGTATGGCGGAAGCGATGGAGGCCGGTGCGAAGGTTGGCCTGGCGTTGCTTGGTGGCGAGGGATTTCCAGAGCGCGTTGCGGGTCATGCGGTGTCCCTTCTGGGAGATGAAGAGCGGTTCGTCAGGCTTGCAGCCACGGCGCGTCAACAGGTAACGTTCAACATGGTGGCTCACGAACTGGGCCACATGGACATCCTCCCAGTTGCCGCCCTTGCGCTTGCAGTGGATGAGGCCGGTGCGGATGCCATCGAGCGCGGACACGTTCAGGCTGCACACTTCGCTCGCGCGCAAGCCGCTGCCCAACATCAGGGCGACGATCGCGGCATCGCGCAGGTCATTTCGGCTTTTGCCTCCGCCCAGCACATCAGTGATGAGTGCTTTGAGCTCATCGTCAGAGTACATGTGCGTATCTGAGGTGGGTTTCTTCTTTTTCTCCTTGACGCAATGGAGAACATCAGCAGGATTGGTCGCGATGACGTTTGCATCGATCAGAAACTCGAAGAATTCCTTGATCGCCACGACATAATTATTGCGGGAGGAGATGGCCAGCCCACGGGTGTGCAGGTTCTGGTAGTATTCCGTAAGCATGAGCCCCGTGACCTGAGCAATGTGCTCCGTATCCAGCGGAAGCTGGTAGTTTTCCACCAGCCAACCTTCCAAACGCTGCAATACGCCACCGTACTGCAGCTTCGTATTCTCCGAGTGTTCCTCAGCGATCAGATGGCTGAGGAAGGTTCCAATCAGATCACTCATGCGTTTCCTCCTTCCGCGCGATGCGGCGCTGACAGATCATGCGGTATTCTTGGATGACGCGGCGAGTTTCAGGTGAATCGAAGTAGTGCCAGGAGGTGCGACCGCATTCGTCTTTCGTTTGATGATGGAAGCGAATGTCGTGGACGAAGAGAAACTGCTCCAGCCTTCGGTCGTCGGTGGCGATGAATCCCATATCAGGCATCCTCCTTGCTGTCATTGCGCTCACAGTCGCAGCGTTCACCGGGATCGAGATTGGCGCCGCAGTAGGGACAGGTATGATAATAGGTGCGCTGCTTCCAAGCTCTCATTTGATTGCCTCCTTTTCGTTTGATTCTTCATGACCAAGGAGATAGTGAAGCAGCTTCGCGCAGTCCGTCGCTCCCTGCTTGTAGGCCTCGATACCCAATTCCCATGCGAGCGTATCCATTATTGTCAGGAGCTCACCGAGCTCCATCTTGCATTCTGGGTGTGCGGCCTCAAACTGCGTCCGCAGACGCCTGTACTCTTCGTGAAATTGCGCATAGCGAGGGTGCAGCTGAGGGAAACGCTCCACCTCCAACTGCACCTGATGGACACGGCTTTCGAGGAAGGGATGGAGGAAATCGGGGAGGGGATCAATGAAGTGCTGTTCCATGACATGCTCCTTTCTGTGTTGCCGTGGTCAGTGTTCGTTGAAGGCGACGCATTCGCCGGGCTTCAGATCCCAGCAGCTCATGCCGCTGGAGACGCAATCGCCGCAGTAGGAAGGACAGCTCCGAGCATTGGAGGGAATGGGTGCGGATTCACGTTTGAAATGGATGTAGGCGACGGGGAGATTGAAAGGATTCTCGGGCAGGAAATTGCCCCATGCGCTGAAGACGACTGTCAGATTCTCCGGAAAGGAACCTTTGAGGGAAATGTAATCGTTGACGAGATCGTATTTCTTGGTGAATGCGAGGAAGTGTACTTTGGGAAGGCGCTGTGCGACGCGAACCATCATTTTCAGATAATCCATGTCCGGGATGTCTCCGGAGGCGTGCCAGCGGAAGAAGTTGTGGAAGTAGGCGGTGTGGAGGATGTCGTTTTCGTACCGTTCGGGGTCGTTGCGCCAGATGTCCAGATTGTTTTCGAGAAGCACACGGTTGCGGGCGAAGCTGAACCGTCCTCGGCGGGCGTAACACTTCTTGAAGCAAGGGGCATCGGGACGGCAGGTGCAGCCAACGGGAAGATTGACAGAGGGGATGCCAGCGCCGAGCTTGGAGTTGTGGAAGGAGATGTGAACGTGATTTGTGGACATGCAGGCCTCCTTTACGGGTTGAAAAAGGAGCGGCTCCATGTTATAATGGAACCGCTCCTATGGGGTGAGAGCTGCGTCCGGTGATGGCAGAGGGGCTGCCAAGCCGGACGTATTTTGGGGAATTAACAACACAAAACCTGTCCCGTTCACGGGATTCGTTTATTACGCATTGAACCCCTATTGCCACCTTACACAGCGCACCTTGCGTAAATGGGCAGAAGGACTCTTTTCAATCATGTTGTCACTAAGGTTGGCAATATATGTCTACGAACAGGACTTACAAATTGCACATTTCGGTCAGACTTCTGTTCTTTTGCGGCGGCGGTAATCCTCTACCCCATGCCAGTCCATTTCTCGTAGTCATTATAGCTAACGATTTTCATAACCGAATTCCTTATTAAAACACAATAGTGAAAGAACAACCGCCTTCCTCACATCGGAAAAAGGTTTGTACCAAAAAGGCATAACCGTCAACAGACGTGTTATGCCCCTTCTGTAGCAGCTCAACAATGATCAGTAATCTCGCCTATTAATCCTTTCTATAAATTTTACAAATCTGTAACTTCGTTATCTGTCTCATCACTTCATTGCAACCTAATTAGTCGTGCTTTAAACGGATTAACCTGTTCCAATTTACGCATATACATTTCGAATAATTCTGTATTAGCAGGATCCGCAGATTCTTTGAGCAGTTTACACAATAGCTCTAAACAGTCTGCATCTTCCTCAGACGAAAGCTTTACGGCTTTTTTCGCATTATCGAGCGCTAATGACGATTGACCTAACTTTTTTAAAATAGTGGCATAATTATAAAAGTAAGCAGGTTCTTCATCATTTAGTTCTGTTGCTGCTTTCGCAACTTTTTCTGCTTCCTCAAACATATTTGCACCAGCCAGTAGACGCTGTTTTTGGTTGAGAATAGCGGCGCGGTCTCTGTTTGTTTGGGCCCTACTAAGTGCTATTTCCAAAAGCCGTTCCATGGATTCCATGTGTGTTGTTTCTGAATCATGTCGATTATAACACGTTACGAGGCTTCCAATTGCCTCAATAACTTGAGATAATGGCATTGTATCGATGTGATCGTTTAGACATGATTCCAATTCTTTTGATCCCTTTTCAGAACCGCGCATTGATAATGCACACAGTTTATTAAAAAAATATTCAAAGGGCTGATTTCTGCAATATTCAAGCAACTTCTCTGCTAATTCTATTTGATTTGTCGAATATGCATAACGAAACGCTTCAGATGGCTCTAACTGGCGTAACAAATCATCGACATTTGCCGAGGTGGGAGAAGCCCAATCATTTTTGCTGTTATTTGCACATGCCGATAAATTATTCATGTTATCTAGTTTTTCGATTACTGTTTGCAACATTCCATACAGATCTTTTGAGGTTATAGTTTCCGTGGACTGGTAACCTTGACTCTCAAAAACTTCTATATATTTGCGGATCTGTTCTCTTATTTTTTTGTATTCGGCTGTGCTATCTAAATCATTATAAAAAATAGTCCTTTTGGTAATTGTATCGAAAGGTAGCTTCGTACCATATTTTGCACAAACAATATATGGAAGGCTTGTTTGATACCTCATTCCAAACTCATACATTACATTTGGATTTGTGCCAGTTAAATCAATTATGCACAAATCAGCATTTTGGATTTTGTTGATAACGTCATCATTAATATCATTTGAACCAACGAATTCGTCTGCGCGTTTCACCTCCAAACTATGAAGCTCTCCAATGTCTTTTATCAAATCGAGAAAAATATCTGCTTGCTTTCGTTCAGGGGAATCTGGTTTTCCAATGGGGGAAACAACAAAACAAAAACGTTTTTCCATTATTGTACACCTCACATTCTCCAATTTTAACATCAATTATAACAAAAATGATTGCTTAAATCAACATGAAAATATTGAGAAAGACAGAATTATTTTTAATCATTTGAGACATATAAGGGCCAAATCCTCCTAGATTCAAAAACTCACACAATTCATTTATTGGAGCACATATTTACGCAATTCCATGCTTGCCCGTCATGAATGACCGAGAGGGTTCTGCCTCCTCCGAGGAGTTGAACCCTCGCTGCCCCATCGCCTGTCACGCATTCCACTATATCATGCAATGTTCAGGTCATCCATGTAGCTTTCAGCGCTACAGTATTGCCTTTCCAGCTTTTCGATAAGTCCCTGGCATTTATCCGGGAGGCACGCGGGGAGATCTTTCAGCATATCGGATTCTTCTCCCAGGAAACCCCAACAGGAGTCTTCCTCTTCATCGTCTTTGAACAGACGATAGCCGTAGCACTCGCCACGCAGATACAGGTCATAGCATTCCACCTCACCTTCGAGCACTTTTTCTACCTGTCGGAGCGTTTCGGGATTGATGGCGCCATAGGTCGTCTCAATGGCATTTCGATCGGCGTAGATGTACCCTACCTGGCCAGAGTCCCAGTCAGCATGGACTGCCCGGCTTATAAAGGAACCTGTTGAAATGGAGAGCCCGCTGTGATCGTAGAGGAAGAGAGGCAGGATGATCACATCCGTCAGTTCTCCCAAGAGTTCCTTCAGATCATTGATCGTGAGGGCATCGAGCATGTAGTCCATGAACCATCCATCATCGTTGAGCTGAGATTGGGGGGCGGACTGCTCGACGTACCAATCTGGTTCCGAATTTCCCAGAATTGTCCGCCAATATGAGTAGCAAGACAGATCCCATTCCCTGGTATGGGGGTTGTATTCCAGCTTTGATGCCCGAGCCTTCCCGGATTTGAGGAAGGAAACCAACTGTTTGCCGCCGTCGGTGATGGAGTGACGGTAGAGATCGCGGAGAAAATCCTCGGGACTGTCGAAATTGTGATCGTCGCCGAGGCTGTAACGCCTGTGCCAGCAGAACATTTTCCCGAAGGTATCCCATTCCACGCGCGGATTCGGCGGATCATCATCCTGTTCGATAATCAGCGTGTACGGGGCTTCGTGTGCAGCAAGTATCATATCCTCATCTCCCGTATTTAGAGTTTGTGCTGGATGAACTGGAACACTTCGGCGCAGGCCGTGAGCGGGCTGTCGGCGGTGACGTTGATGTAGTAGGGATAACCGTTTGGCGCGGTGACGATCATGTAGGCGTCGCCTTTCATCAGTCGATTTCCCCGATTGTCGCAGGTCAGTTCATGGGCGGGCAGACTTTCAAGGAAATCGCCGCCCATGATGCGGTATTCACAGTGGGCCCGGTACAGGAAGTTTAGCAAGTCGTCGATGTGTGCTGCGACGGCGCACATCTTCCGCAGGCTGTTCTGGATATCGCCCTTCCGCTCGTCAGGTATGAGATAGCGCTCATTGTTCTCGCTCATGCCGCCTTCGCCTCCTGCATCTGATCCATGTTCATGATGAGCTTCACGGCCTTCTCCGCCTGCCCTGCGGCGAGCACGACCATGCGATTGTCGCTGCGCAGCGCTCGCAGCCAGCTCTGGATGTAGGCGACGCTGTTGCGGAAGCTGCTTTCCGTCTCGATGCCATGTTCGTTCATCAGAATCGCCGCGCCTAGCTCGGCGACCAATTCCTCACGGGAGTAGGCTTCGTCTCGGAAGTGCGTGCCTGCCTTGATTCGATTGAGACGGCTCGGATGGCCGGTGGAGTGGACGAGCTCGTGATATGCGGTGGAGTAGTATTGCGCGATCTTCGGGAACTGTTCCCGCAGAGGAAGGCAGACCCTGTCGCTATCCGGGGTGTAGTAAGCACGGTTCTGCTTGACGTGTTCGAGGGTCACGCCAGAGCGGCGCAGGTAATCCGCAATGGTAGCTTCGGCAGCATCAATGGGATCCTCGGGAGCGGAAAGCGCATCATCATACTTGGGCTTGACGTTCTCACACTGGTCGATGTGGAACACATTGTAGTACCTGAGCATGGGAACCATCTTCTCTACGGGTTTGCCATCCTTCATTTCCGTGATTTTGACGGGTTTCCAAAAGACCACGAACTTTGCCTTTTCTCCCTTGAGAACGCGGCCGCCCGCTTCGATCGCCTGCTTATAGGTCAGATACTCGCCGGGCTTGCCGAGGATGATCTGGTTGAGCAG